>JBDIBB010000108.1:0-13052 GCA_039812685.1 Vicinamibacteraceae bacterium
GCCGCGGGCGCAGCTGCTGGCGCCCGGCTCACGCGTCGTCTTCATCGCCGTGGCGACCCGGCTGCCGCTGGCGCGGGCGACGGATCTTGTGCGGCGGCTGGTGCAGTCGCGCGTCGCGGTGGAGTTCACCGAAGACGGCGTCGATGTCTACCTGCTGCTCGACATCGTCAACAGCCAGCCGACGGCGGTGGCGACCGAGCCGCTCGTGTTCACGCCGCCCGATGGCGCCACCTCGCTCACCGTGCTGGAGGGGTCGTCGCCGCGGGCCACGGCCGAGGCCCGGCGGTTCGTGGTGGCCGGTCCGTTCGCGCCGGGTACGACGAAGGCGCAGATCGCCTACCGGCTGCACGTGTCCTCGGGCGATCTCTCGTTCGCCCAGCGCCTGCCGGCCGACCTGATCACCACGAACCTGCTCGTGCGCAAGGTGGGTGCGATGCAGTTCCGGTCGCCCCAGGCGGGCGCGCAGCGCGAGGTGACCATGCAGGACGGCAGTCCGTACTTCATGGCCACGGGGCAACGGCTGCCGGCGGGCACCCCGCTGGTCGTGGAGCTGAGCGGCGTGCCGCACCACGGCCGCGCGCCGCGTTACATCGCCCTGGGCCTGGTGGTCTTCATCGCCGGTCTCGGCGTGTGGTGGGCGGCCAATGGCCCCGACCAGCGCCTGTCGGCCGGACGCCGCAAGCTCGAGGATCAGCGCGAGACGCTGCTGGGCCGCCTGGTCGACATCGACCGGCAGCGTGCAAGCGATGCCGGGCACGATGCGGCCCGGCTCGCCCATCGGCGGGGGGAGTTGATGGCGCAGCTCGAGCGCGTCTACGCGCAACTGGACCGCGACGGCAGCGCGCCGCTGTTCACGTCGTCGGGATCCGGGACCGGAAGGGCCGGAGCGGGGGCCCCGGCCGCCACGCGTTGACCGGCACGACCCCGTGACTGCCGCCTCCGCCAGCGGTCCTGCCGCCGCGTTCGATTTCGACTGTCTCGGCGTCGAGAGCGTCACGCGGCACTTCGGGCGGCGGCGCGCGCTCTCGAAGGTGAGCTTCCGCTGCGAGGCCGGCTCCATCACGGGGCTGCTCGGCCCCAACGGCGCCGGCAAGTCGACGCTGCTCTCCATCCTCGCCACGCTGGCCACGCCCACCAGCGGGACGGTGCGCTATGGCGGGGCGACGGCGGCCGAGCGCGGCGCCGCCATCCGGGCCCGCATCGGCGCGCTGGGTCACGATCTCTACCTCTACCCCGAGCTCACGGCGCGCGAGAACCTGCGGTTCTTCGCACGGCTCTACGGTCTGGACGCGGTCGAGGGCCGCGTGGACGAGGCGCTCGACCGGGCGGGGCTCGGCGATCGCGGCGGCGATCTCGTGTCGGGGTTCTCGCGCGGGATGCGCCAGCGCCTGGCGCTGGAGCGCGCGCTACTGCACCAGCCGCGCCTCGTCCTGCTCGACGAGCCGTTCACGGGCCTCGACGATGCGTCGACGCAGGCCCTGGTCGCGCGGCTGCGCGCCTGGCGGAGCGCCGGCGCGCTGCTCATCGTCACCACGCACGACCTCGACGTGATCGACGGCCTGCTCGATCAGGCCGTCTTCCTGCGCGACGGCCGGGTGAGCGGCATCGCGGCGGGCGGCGTGACCGGGCTGCGCGAGATCTATCGCGAGCGCGTCACCGGCGGAGGGCGGGCGTGAGCGCCTGGATCGGCGGCTTCCTCCGCGTCGCGTGGCTCGTGATGCGCAAGGACCTCACGGTGGAGATGCGCAGCCGCGAGATCCTCTACACCACCGCCTTCTTCGCGGCGTCGTGCATCCTGGTGTTCGCCTTCGGCTTCGTGAAGCAGGGGCGGCCCGTCGACGACGTGTCGGCCGGCATCCTGTGGATCGCGATCGCGTTCGCCGGCACGCTGGCGCTGGGCCGCACCTTCGAGCGGGAGCGCACCAACGAGACGCTGCAGGCGCTGATGCTGGCCCCCTGCGACAGGCCGGCGGTCTACGCCGGGAAGCTGCTGGGCATCCTGCTGCTGCTGCTCTTCGTCGAAGTGCTCATCGTCCCGATGGTGGCGCTGATGTTCCAGGCCGACCTGTTCCGGTCGCCGCTGCTGCTGGTGGCGCTGCTCGCGGCCGGGACGCTGGGCTTCGCGGCGGTCGGGACGCTGTTTGCCGCGATGCTGGTCCGGGCGCGCAGCCGGGACGTCCTGCTGCCCGTCCTGTTGTATCCAATCACGATTCCGGTGATCATCGCTGGAGTCCGCGGCACGGCGGCCATCATGCAGGAGGGCGGCGAGCCGCTCGCGCGCGCGTGGGTGGCGATGCTGGTGTTCTTCGACGTGGTGTTCGTCACGCTGTCGCTCTGGACCTTCGAAGCGGTGATGACGGAGTAACGGGCGGGGCAGGCGGGAGGCCGCCGCCCGACGGCCCGTTCGACGAGGGATGAGACGCTTGCGATGCCGATGCTGAACCGGCTCTTCCTGCCGACGCTGGGACTGGCGCTCGTGATGTTCGCGGCGGCGCCGGCCCTGATCGTCAACGCCCCGTACGAGACCACGATGGGGCTCGTGCAGAAGATCTTCTACTTCCACGTGCCGGCGGCGATGACGATGTTCGCCTCGGCGTTCGTCTGCGGGCTGGCCAGCATGCGCTACCTGTTCGGACGGCGCGCGACGGCCGACCGCGTGGCGCTGGCCGCGGCCGAACTGGTGGTGCTGTTCGGGATCATCGTGCTGGTCACCGGACCCATCTGGGCACGGAAGGCGTGGGGTGTCTGGTGGCAGTGGGAAGCGCGGCTCACCTCCACGCTGGTGATGTGGATGATCTTCGTCGCCTACCTGCTGCTGCGGCGCTATGGCGGGCCTGGCAGCGACCGTCTGGGCGCGGGGCTGGCGGTGTTCGGCATGGCCAACGTGCCGTTCGTCTACGTGTCGGTGAACTGGTGGCGGACGCTGCACCCGAAGACATCGGTGGTGATGACGCTGGATCCCGGCATGCGGCCGGCGTTCTGGTGGTCGGTGGCGGCGTTCGTGCTGCTGTACGTGGCGCTGCTGACCGTGCGCACGCGCCTCGCAGAGCAGCGCACGCGGCTCGAAGGTATCCACCTCGCGCTCGACGACTGACCTCGGGAGCGCGCGTGTCGAGGCGGGTGCGGCACATGAAGGTCCGGCTCCGGCCGGAGGGATCGGCTTGACCGGACCGATCGGATCGGAAACGAGGATGAAGACACCTACGCTGATTCTTGCGGTAGCGATGCTGCTGATCGGGCTGGCCGTGGGGCCGGCGCCCGCCGCGGCGCTCCAGCAGCCAGCTGTCACCGCCGCGGACCAGGCCGGAGGAGATGGCTACGAACCCGTGTCGTCGTTGCCGCCGGCGCAGCAGGAGACGCTGCCGGCCGCGCCGATGGTGATGGCGGCCTACGCGTTCGTGTGGCTGATGGTGTTCGGTTACCTGTGGACCATCTGGCGCCGGCTGGGCGCCGTCGAGCGTGAACTGGCGGGCGTCGCGCGGCGCGTCGACGACCTGCAGAGGCGATAGAACCAATGGGCGAGATGACCGCCGGGCACTTCATCTACGTGCCCGCCGCCATCATGGTGGGCGTGGTGATTGGCTGGATCCTGGGGTCGCGCGCGGCGGCCGATGCCTACGCGGCCGACCTCAAGCGGCGCGAGGAGCGCGCGCGCCGGGACGCGGCGCGCCAGGAAGGGTAGAGGCGCCCGAGGGCGCCCGCCGCCGGCTACCTGCCGATGGCGAGCCGGTGGGCGAGCGCTTCCGGCAGGCCCGCCGCGAGGATGTCTGCCTGCGCGCCGGCGATGTCGTAGCCCACCCGGTGCAGCCGGACCACGCCGGCCTCCGAGTCGTAGACCGCGTATCCCGCGCGCGGATCGCCGTCGCGCGGCTGACCCACCGACCCCGGGTTGATCAGGTAGCGGAGCCCGGGCTCCAGCACCACCTCCGTCGTCGCATCGGCCTCGGGAAGGATCATGCCGAGGGATCCGGCCGACAGCCGGTAGCCCACCTGCACGTGGGTGTGGCCGAAGAAGCAGAGCGGCGCGCGCGCAGCGCGCAGCGCCTCTTCCGCCGTCGCGGGCTCGAAGATGTACTCGTCCTCGTCGCCGGGCGAGCCGTGGCAGAGCTCCATCTGGTCGACGACCACCGGTCCGCGCGGCAGCGAGGCGAGCCAGTCGCGATGGGCTGGCGTCAGATGGGCCAGCGTCCACATGGCGGCGTAGCGGGCGGCGGCGTTGAAGGTGTCGGGCGGCTCCACGCCGGCGGCCACCTTGTCGTGGTTGCCTCGAATCAGCGCGTCGGGCGCCAGCGCGATCACGCGTTCGATCACGCCGTTCGGATTCGCGCCGTACCCGACGACGTCGCCGAGCAGCAGCACGCGATCGACGTCGCGGCGGGTGACGGCGGCCAGTACCGCGTCGAGCGCCTGCAGGTTGGCGTGGATGTCCGAGAGGACGAGGTAGCGCATGGGACTCACCAGCCGAGGCGATCGAGCAGCCGTTCGACGAGGTCGCCTGGCTGACCCTGGGTGCCGTCGAGGCGGATGTGCGCACTGCGATAGGCGGCGCACCGCGCGAGGTAGAGCGCCTCGAACGCGGCGCGATCGGCGGCCAGCGGACGCCGGCCGTCCGACGGGATCCGTTCGAGGATGACCGGCAGCGGCACGTCGATCCAGACGACCGTGCCGTCGGCCAGCAGCGTGGCGCGGCTGTCGGGATCCACGAAGGTCCCGCCGCCGGTGGCCACCACGAGATGGCGCTCGGCGACGAGCGCGCGCACCGCCTCGCGCTCGATCGCGCGGAAATACCGTTCGCCCCGCTCGCGGAAGATGTCGGCGATCGTGCGCCGCTCGCGCTGCTCGATCCACTCGTCGACGTCCACCGGCTTCCAGCCGATCCGGGCCGCCAGCGCGCGGGCGAGCGTCGTCTTGCCGGCGCCCATGAAGCCCACGAGATAGAGCTTATCGGCCTTCGGCACGGATGGTTCCGAGGATCTCGAAGAAGCCTGGATACGAGACGTCCACGGCGTCGGCGCCGTGGATGACCGATGGCGCGGTGGCGCCGAGCGCGGCGATGGCAAACGCCATGGCGAGGCGGTGATCGCCGCAGGCATCGGCCTGGCCGCCCGTCAGGCGTCGCGTGGCGCGCACGTCGAAGCCGTCGGGCCATTCGTCGGCGTCGGCGCCCAGCGCGCGCAGGCCGGCGACCAGGGCGCTGATGCGATCGCTTTCCTTCGCGCGCAGTTCGGCCGCGCCGCGCACGCGGATGCGGCCGCCGAAGGTGGCGAGCGCGGCGAGCGCGGGCAGTTCGTCGATCAGACCCGGCACCTCGTCGGGTGCGATCTCCACGTCGCCCAGCGTCGCGTGGCTGACGCGGATGGTGCCGAGCGGTTCCGCCGCCTCGCCGCCGTCGCCTGCCGGATCGCGTGTCGAACGCACCTCCGCGCCCGCGCGCGCCAGGATGTCGAGGAACGCGATGCGCGACGGGTTGAGGCCGACCCCGGCCATCTCGATCGACGACCCCGGCACGCCCGCGGCCGCCACGGCCCAGAAGGCGGCCGAGGAGGCGTCGCCGGGCACCAGGAGGCTGCGGGCGGTGAGGGTGGCGCCGCCCTGTACGGTGATGGCGCGGCCCTCCACGCGCGGCGGCGCCCCGAAGGCGGCCAGCGCCCGCTCGGTGTGGTCGCGCGTGGCGGCGGGCTCCACCACCGTGGTGGTGCCGCTCGCGTGCAGACCGGCCAGCAGGACGGCGCTCTTCACCTGCGCGCTGGCGACCTCCGGGTGGAACTCGATGCCCCGGAGGGGGCCGCCGTGGATGCGCAGCGGCGGACACCCGTCGTGATGATCCACTCTGGCGCCCATCCGCTCCAGCGGCACCACGACGCGCCGCATGGGGCGCCGGCAGAGCGAGGCATCGCCCGTGATCTCGCTCGCGAAAGGATGCCCGGCCAGCACTCCGGCAAGCATCCGCATGGTGGAGCCCGAGTTGCTGGCGTCCAGCGTGCAGGCGGGCGGGCGCAGGCCGCCCAGGCCCAGCCCGTCGAGTTCCACGCGCGCGCCGTCGCGGCTGATGGCGACGCCCAGCGCGGCCAGGCACGCGAGCGTGGTGGCGCAGTCACTGCCCGGCGCGTAATTGTCGAGTCGGGTGCGGCCGTGGGCCAGTCCGCCGAGCAGCGCGTAGCGATGAGAAACGGACTTGTCGCCGGGAACGACGACGCGGCCGCTGATGCGCACCGCCGGTTCGACGCGGCGCGATTGCGACGAGATCGATGACACGGCCCGCACTATACCATCCGCTCGCGGGACCCGATCTCGACCGCACGTCCCACGCGTCGTGCGTTGTCGCGCGCGTCGCTGCCTTGACGCTGTCGGGAGGCTGTGTTACTAAACCCGGGTCTTGCTTCGCTCGGGACCCCGGGGCGCGTCGGTCGCCGCGCCGAGGCACCGGGCAACCCGCGCGCTGCCGGCCGACGCCGCCCTCGACGCAACTGGGCGCCGGCGTCATCCACGCACCTCGATGACCGAACCCGCCCGTCTCTTCCGGATGAGCATGCGAAGTGTCTTCGACATGCTCGACTTCGTTCAGATCCTCAGCGATCGCATGAGCCAGATGGCCGGCCTCGACGAGGATGCGGTGCACTGGGTGGGCGTGGCGATCCGCGAGTCGGTGATCAACGCCATCAAGCACGGCAACCGCCAGGACGAGTCGAAGCAGGTCGTCGTCGAGTTCGCCTTCGTCCCCGCCGACGACCCGCGCGATCTCGTCATCTCGATTCGCGATCAGGGTGAGGGGTTCGAACCCGAGGCGGTCGCCGATCCGCTGGCGCCCGAGAACCTGCTCAAGTCGAACGGGCGCGGCATCTTCTTCATGCGCAGTTTCATGGACGACGTGCGGTTGTGCCGGTGCCCGGACGGGGGCATGGAGGTGCGCATGGTGAAGCACCTGAGCCGGCCGCCGGCCGCCTTCACGGCCCGACCGTAGCCGCGCCGGTCGCCAGGCGGGCGGACACTGGCGCCGCGCGGGCGGCGACTCCGGATACACTGCCGGGATGCCAGTCGACCCGCTGTTGCGCGCCACCGCCGTCGACGCCGTGCTTCGTGCCGGCGCCGTCCAACTCCAGCACTTCCGCCGTGACGTCCACGTCCAGCGCAAGACCTCGTCGATCGATCTCGTGACGCAGGTGGACGTGGCCGTGGAGCGCGAGTTCCGCGCCTGCATCGCCGAGCGGTTCCCCTCACACCAGGTGCTCGGAGAGGAGTTCTCCACCGAGATCGGCGCCGAACCCGCCGCCGGACCCTGCTGGGTGTTCGACCCGCTGGACGGCACGACCAACTTCGCGCACGGCCTGCCGATTTTCTGCGCGTCGCTCGGCCTCGAGATCGATGGAGTGGCGGTGCTCGGCGCGGTCTACGACGCCACGCGCGGCGACCTGTTCGTCGCCGAGCGCGGGCAGGGCGCCACCTGGAACGGCGTGCCGATTCGCGTCTCGCGGGCCCAACGCCTGGGCGACGCGATGCTGTGCACGGGGTTCCCGTACGACATCCACCAGACGCGGGACGACGTCGTGGGCCTGTTCTCCGAATTCGTGGGCCAGGCGCGCGCGGTGCGCCGCCTCGGCTCGGCCGCGCTCGACCTGTGCTACGTGGCGGCGGGCTGGTTCGACGGGTTCTGGGAGGCGCGGCTCAAGCCATGGGACACCTGCGCCGGGGCGCTGATTGTCGAGGAGGCTGGCGGCAGCGTGACGCGGTGGGATGGAAGTCCTTATCAATCCCGTGCTCTGGGCCTGGTGGCCTCCAACGGGGACATCCATGCGGCCATGCTGGGCGTCATCGCCGGCTTCGGCGCGCGGCGTGCTCGGCAACGGACGGAGTGAACTCATCGGTGGACGATGCGGCGCGGCCGCTTCGCGCGCTTGTGCGATTTTCGCCATTTTCCGGCCGCTGCCCGCGCGCGCCCGCTGGCACACCCCCTGCTCCTGAGGTGCTCCGGGCACCGCGCCGGGCGCGGGCCGTCCAGGCAACGCACGAGAACCAGGCGCGCCGCCCGTCGCGGCGCGTGCGCCGCATCGCAGGAGTGGTCCCATGTGCACAGACAACCGCAGATCTTCCCAGGGCCGCCGGGGGTGGCGGCTCGCACGCGTCGGGCTGGCCGCGTGCGCGGTTCTCCTCCTCTGGTCCGCCCGGCCCGCGGTGGCCCAGGACGTGGTCGTGAGCCTCTACGGGGGCTATTTCAGCGTGCGCGGCGAAGACACCCGAGACGTCGACGACGTCATCTACCAGAACGCCGGGTTCCTCGCCTTCGACGTCCGCGACTTCAACAGCGGCACCTTCGGCGGCGACGTGCACGTGGGCGTGGGGCGGTTCCTCGAGGCGGGCGTGGGCGTCGGCTTCTACCAGCGCACCGTGCCCACCGTCTACCTCGACTACGTCGATGCGAGCGGCTACGAACTCGAGCAGGAGCTGAAGCTGCGACAGGTGCCGGTGAACTTCACCGCCCGCATCTTTCCCTTCGGGCGCGATCTCGGCATCCAGCCCTATGTCGGCGGCGGCATCGCGCTCGTGAACTGGCGCTACAGCGAGCAGGGCGACTTCATCGACTTCAACAACCGCGGCGAGATCTTCCGCGACCGGTTCGTGGACGAGGGCAACACGCTGGCGCCGCTGGCCGTGGCGGGCATCCGGTTCGGCGCGATCGAAGGCATCAGCGTCGGTGGTGAGTTCCGCTACCAGGGCGGCAAGGCCGACCTGGATCACAGCCTGGGCTTTGCCGGCGACAAGGTCGATCTGGGCGGCTACTCGGGGTTGTTCACGGTGCAGTTCCGGTTCTGACGGCAGGCGCGTGCGGCCCACCCCGCCCGCGGTTCACGGCAGGTGGCGATCGCCCGGCTCGTCGCGGCGATAGAGCGCCACACCGGCGGCCTCGGCGACGCGAGCGAATCCCTGCACGAACGCGGGGAATCGCTCGCGGCGCTGCGTGAGGACGTCGCCGCCCTCGGCCTTCTCCTCGAACAGGATCCACTGCACGTGCCGGCGCGGATCCTCCAGCGCGTCGGGCCACACGTCGTCGGTGCCCTCGTGCACGAAGTCGTCGAGCCGGAACCCCGCCGACGCCATCTCCTGCATGTAGTGGGCGAGCGAGCCCATGCTCGCGAGGATCTTGTGGCGCGGCCGATCGAACTCGCGCGCCAGTTGCGCCGTGACCGAGGCGCGGTCGGCGATGTTCGGCCGGTCCCACTGTGCCTCGACCACCATCGGCGCCGAGGGATCGAGCGGCGGGGTCTCGACCAGCGCCGTCCCGATCACCAGGGCGGCGGCCGCGAGGCGGAGCCAGCGCCGCGGCCACGCGGCCACCGCGAAGCCGGCCAGGACCGCCGTCGCGAGGACGAGCGCCACCATGTAGCGGATGCGGAACGGGTGGCCCTGGAGGAATGCGTAGAAGGGCAGCGCGGCGGTGCCGGCCAGCGCGAGGGTCATCCAGGCCCGGGCGCGTCGATGGCCTGGCGGTTGGCGCGCCCACCAGAGCGCGATGGGCGCCCCGGCCAGGGCGAACGTCGCGGTCCAGGGGCCCATCAGCCGCACGCCGCCCCATCCCACCTGCCACAGCGCGCTCAGAGGGTTGCCGTGCGCCTCGTTCTCGGCGACGAAGAATCCTCCCGTCGTGAACCACACCCCTGTGCTCACGCGGCTGTTGACGAGGAAGAGCCCGATGGCGATGGCGGGCCACATCGCCAGCCCGATCACGCGCGCCAGGCTGGTCCGCCACGCATGGGCCGTCGCGCCGTCGGCGCGTGCGCGCGCCATCCATGCCGCGACGAGCAGGGCGGGGGCGACGGGCCACGCCTCGTAGCGCGTGAGCACGGCCAGGGCCAGCGCGACGCCGGGCCAGGTGGCGCTCACGCGAGACCCGGGAGCGGCCCACGCCGTGACGGCGAGCGCCGAAGCTGCGAGCAACCCGAAGAGCAGCGCCTCGGTCATCGGCGTCGACTGGAGGTAGAGCACGTTCGGGTTGCCGGCGAACACCGCCCATGCGGTTGCCGCAGCCAGCCGCGATCCGGACAGGCGCCACGTGAGGGCGGCCAGCGCCGTGGCGGCCAGGACGAAACCGAGCACCGAGATGACTGCTCCCGACAGCCCGGTGCGATACCAGGAGTCCACCTGGACCGGCCACGCGTTGAGCACGTGCGGCAGCGGGAGCCACACGCCGCCGAACTGCTTCCAGCCCGGCGTGAGGCTGTCGGCGACGCGGCGCGCCACCACCAGATGGGCCTTGGCGTCGTAGTGGCTGAGCGTCAGGTCGAGCGCGGCGTAGTGAAGGGCGGCCATCACGCCGGCGGCGGCTGAGGCAAGCGCGATCCAGGTAAGGCCGGAGCGGGTCATGGGGACGGACAGCGCGCGACGATGGGGTCCTCCTCGACGAAAACCGCCGGCACGCCGAAGCCGTAGGATACACTGTCGGCCCGGCCGGCCCGACCCGCCGCGCGCCCGCGATCTCCGAGCTCCCGCATCGACCCGATGAAGTCGATTCTCTCAGCCATCCATGCGTTTGCCGTCGGCATCGGCGGCCCGGGCCTGTTCCTGATCGCGTTTCTCGACTCGTCGTTCCTCTCGTTCCCGCAGGTCAACGACCTGCTCATCGTCCTGATGGTGGCGCGAGCGCCGTCGTGGATGCTGTATTACGCGGCGATGTCGACGCTGGGGTCGCTTGCCGGCAGCCTGGTGATCTACGAGGTGGCCCGCCGCGGGGGGCAGGCGTTCCTGCGCCGGCGGCTGAGCCCGCGGCGGATCGAGCGCGGCGTCCGGCTCTTCGATCGCTACGGCGTGCTCACCGTGCTGGTGCTGTCGGTGCTGCCGCCGCCGGCGCCCTTCAAGCTGTTCGTGCTGCTGGCCGGCGTGACCCGGATGGCACGCTGGCCGTTCGCGCTGTCCATCCTGGCCGGCCGCGGGGCACGGTACCTGCTCATCGGCCTGCTGACGGTGTGGTACGGCGAGCGGGCGCTTCAGTTCCTGCGGACCAATGGCCCGCTGGTCGCCTGGGTGGCCGCGGCGATCGTGATGACCGGCGCCGGGGCCTGGTACCTCGTGCGCAGGCGGCGCGGGGGGCAGGCCCCCGCGGAGGCCGCCGCGGTCGATCGGCTATAATCGCCCGACTTTTCGCATGTCGCTCGACCTCTCGATCGTCATCCCCGTCCACAACGAAGCGCCGAACCTGGCGGAACTCCACCGTGAGATCACCGCCACGCTCGACGGCGGGCCGCTCTCCTACGAAGTGCTCTTCGTGGACGATGGCAGCACCGACGGGAGCTTCGAGCTGATGGCGTCGCTGCGCGAGTCCGATCCGCGCGTGCGCGTGATTCGCTTCCGCCGCAACTTCGGCCAGACGGCCGCCTTCTCGGCCGGCTTCAAGTACGCGCGCGGCCGCGTCATCGTCACCGCCGACGGCGACCGGCAGAACGACCCGCGTGACATCCCGGCGCTGGTGGCCAGGCTCGACGAGGGCTACGACATCGTCTGCGGCTGGCGCCGGGACCGGAAGGACAAGTGGCTGACGCGGCGCGTGCCGTCGATGGCCGCCAACAAGCTGATCTCGCGGGCGACGGGCGTCGAACTGCACGACTACGGCTGTTCGCTGAAGGCGTTCCGGTCGGAGGTGGTGAAGCCGCTGCGGCTCTACGGCGAGATGCACCGGTTCATCCCGGCGATTGCCAGCGAGATGGGCGTGCGGGTGGCCGAGATGGTGGTGAACCATCGCGCGCGCACCGCGGGCACCTCGAAGTACGGGCTGTCGAGGACCATCCGCGTGATCCTCGACCTGCTCACCGTCAAGTACCTCCTGAAGTACGCGACGCGCCCTCTGCAGATCTTCGGGCTGGTGGGCCTGTCGATGGGCGCGCTCGGCGTCATCGTCCTGACCTACCTCGGCTACGTCCGGCTGTTCATGCACGAGGCGATCGGTGACCGTCCGCTGCTGCTGCTGGGCGTGCTGCTGGTGTTCACCGGCGTGCAGTTGCTCACCTTCGGCCTGCTCGCCGAGATGCAGGCGCGCACCTACTACGAGTCGCAGGACAAGGCGACCTACGTCGTTCGCGACACGCTGGGGTAGCAGTCCGTGGTGGAAGTGCCGCGTCGCACCGAGACGGGCGCGGCGCCCGGCTGGCCAGGCGCGACGACCGAGAATACGGCCAGTATTTGAGGGAGGAGCAACGCCGCCAGCCGGGATGCCCCACCCGTCGAATGCAGCGCCACTTTCGCCACGGGCTGCCAGGGGGCCAGACACAGCCGGTCCCTGCCGGGACGGCGCCGTCGTGGGAATCCGCCGGCGGACGCACTGGGCTGGCGTTGCGCGGAGGCCTTATCCGTTCTCGGCCTGCCAGGTAAACGCCGGATCGCTGCCGTCGGCGCCCCTGAGGAAGTCCACCGTGAAGGTGCCCTGCCAGTTGGTGAACGAGAACTTGTCGCCCTGCACCCAGTTCACCTTGTGTCCGAGCGCCTCGAACTCGGCCTTGACGTTGCTGTTGAACCACTGCTCGGCTTCGGACTTGGTCCGTGGCATCGAGCCTGAGCGGCTGGCGAGCATCGCGAACGCGTCCTTGGCCGATTTCTGCACGTCCTGGGCGCGCGCGAGGTCGAAGCCCTCGAACCGGCCGGTGGTCGCCGCCAGGCCGACGATCGGCGTGGAGGCCGTCGTGGTCTTGTAGGCGTTGGTCGTGGTGGCCGGCACGTTGAACTGCGCGGCGAGTTGCGTCACGAGCTTGCCGAACTCGTCGGTGCTGAGCTTGCCGTCGCCGTTGCTGTCGAAATTCTTCACGAGCAGGCTCGCGAGTTCCTGGAGTGAGTTTCCGGACGTCACCGAGTTGATCGACATCAGCTTTCCTCCTCGAGCGAGACGCTCGCGGCCGTCGTCAGTGCAATGCCAGTGCCCACGTTCAAGTCTTCCGCGGATTGGTCGATTATCCTGGGATTCCCGGCGTTCGCTCCGGCCTGGGCGGGTGTCGAGGTGCGCCGCATGACAGCACGACCGACGCGAAGTGTCGGCTTGTCGACACCTCCAAATACTGGGTCGGGTCTATTTTCTG
>JBDIBB010000109.1:0-13044 GCA_039812685.1 Vicinamibacteraceae bacterium
ACGAGCCTTCGCCCGCGGCCGCGGTGCCCGCGCCGGCACCGGCACCGGCGATCGCCGTACCGATGACGCCCGAGGAGGAGCGCGCGCACCTGCGGCGCACCCGGTCGTCACCGCTCGTGCGCCGCATCGCCGCCGACCATGGCGTCGACGTGGCGTCGCTGCAGGGCACCGGCATCGGCGGCCGCGTCACGAAGAAGGACATCCTCGCGCACATCGAGAGCGGCATGGCGCCGGAACCGGTGCAGGCGCCGGCCGCCGCCGTGCCCGCCGCCGTGCCGCCATTCCGGCCGGGCGAGCGCGTGGAAGTGGTGCCGATGTCGGTGATGCGCCGGAAGATCGCCGAGCACATGGTGCTCAGCCGCAGGACCTCGGCGCACGTCCACTCGGTGTTCGAGGTCGACTTCACCCGCGCCCTGAAGGCGCGCGAGCAGAAGAAGGCCGAGTACGAGCAGCAGGGCGTCAAGCTCACCGTGATGGCCGTCATCTGCAAGGCGGTGGTCGACGGGCTGCGCGCCGTGCCCGTGATGAACGCCTCGGTGGACGGCGAGAACATCATCTACAAGAAGGACATCAACCTCGGGATCGCGGTGGCGCTCGACTGGGGCCTGATCGTTCCCGTGCTCAGGCAGGCCGACGAGAAGAACCTGCTCGGGATCGCCCGCGGGATCGCCGATCTCGCGACGCGCGCGCGCGCCCGGCAGCTCAAGCCCGACGAGGTGCACGGCGGCACCTTCACCATCACCAACCCCGGCGTCTTCGGCACGCTCTTCGGCATGCCGATCATCAATCAGCCGCAGGTGGGCATCCTCGGCGTGGGCGCGATCGAGAAGCGCCTCACGGTGACCGGCGAGGACGCCATCGTCATCCGATCCAAGGCGTACCTCTCGATCGGCTACGACCACCGCGTGGTGGATGGCGCGGTGGCCGACCAGTTCATGTCGGTGGTGAAGACGACGATCGAAGGGTTCGACGCCTCGATGGTGTGATCGTGCCCGCCGTGCAGGTGTGCTCGCTCGGCCTGGTGCCCTACGCCGAGGCGCTCGCGCTCCAGCAGCGCCTGGTCGAGCGGCGCCGTCGCGGCGGGATTCCCGACCAGTTGCTGCTGCTCCAGCACCCGCCCGTCATCACCACCGGCGTGCGCGCGGCCGACGCCCGCGCCCACATCGTCGCCGGCGAGGCCCAGTTGAAGGCCCGTGGCGTCGAGGTGCACGAGGCGGGGCGTGGCGGCGACGTCACCTTTCACGGGCCCGGACAACTGGTGGGATACCCCATCCTCGAGCTGCCAGAGCCACGCCGCGATCTTCATCGGTACGTGCGCGATCTCGAGGAGGCGATCATCCTCACGATCCGCCGCTGGGGCATCGAGGGCGGCAGGATCAGGGGGCTCACCGGCGTGTGGGTGGGCGACGAGAAGGTGGCGGCCATCGGCGTGCGCGTCAGCCGCTGGATCACCAGCCACGGCTTCGCGTTGAACGTCGGCACCGACCTCTCGCTCTTCGACCTGATCGTGCCGTGCGGCATCGGCGACAAGGGCGTGACGTCGATGGAACGCCTGCTGCGCCGGCCCGTGCCCATCGGCGAGGTCGAAACGGCGTTCGTCGATGCGTTCGCAACCGTGTTCGGGCTCCAGCCCGAGCCGTGCGACGCCGCGACGCTGCGCGTGACGCCCTGACGCAGGGGGCCGCCCCGGCGCCATCCGGAGCCAGCAGGCCAGCCCGTCCGCCTGTCTGTCGCGCGGCGCGCGCCGGACGGGTATCCTGAAGACTTCACCCCAGTCCCGCGGGCCGCCCTGCCGGCATCGCCGGACGCTGCGTCAACCGACAACGAACCGGAGGATCCGTGCATCCCTCTCTCGAAGGCAAGGTCGCCATCGTCACCGGCGGCACCCGAGGCATCGGGCTCGCGATCGCGCGCGGCCTGGGCGCGCGCGGCGCCGCAGTCGTGGCCACGGGCAGCTCGCCCGATTCGCTTCCCCCGGCTGCCGCGCAACTGACGGCCGATGGCGTCCGCCACGCCGTCATCGCGGCCGACGTGCGCGATCGCGCCCGGGTGCAGGCCATGGTGGCCGAGGCCGTCGAGCGCTTCGGCGGCCTCGACATCCTCGTCAACAACGCCGGCGTGGGCCATTTCCAGAAGATCGCCGACCTGGAGGATGCCGACTGGCACCGCGTCATCGGCGTCAACCTCACGGGCGTCTTCTACTGTTGCCATGCCGCCATTCCGCACCTGCGCGCACGCGGCGGCGGCTGGATCATCAACATCAGCAGCCTGGCCGGCCGGCACACGTTCGACCGCGGCGGCGTCTACTGCGCCTCGAAGTTCGCGCTGAACGCGTTCAGCGAGGTGCTGATGGAGGAGGTGCGCGGCGACGGCATCCGCGTGAGCCTCGTGATGCCGGGGTCGGTGGCAACGAAGTTCGGCGATCGCGAGCCGGGGCCAGCCGACGCGTGGAAGCTGACCGCCGAGGACGTGGCACAGGTGGTGAGCGGCCTGCTGGAACACGATCCGCGCAGCCTGCCGAGCCGCGTCGAGATCAGGCCCTCGCGGCCGCCGCGCCGGTAGCGCGCCCCCCGCGCCGGCGTCATGGCCGCCGGCGCGGGCCTCCGCTCACGAGATCTGATCCGGCGGTCCCGACTCGCCGATCAGTGCGGCCAGCCGCCGCTCGTCGATGTTGGATCCCGTGAGGACCACCACGGTGACCTCCGGTGTGCCGGCCGCCGCGCGCGCGGCCACGGCCGCCACGGCCGCGGCTGCCGCGCCTTCCGCGACGAGGTGTTCCTCGCGCAGGAGATCGGCCACGGCCTTCCTGATGGCCGGCTCAGGTACCGTGACCACACACACACCGGACTGTCGCACCAGGTCGAAGGTGAGGCTCCCCGGCTCGATGTTACCGGCCAGGCCGTCGGCGATGGTCTCGCCGACCTCGATCGGGACGATGGCGCCGGCGCGCAGTGCGGTGGTGAAGGCGGGCGAGGCGGCGGGCTCGGCCGCCACGAGCCGAGGCAACGGCCGAGTGCCGCGCACCGCCAGGGCGGCGCCCGAGGCGAGGCCGCCGCCGCCCAGCGGGACGACGATCTCGCGCGTCGCAGGCACCTGTGCGAGGACTTCCCCGACGATGGTTCCAGCGCCCGCGATGACGTGCGGATCGTTGTAGGGCGAGATGAACGGCAGGCCGTGCGCCGCGGCGAACTCGCGTCCGCGCCGTTCGGCTGCGTCGTAGTCGCCGGCGACCGACTGCAGGCGGGCGCCGGAGGCGGCGATGCGGACCAGCTTGGCGCGGGGCGCCTCGCGCGGCACGAACACCGTGAGCGCCACGCCGTCACGCGCGCAGGCCCAGGCCATGGCCGCGCCGTGGTTGCCGGCCGAGGCCGTGACCACGCCTCCCGCGCACGTCGCCGCACCGGCGCGCAGCGCGGTGAACGCGCCGCGCACCTTGAAGGAATGCGTCGGCTGCAGCGATTCCAGCTTCAGCCACACGTCGTGCCCGGCCAGCTCCGAGAGCCACGCCGACCGGATGCAGGGGGTGTCGCGCAGTTCCGCCGGCAGCGCCGCGGCGGCCCGCGCGACGGCAGAGGCCTCCAGATCGCTCACCTGGCGCCCGCCACGAGATCCGGCAGGGCGGCGACGAAGGTCGAGCGCGCCACGACCTCGCCGATGCCGGCTTCGCGCGCGGCCTGGATCAGCGACGCGTGGACGTGCGAGACGAAGCCGAGCGTCCGGACGCCGGCGGTTCCGGCATCGCCCCGCAGCCGTGCCAGCGCCTCGAGCGGCTGGATCCGCTGGGCGTCGAGGTCGATCAGCACGAGCGAGGGACGATTCGCCCTCACCGCGTCGAGCACGGCCTCCGGCGATCGGGCGAACACGCAGGCCACGCCCGCGTGCCTGGCGGCGTTCCGGATCCTGGAGGAGAACAGGAGGTCGTCAACGGCGGCGACGATCATCGAATGCCTTTCGGGCTTCGCCCGGTGCGTGATCACGTCGGGCGGCAGCGCGTGCGATCCTGGCCGGCGCGTCATGATGGCGCCGCGCGCCGAGGCGCCTGACGCGTCCCCGGACTGGCACTGGCGCCCGAATTCCTCGATTATAGGTGGCGTTGGCGCCTGCGGCTCGTCGTGATGCCGGGCGGCGCCCACGCTGTCATCCATGCTGATCGAGACCCGGGCCGTCGGGCCCTTCCTCAAGAATGGCTACCTGCTCGCCTGCGAGCGCACCGCCGAAGCGGTGGCGATCGATCCCGGCGACGAGGTGGACGAACTCATCGCGCTGGCTGCCTCGCGCCGGCTCAGGGTGGGGCACATCCTGCTGACGCACGCGCACGTCGACCACGTCACGGGCGTGGCGGCCGCCAGGCGGGCCTGGGCGGCGCCGATCCTGCTGCACCGTGACGATCAGTTCCTCTACGACCAGGCCGTGGCCATGGGCCTGATGTTCGGCCTGCGGGTCGAGGCGCCGCCGCCTGTCGACGCGCACTACGCGCCCGGTCAGGTGATCGTGTTCGGCGACCACGAGGTGCGGGCGCATCACACGCCGGGCCATTGCCCGGGCGGCGTCTGCCTGCAGGCTGGCCGCGCGGGCGAACCCGGGGGAGGGCTCGACCTCTTCGTCGGCGACACGCTGTTTGCCGGCTCCATCGGCCGGACCGACCTGCCGGGCGGCGACTTCGACACGCTCATCCGCTCCATCCGCACCACGCTGTTCGCCTTCGGCGACGACGCGCGCGTGCACCCGGGTCACGGGCCGTCGACCACCATCGGCCACGAGCGCCGCCACAACCCGTTCCTGCGCGGGATCTGATCGGATCCGGGCCTCGGCGTCCGGCGGATCGACCGGCTCGCCGCCCCGGAGGGCGCGTGACGCCTGGCGGCGTCAGGCCTCGGTGGCCTCGGGCAGGGCGACGGCGCGTTCCACCACCAGTTGCGCGCGCCCGACGCGAAGGACGTCGCCGGGCGCGAGCACCGCGTGGTCCACGCGCCGGCCGTTGACGAAGGTCCCGTTGGTGCTGTCGAGGTCCTCCACCCGCAGCCGTCCGTCGCCGTTCACGTCGAGCCGGCAGTGACAGCGCGACACGAGGGGCGCGTCGACGATGAAGTCGGCGCGTACGGCGCGGCCCACCGTGCGCGGACCGCCCGGCAGCAGGCGGAAGGCGAGCGCCTCACCCGAGGGCAGCGTGCCGCGCAACACCCACTGGGGCGCCGGCGCGGTGACCGTTCCCTCGCTCATCCCTGCGCCCCAGCCGCGACGAGGGCCGGCAGGCCGTGGGCCTGCCGCACCCGCGGGTGCGTGATCTCGCCGTCGCGCGTCACCAGCGTCTCGCGCACCACCTCGTCGTCGGTGTTGATGGTGAGGGCGCCCTTCTGGAGCATCGAGAGCAGGAACGTCGTGATGTTCTTCGCGTACATCTGGCTGGCGTGATACGGGATCGCCGAGGCCAGGTTGGTTGGGCCCAGGACCGTGACGCCGCCGGACACGACCGTCTCGTCGGCCCGCGTGAGCTCGCAGTTGCCGCCGCGCTCGGCCGCGAGGTCGACGACGACCGAGCCTGGCGCCATGGCGGCCACCATGTCGGCGGTGACGAGCACCGGAGCCCGCTGGCCGGGCACCGCCGCCGTGGTCACCACCACGTCGTTGCCGGCCACCACCTGCGTGAGCAGTTCGCGCTGGCGCCGGTAGAACGACTCGTCCTGCGCCGCGGCGTAGCCGCCCTTGTCCTCGGCGGCCGCCGTGTCCAGCGTCAGCTCCACGAACTTCGCGCCGAGGCTCTGCACCTGTTCCCTGACGGCGGGCCGCACGTCGTACGCCTCGACCTTGGCGCCGAGGCGGCGGGCGGTGGCGATCGCCTGGAGGCCGGCCACGCCGGCGCCGATGACCAGCACGCGGGCCGGCGCGACGGTGCCGGCCGCCGTCATCAGCATCGGAAACATGCGCGGCAGCGTCGTCGCGGCCAGCAGCACGGCGCGGTAGCCGGCGATGGTGGCCATCGACGACAGCACGTCCATGCTCTGCGCCCTCGTGATTCGCGGGATGAGCTCGAGGGCGAAGGTGGTCACCCCGCGCGCGGCCAGCGCGGGCAGCCCGGGCCCTGGCGTGAGAGGCTCGGCCGTGCCCACCACCACCTGGCCCGCGCGCAGCAGCGGTACGTCGGTGGCGCCAGCCTCCGGGTTGGCGCCTGCCGTGCGCACCTGCAGCAGCACGTCGATCTGCGAGATGACGTCGGCCCGCGAGGCGAGCACCGTCGCGCCCTTGTCGGCGAACTCCCGATCGGGGAAGCCCGCGGCCACGCCGGCCCCGGCTTCCATCACGACCTCCGCGCCCGCCTTCTTCAGGGCGGCAATCGACGAAGGGACGAGCGCCACGCGGCGCTCGCCCGGAAACGACTCCTTCACGATGCCGATCCGCATGATGTCGACCACTCCGTGAGGGCGCCACGTGGGTGTGGCGGCCGCGCGTATTCTACCCCCCGGCTCCCCTCCGCCGCGCTGCTCCCGTTCATCCCCGCGCGATCGCCGCCCGGCGAACTCCCCGGCGCCTCCGGTCGTCAAAGGCGGCGTTCCCACGGAACCTGAGGAGCCGCGGGCCAGGGAGACTGTCGAGATGCGCAAGACCCGCAAGCGGTGGATGGTCTGGGGCGGAGGGCTCGTGGCGGCGGCCACCGGCGTCTTCGTCGTCTCGGGCTTCAACAAGGCGCAGGCCGGCTTCGATCCCTCGCGGCTGGCCACCGTCGAGAAGGGCACGATGGTGAAGTCGGTGGTCGCCACCGGCAAGGTCGAGCCCATCACCAAGGTCGAGATCAAGTCGAAGGCCAACGGCATCGTCGAGCGCCTGCACGTGGAGGTGGGCAACCACGTCGAGGCGGGCAGCACGCTGGTGGAGCTCGACAAGGAACTGCTCGCCGCGAGGCTGCGCGAGGAGCAGGCCAACCTGCAGGCCGCCGA
Source organism: Vicinamibacteraceae bacterium (assembly GCA_039812685.1). GTDB lineage: Bacteria > Acidobacteriota > Vicinamibacteria > Vicinamibacterales > JAFNAJ01 > JBDIBB01. The sequence continues at coordinate 6,933 of JBDIBB010000109.1, forward strand.
GGCCGCCCTGCTCGCCGCCCGGGCGCAGCTCGAGAAGAACGCGATCGAGGCCGAGGGGCCCGAGGTGGCCTTCGCGCGGCGCGCCTACGAGCGCGGGCAGGCGCTCTTCGAGCAGCAGCTGTTCCCGCAGTCGCAGCTCGACGACCTGAAGAGCGCCTACGAGCAGGCCGAGAACCGGCTGCGCAGCGCGCGCGGCCAGCTGGTGATCGCCAGGGCGCGCGTGGCCGAGGCCGAGGCGAAGGTGTCGCAGTCGCGTGCCGCGATGAGCCGCGCCGCCGAGGATCTGCGCAATGCGACGATCCGCGCCCCCATCCGCGGCACGGTGCTCTCGCGCGACGTCGAGGTCGGCAGCCCCGTGTCATCGATCCTCAACCTCGGCGCCAACGGATCGCTGGTGATGACGCTCGGCGACATCCAGCGCGTCTTCGTGCGCGGCAAGGTGGACGAGGCCGACATCGGCCGCGTGCGCGTGGGCATGCCCGCGCGCATCAGCGTCGAGACCTTCAAGGACAGGAAGTTCGAAGGCAGGGTCACGCTGATCTCGCCGCTCGGCGTGGAGAAGGACAACGTCACCACGTTCATGGTGGAGGTCTCGATCGACAACCCCGGCCACGAGCTGATGGCCAACATGACCGCCAACGCCGAGATCGTGCTCGAGGAGCACCCCGACTCGGTCATCGTCCCCGAGGCGGCGATCACCTACGACGCCCAGCGCAACCCCACCGTGGAGGTCGTCGACGAGTCGGCCAAGAGCGGCCGGCGCAGGATGACGATCAAGACCGGCATCGGCAATGGCACGAAGACGCAGGTGATTGAGGGCCTGAAGCCCGGCGACAAGGTGATCCTGCCCTCGTAGGTGCGGAGGGCTTCCTCAACCCCGATTCGGGGCGGGCCGTGGCGCCCGCCCCCGGCCCGTTCCACCATGCGCGAAGCCATCCTCCAGACGATCCAGAACCTGTGGGCCCACAAGCTCCGCAGCTTCCTCACGATGTTCGGGATCGCCTGGGGCGTGATCTCGGTCGTCGTGCTGTCGGCCACGGGCGAGGGCTTCCGTCAGGGCAACGAGCGGGTGCTGCGGGAGCTCGGGCAGAACATCGGGATCACCTGGGGCGGGCGCACCAGCCTGCAGGCCGGCGGCGAGCGCGCCGGCCGGCGCATCTTCCTCACGGTGGAGGACGCCCGGGCGATCCAGGCCGAGGCGGCGCTGGTGCGCGTGGCGACGCCCGAGATCATCCGCGGCGGCATGAAGGTGAAGAGCGCCTACAACGCGGGCGCCCCCACCGTGCACGGCATCGAGCCCAGTTACCAGCAGGTGCGGACGATCGACATCGAGCGCGGACGCCTCTTCAACTGGGAGGACGAACGGCTGACCAACCGCGTGGCGATTCTCGGCGCCGACATCGCCAGGCAGCTCTTCCAGGGCCGCAACCCTCTTGGCGAGACGGTCGCCGTCAACGGGCTCGCCTATACCGTCGTCGGGACCATCCGCTACAAGCACCAGGACAGCAACTACAGCGGGCCCGACAACGACAAGGTGTTCGTCCCCTTCGCGTCGGCGGCCAGGGACTTCCCCCCCGCCGGCGTGGATCGCGGCGTGGTGTCGAACATCATCGTGGCGCCGCACCAGTGGGTGGTCGACGACCTGTCGCGGCAGTTCGAGCAGCGCGCGGGGCGCATCCGCGACATCGACTGGGCGCTCGAGCGCAACGTGCGCGAGGCGCTCGCGCGCCGGAAGGGATTCGATCCCGCCGATCGCGAGGCCATCGCGATGTGGGACACGTCGGTGAACTCGCTGATGTTCGGGCGCATGGTCGACACCATGCGTGACTTCTTCACGGCGGTCGGGTTCGTCACGCTGGCGCTCGGCGGGCTCGGCGTGATGAACATCATGCTGATCGCCGTCAAGGAGCGCACCACGGAGATCGGCGTGCGCAAGGCGCTCGGCGCGAAGACGCGCGACATCATGCGGCAGTTCTTCCTCGAGGGCCTCTTCATCACCGCGATCAGCGGGTCGATCGGCCTGACGATCGCTTTGGGCCTGTGCTGGCTGGTGAACCTCGCGCCCATGCCCGAGCGGTTCGCGGGGATGGTCTTCACCCCCGCCGCCGGCGCGATCACCGTGGGCGCCCTCGCCCTGCTGGGCATCCTCACCGCCCTCTATCCCGCGCGCCGCGCGGCGGAACTGCCGCCGGTCGAGGCGCTGCGTTACGAGATGTGAACCATGAGCACGCCAGCCCAGGTGTTGGGTTCCCCCGTCGAGGCCGCGGCCCCGCTCGCACGCCGGCGCGTGCCGCCCGCGCCGCGGCTCGCCGGCGCGCGCGTGCTCGTGGAGATCGCCCGCGAGGCCTGGACCGGGCTGCTGCGCAACCGCCTCCGGGCCGGGCTCGCCATGCTCGGCATCTCGTGGGGCATCGTGTCGGTGGTGATGCTGCTCGCCTACGGCAACGGCTTCCGCAACGCGCTGGCCAGGGGCTTCGAGAACGCGTTCGGGACGGGGGTCGTGATCGCGTGGCCGGGCCAGACCAGCATGCAGGCGGGCGGCGAGCGGGCCGGACAGCGCGTGCGCATCACCGTCGACCAGGCGCTGATGATGAAGGAACTGCCGCTCGTCAAGAACGTCAGCCCCGAGCTCGTGGAGGACCTGCCGGTGAGCTTCGGCACCAGACAGACCTCCTACCTGATTCGCGCGGTGGCCCCGTCCTACGGCGCGATGCGCGCGCAGGTGCCCGTGACCGGCGGCCGCTTCTTCGACGAGGAGGACACGCGCCTGCACCGCCGCGTCGCCTTCCTGGGGTCCGAGGTGGCGCGCAAGCTCTTCGGCCAGAGCGACCCCGTCGGCCAGGCGGTCCGCATCCGCGGCATCTCCTTCGAGGTGATCGGCGTCCAGCAGGACAAGGCGCAGCTCTCGAACTACTTCCGTCCCGACGCCGAGTGCATCTACGTGCCCTACACGGTGGCCAGCCAGCTCTGGTACCAGCCATGGGTCGACGTCATCGTCTGGCAGTCGGTGGATCCGGCCTTCGAAGCCAGGGCCGATCGCCAGGTCCGCGAACTGCTCGGCAGGCAGGCCCACTTCAACCCCGGCGACGACCGTGCGATCCGCAACTTCGGATCGAGCCAGGCGAACGAGATCACCGCGAGCATGGTGGTGGGCCTCAAGCTGGTGCTCGGTTTCATCGGCGTCCTCACGCTCGGCATCGGCGGCGTCGGCGTGATGAACATCATGTTCGTGTCGGTGCAGGAGCGGACGCGGGAGATCGGCATCCGCAAGGCCCTCGGCGCCAGGCGCCGTCACGTCCTGCTGCAGTTCCTGCTCGAGGGCCTGGCGACGGCGTTCATCGGCGGCGCCGCGGGCGTCGTCATGTCGATGGGGCTCGTGTGGGCGTTCAGCCCGCGGCCGTTCCTCTCCGAGTTGCTCGACGACACGACGCGCGGCGTCGACATCCACATGACGCTGTCGCTGGATCTGCTGGTCACCTGCACGGCGCTGCTGATGATCGTGGGGCTGGTCGCGGGCCTCGTGCCGGCCATCCGTGCCTCGCGTCTCGACCCGATCGAGTCGCTCCGATACGAGTAGGGGCGGCGACCCTGGCCGCCGGGATCCGGCCGGAGGCGAATCCTCGCGTCATCCCCGGGGTCTCTCGCCGGACGCGCATCTCACTCCCAGTCGGGGGCGCACCATTCGTCGGTGGCGCCGGCCAGCGCCGCGCCGACGAGGCCGTCGAGATCCCAGCCGGCTTCGATGGCGGTCACCGTCTCCCGCGACGCGCGCGTCGCCGGCTGCCTCGGCTGGAACACGGCGCAGCAGTCCTCGTCGGCCGTCACCGCCCACGGCAGCGTGCCGAGATCGCGCGCGGCGGTGACGATCGCGTCCTTGTCGGCGGCGACGAGCGGCCGCAGGACAGGGGCCCTCGCAATCCCCTCCATCGCCGCCAGGTTCTCGAGCGTCTGCGACGCCACCTGCCCGAGCACGTCGCCGGTGACCAGCGCCGCCGCCTGCAGGCGCGCCGCGATCGCGTCGGCCAGCCGCAGCATCATCCGCCGGTACAGCACCGTACGCAGCGACGACGGGGCGTGCGCGACGATGTGGCGCTGGAGATCGGCAAACGGCACCAGCGTGAGCGAACTGGCGCCCTGGTAGCGGGCGAGCCGGGCGACCACCGCCCGGACGGCGTCCTGCGAGCGGCGCGAGGTGAGCGGATGGCTGTGGAAGTGGACGAAGGCGAGGCGACAGCCGCGGCCCATCACGCGCCACGCGGCGACCGGTGAATCGATGCCGCCCGAGATCAGCGCCAGCGCGCGGCCGCCGGTGCCCACGGGCAGTCCGCCCGCGCCCGGCTCGCGATCGCCGGTGCAGAACGCCGCGCCCGTCACCACCTCCACGCGCAGCACGAAGCCTGGCGTGCGCAGGTCGACCGGCCAGCCGCGGGTCTCGTGAATGGCCGCGCCGACGCGGCGCTCGATTTCGGGCGACGTGCAGGGGAAGCGCTTGTCGCCGCGCGTGGCGCGTACGCGGAAGCTCCGCGGCGCCTCGCGCGGCAGCACCGCGGGCGCGGCCGCGAGGATCGCGTCGAGGTCGGCCTCGCAGCGCACCGCGGGCGCGAAGTTCGCCAGGCCGAACGTCGCGCGCAGCCGGTCGGCGACGCGGGCGGCCGCGGCCTCCTCGTGCAGCGCGATCTCGATCCGGCCCTTGAACGCGCGGACCTCTTTGACGCCCAGGCCGGCCAGCGACTCCCGCAGCCGGTCGACGAGCGTGCCGATGAACCACGAGCGGTTGCGACCCTTCAGGGCGAGCTCGTGGTAGTGCGCGAGAAACAGGCGCGGTTCATCCATCACGCAACAATGCCTCGGCGGCTCGCCGGCCGGCCTCGATGGCTCCCTCGATGGTTGCCGGCAGCCCGGTATCCACCCAGTCGCTGGCCAGGTAGAGCCCGCCGGCCGCGGTGCGCGTGGGCGGACGCGCGGGCTGACCGGGCGCCAGCGAGAAGGTGGCGCGCGGCTCGCGAAGCACGCGGCTGCCGAGCAGGCGCGCTTCCCGGGCCTGGCCGCCGGCCCGCGTCAGGACCGCGTGCGCCTTCCGGACCACGTCGGCCTCCTCCATGCGCAGCGCTTCGTCCGCCCCGCTCACCACCAGGGCGACACGGCGTCCTGCCGCCTCGCCGGGTGCGGCCAGGTGCGACGTGTCGAACGCCCACTGCGCCCACTGGCCCGGGAAGCCGACGACCGGCGTGTCGATCGCGGGGCGATCGAAGGCGAGCGAGACGGTGACGATTGGCGACGGACGCGTGAGCCGCGCGGCGTCGATGATTCCGGCCACCGGGCGGGTGTCGCCGGCGAGCGCGCGCGGCCAGGTGAACCACGGCGTGGCCAGCACGACGCGGCTCGCCGGACGCGGGACGCCGCGCACCGAGACGGCGGTGACGCGGCCGCGCTCCAGCATCACCTGCGCCGGCGCGTGGAGCACGATCTCGGCGCCCAGCGCCTGGAGGACGCGCGCGGCCGGTTCGGCGAACACCTGCGCGAGCGGCCGGTTCGCCAGCACGAGGGCGCCCTCGCGCGCCGACCCGCCGAAGACGCGACCGAGCACGCGCACGAATGTGGGTGCCGTTGCGGTGCCAATCGACTGGTTGAGCGCCGCCAGCGCCAGCGGCTCCCAGATCAGCTCGAGGGGCCGCCCGCGCTGCCCGTGCCGTGCGAGCCACGCAGCCACCGTCTCCTCCGCGTCGCACGGCAGCGGGCCGCCCGTGGCCACGGCCCGGGCGGCGCGGTGCAGCGCGGGGGCGATGCGCGCCAGCGACAGGCGATCGGCCAGCGAGAGTCCCGGCAGCCGCGCCACGGCTGCCGCCAGGTGCCAGGGTGCGGGCCAGTCGGGCGTGGCCAGGACGAGATGGCGTCCCGTGGCGTCCACCAGCGGCAGCCGCAACGACGGCTGCTCGCTGACCGTGTGGCGCGCGCCAAGCCGATCGAGCCAGGCGAGCGTCTCGCGGTAGCAGCCCAGCATCGCGTGCTGGCCGTTGTCGATCGTCTCGCCGGTGTGCGGATCGCGGAACGACGTGGTGCGGCCGCCCAGCACGCCGCGCGCCTCGAGCAGGCGCACGCGAAGGCCGGCGTC
>JBDIBB010000110.1:0-12609 GCA_039812685.1 Vicinamibacteraceae bacterium
CCCTGGGCCTGCTGCTGACTGGCCGCCGAGACGCCGTCGGCAATCGCCTTCACCTTGGCGACCGACTCGGTGAACTGACCGATCGAAGCCGCCACGCGCTGCACCTTCTCGGAGCCTTCCTGCGCGCTGGTCGACGACTCCTCGATGAGGCTCGCCGTGTCGCGCGCCGCCTGGGCCGCGCGCTGGGCGAGGCTGCGGACCTCGTCGGCCACCACGGCGAAGCCCATGCCCGCCTCCCCGGCCCGGGCGGCCTCCACCGCGGCGTTCAGCGCGAGGATGTTGGTCTGGAACGCGATCTCGTCGATCGTCTTGATGATCTTCGAGACCTTGCCCGACGACTCCTGGATGGCCGCCATCGACGTCACCATCTCCTGGAGCATCCGGTTGGAGTCGAGCACCTGCTGGTCCACCTGCGCCATGAGCCGCGCCGCCTCGCCCGCGTGCTCGGCGTTCTGGTGCGTCATCGAGCCCATCTCCTCCATCGACGCCGACGACTCCTCGAGGCTGGCCGCCTGCTCGGTGGCCCCCTGGCTGAGCGACTGCGCCGCCGTCGACACCTGCGAGGAGGCGGCCACGACCTGCTCGGAGGCCTCGCGCAGCTCGGTGGCCGTGCCGCGCAGCGTGGTGGCGATCGCCCGAACCGACCAGACCACGGCGACGCCGACGGCCGCCGCAAGCAGCAGCACTGTTACGATGAGCCACCACGCCCGGGCGTAAGCGGCATCGGCATTGGCCGCGTCGGCGGTGAGCATGTCGCGTTGCAGTTGCACGACGACGTCCATATCCTTCAGGATTCGAGCGACAATCGGGTTTGCCTTGGAGACGCTCAACTGACGAGCCTCGTCGGCCTTGCCCGACTCGGCAAGGGCGATGACGTCGTCCTTGACACCCGCCCACTCTCGAGCGCCTGCAACGGCGTCGGCCACCGCCTTCTTGCCGTCATCGGTCTCCAAGAGAGCCGTGACATCCGCCGCGAGGGCGCTGAACTCACGCAGCATCTCATCCGCCTCAACCCTTCCAGCCTTCAGCGCGTCCTGTTCGCGCGTGTAGCCGGCGAGCTGGACTCGGCGGAGGATCGCCCTCGCATCGAGGGCATGTCCGCGCATGACCAGCGCGAGTTCGAGCCGCTTTGCTGTCACCGAGGTGACCGATTTCATACGCTCGTTCAGGCTGTCGGTCACCCACACCGCCGATCCGCCCAGAATGATCAGGAGCGCGACGAGTGCGCCGAACCCGCTGTAGAGCTTCTTGCCAACCGTCCACTTACCCATGACGACCTCCAGCCTGACGTGATCCGTGCCCGCGACGCGCGTGAGTGCCGTTCGGAGCGTGGCGACTACCAGGCTCTGACCGACGAAATCGGCGGTGCGCTGACAGCTATGAGCTCGACCGTCGACAAATCGCATCCCGCCGACGGATGCGGCGGCGGCTCATACGCGTGGGCCGGGTCAGACATCGAACGTGGCCAGGCCCGCGAGAGATGGACGCGCCGGGACGCCGGGATCTCGCGCCGGCGCCAACCACACGCCCTGTCCGCCACCGCGCGCCAGGCGCGGAGACGGACCGGTGTGTCAGAAACTGCTGCCGATCGATCGTTCGGCGGCGAAGATGCAGTCGAGGTCCAGCAGGATCTTGACCGTGCCCTTCACCTTGGCGACGCCCTTCATGTAGTCGGTGCGGACGGCATTGCCGAACTCGGGCGTCTCCTCGATCTCTTCCGGCGCGATGTTCACGACCTCGCTGACCGCATCGACGACGATGCCCACCAGCGCGGCGGTGCCCGCGGCCGACACCTGCACGACCACGATGGAGGTGCGGTCGGTGTAGTCGATGCCAGCGAAGCCGAACTTCGCACGCAGGTCGATGACCGGGATCACCTTGCCGCGCAGGTTGATGACGCCCTTCACGTAGGGCGGCACCTGCGGTACGACGGTGATGTCCATCATCTTGATGATCTCGCGCACGCGCAGGACGGGCAGCCCGTACTCCTCCTGGCCGAGCGCGAACGTGAGGTACTTGCCCGCAAGGGCCTTGCGGAGGTCCACACTCTCGACGGGTGGGACGGCGGTGGTCGACATCGATTCCTCCAGGAGAACGGAGCGCGGCGTTCGGGTCGAGTCCCGGGGCGGCCGGTCGCCTTGGCCGTCCGTGCCGCAACCGCGCGGCCGTTCACGGCACTGGAAGAGGAATCGGCCGGCCTGCGGGAATGGTTAGGTCGGCCGTAGCGCCGCGTGGCGGACCACCCGGCCCGTCGCGCGCTTCAGGCGACCCGCCGCGCGCTGAGCCGGTCGAAGCACTCGAAGATCAACGGCGGCATGCGCAGCAGCGTCGCCACGTGCGCGGCGCCTCCCCTCGCAATCGCCTCCTTGGGCATCCCGAAGACCACGCAGGAGCGCTCGTCCTCGGCGATCGTCTCGGCGCCCGTCTGCCGCAGCGCGACCATCCCGTCGGCGCCATCGGCGCCCATGCCCGTGAGCAGCAGCGCGACGACCGGCACGCCTTTCAGCCTGGCGATCGAATGAAAGAGCACGTCGACGGCCGGCCGCTGGTGGTGCACGGGCGGGCCCTGCTTCACCGCGGTCCGCAACTGGACACCGAAGCGCTCCACGACCAGGTGGAAGTCGCCCGGCGCGAGGTAGGCGGTGCCGCGCTCGAGCAGTTCCCCGCCCGCGGCCTCGCGCACGCTCATCGGGCAGATGCCATCGAGGCGCTCGGCGAAGGCGCGCGTGAAGTTGGCCGGCATGTGCTGGACGATGACGATCGGCGGGACGTCGGCGGGCAGACGCGTCAGCAGGGCCTCGATGGCCTGCGTGCCGCCGGTGCTCGCGCCGATGGCGATCAGGCCGTGTGCCCGTCGTGCCGGCACGACGGCGGGCGCAGGCCGCTGGGTGGCGAGCGCGTCGGGGCGCGCCACGCGGTAGCCGCTGGTGCGCAGCGCGCGGATGCGCTGCTTGAGCCGGTCGGCGACCTGCGGCACCGAGTAGGGCCCACCGGGCTTGGGGATGACGTCGATGGCGCCCAGGCGCAGCGCCTCGATGCTCGCGCTCGACCCGGCCTGGGTCAGCGAACTGACCACGATGACCGGCATGGGGCGGTGCGCCATCAGCTTCCGGAGGAAGGTGAGCCCGTCCATGCGCGGCATCTCGATGTCGAGCGTCAGGACGTCAGGGGCGAGCTGCACGATCAGGTCGCGCGCCATGTAGGGATCCGACGCGCCGCCGACGACTTCCATGTCCGGTTCGCTCCGGATGGCGTCCGAGAGCAGCTTCCGCACGATCGCCGAATCGTCGACCACCAGCACGCGGGCCTTGCGGGCAGCGCTCATCATGACAACCCGGGCTCGAAGTGGAGCCGCAGCCTGATGGGGAGGTCGTTGAGGGTGAGGAACAGCTCGCCCTCGCCCGGCCCTGGCGCGTCCAGCGGCGGCAGCGGACCGGGCGCGTGGCGCGTGACGACGGGCGGCACGAGATCGAACCGCCAGTCCCGGCAGGCGCGGCTGAGCCAGGCGCCGCAGACCTGGTTGCAGAACTCGCCGCAGACGTCCTGGATCATCGGCTCGGTCACCGGCGCATCCGGTTCCAGGCCGACGAAGGCGTCCAGCAACTGGTGCGCGAGCGGCTCGCCGACGGCCAGCTCGACGTAGCCCGCGAAGGCGCCGGCGAACGCCACGCGGGTGACCAACCAGGGAAACGCCGGCGGGCGCTCTCCCGGGTCGAACACGGGCGGGTGCGCCGCCAGTTCGGCGAACTGCCCGGCGTCGCTCGGCGCCCAGAAGGCGAAGAAGCTGCGCTCGGCCACCTCGTGGAGGGCGGCTCGGATCGCCTCCCTGTGGTCAGCGAAGGCCGGCGCAGGCCGCGACCTGTCCAAGGACATCACGCATCACCTCCGGGCGGAACGGTTTCTCGACATACAGCCGGACGTTGAGGACCCGGGCCTCCTCGCGCCGCGCGTCCGATCCGTCTGTGCTGATGATCACGCGCGTCAGCTTGCGGTAGCGTTCGTTCTTTCCCACTTCCCGCAGCAGCTCGATGCCGCCCATCACCGGCATGTTGATGTCGGTGAACAGCGCGTCGATCGGGTGCGCCGCGAGCACGGCGAGCGCCTCGGCGCCGTTGGCCGCCTCGTGAACGTGCTCGATCGGCACGTCGCAGAGTCCGGCCACGCGCCGCAGCATCATCCGCATCATGGCCGAGTCGTCGACGATGAGGATGTTCAGCGGCCGGGCGCCGCCAGGGTTCGAGTGATGACTGCCGTCCATCATGTGCTCCGCGCTTCAGAGCTGCCGCGAGATCTCGCGGCCGGATGTGATCTGCACGCGGCCATCAACCGCGTGCAGGTTGACCGTGCGCACGAGCTTGCCGCCGACGTCTTCCGCCTTGATCAGCACGCCGTTCCGCCAGAGGATGTTCTTGGTCGCCAGCGTGTTCCGCCTGCCGATGTCGAAGCTGGTGCCCTCGCCCGCCATCTCGGCGCCGCCGACCAGCCAGACCAGGCAGCGGCCCTTCTGCAGGCCCCGGGCGTAGGCTGTCTGGAACAGCAACGGGATGCCGGTGTCGGCGAACGTCGCTGGCTGGTCCCTGGCGCGCAGCAGGTTGATGCGCGAATCGGGCAGGAGCACGTGCAGCAGGCCCGCGACCCGTACCACCGGATCCCAGATGCACACGGCCACACAGCTGCCCAGCGCGTGGGTCACCAGGACGTCGGCGGCGCTGCCGGAGACGGCGAACTCCCCGATGCCGACCACCACGCGTTGTCCGGCGCCAGCGGCCTCGGCGGCCCCGCCCGAGGCTTCGGCGAACGGATCGGGTCCGCCAGGGTCGAGTCGCCGCGGGGCCGTCCGGGACGCGGCGGCCCGCCAGGGGCGATCCCTCACGGGTCCCTCCGCTTGTAGACGGCGGGCGCTACCCACCGCAGGTCGTGCGTGATGCCGTTGAGGCTCTCGGAGTGCGAGATGAACAGATACCCGCCGGGGCGCAGGTGCCGCTCGAGCATCGACACCACCCGCTGCTGCACCGGCCGGTCGAAGTAGATCATCACGTTCCGGCAGAAGATCACCGCGAACCGCGTGCCCAGATCGCCGATCTCGAGCAGGTTGCGCTGCTCGAAGCGGACCCGCTGCCGGATCGCGGATCGGACGCGTGCCAGGCCTTCCTGGGCGCCGGCGCCCTTCTCGAAGTACTTCCGCAGCAGCGGCTGGGGAATGTCGCGGACGCGCTCCAGCTTGTAGATCCCCCTGGTTGCGGCCGCCAGCACCTTCGTCGACAGGTCGGATGCGAGGATGCGCACCCCCGGGGCGCGGGCCCCGGCCATCGCCTCGTCGAGGACCATGGCGAGCGTGTAGGGCTCCTCGCCGCTGGAGCAGGCGGCGCTCCACACGTCGACCGTCGGCAGGCCGCGCGCGAGCACGTCGGGCACCACCTTCTGGCGGAGCAGGTCGAAGTGCTGCGGCTCCCGGAAGAAGCTGGTGTGGTTGGTGGCGATCGCGTCGAGCAGCATCACCAGTTCGCCGCCCTCGACATCGCGCTCGAGCGCCGCCAGGTAGTCGGAGTAGGAGCGGACGCCGAGGGCCTTCAGGCGCTTCTGCAGACGCGCGGTGACCAGCGCCCGTTTGCCGTCGTGCAGCGTGATGCCGCTCTTGCGGTACACGAGGTCGATGACCGCGGCGAGTTCGCGGTCGGAGATCGGCGCAGGTTCGATGAGCCCCCCTGGCCAGACCGGCGCCAGACGCAGTGCCGTGCTCATGTTCTCCCTGCTCTCCCAGCTCTCCCTGCCGGCCGCGGCCTCACGCGGCCTCGGCGCCCAGCCGTCCCATGAGCGCCGACAGGCCGCCTGCGTCGAGAATCAGGCCGACACGGCCGTCGCCGAGAATGGCGCCGCCCGCGATGCCGCGCACGTGCGCGAAGCCGTCGCCCAGCGACTTGATGACGACCTCCTGCTTGCCGAGCAACTGGTCCACGAGCAGCGCGAGCGGCCGGCCATCGCCCTCGATCACGACGACGGTAGCCTCTGCCGGGTCCTGCACGGCGCCGTCGACGTGGAACAGCTCTCCAAGTCCCACCAGCGGCATGAGCGAGTCGCGCACGCGAATCATCCGCGGCACGCCGTGCACGTGGTGGATCTGGTCGGCCCGCGGGCGCAGCGACTCGCGAATCGAGAAGGTGGGCAGCACGAACCGCTGCGCTCCCACGCGCAGCAACAGCCCTTCGACGATGGCGAGCGTGAGCGGCAACTTGATGAAGAACGTCGTCCCCTGCCCCACGACCGTCTGGATGTCGACGCGGCCGCGCAGCGCTTCGATGTTGCGCCGCACGACGTCCATCCCCACGCCACGACCGGAGATCTCCGTCACCTTCTCGGCCGTCGAGAACCCGGGCCTGAAGATCAACTGGCAGATCTCCTGCGTCGCCAGCGACTCGCCCGGCTGCACGAGGCCCTGGGCCACGGCCTTGGCCAGGATGCGGTCGAGGTCGAGGCCGCCGCCGTCATCGGCGATGCCGATCACGATGCTGCCGCCCTCGTGAAAGGCCGACAGCGACAGCCGGCCGGCGGGCGCCTTGCCACGCGAGGTGCGCACGTCGGCCGTCTCGATCCCGTGATCCACGCTGTTGCGTACCATGTGCATCAACGGGTCGTTGATGTCCTCCACGACCTTGCGGTCCAGTTCGGTGTCTTCGCCCGAGAGCACGAGGTCGATCGTCTTCCCCGAGTTCCGGCTGAGATCGCGCACGAGCCGCGCCATCTTCTGGAACGTCTGTCGGATGGGCACCATGCGCATCGACATGGCGTTGCGCTGCAGGTCGCCGGTGATCCGGCGCAACTGCGCGAGGTTGCGCGAGAGACGCTCGTCGCCCAACCCGAGCAGCGCGGGGTCGGCGCTGATGATCGACTGCACGATCACGAGTTCGCCGACCATGTCGACCAGGTTGTCGAGCTTGCGCGTGTCGACCTTCACCGAGGCGGCGCCCGTCTCCTCCATCCGGCGGCCGCCGCGAACGGTCGCCTCGGTCGCTCGCGCCGGCGGCGGCGCCGCGGCGGCCGGTACGGCCGCCGGCACGCCCGCCACCGGTGGGGGCTCGGGGCCGACGGCCGGGATGGCCGCATCACGCGGGCCCGTTCCTCCACCCTGGGCGAGCGCGCCGATCACCGCTTCGAGGCCGGCCTTCGCGGCGCTCACGTCGACAGCGGGCTGTCCCGCGAGCCGCGGCGCGAGGTCGTTGATCATCGTCGTCAGCAGGTCGACCGACTTGAGGATGGCGTCGATCTCCGGCGGTCCGACGTGCAGCTGGCCGGAACGGCCCAGGTCGAGCAGGTTCTCCACCTTGTGGGCGAATTCCTGCACCGACTTCACGCCGAGGGCGCCGGCATTGCCCTTGATCGTGTGGAAGGGACGGAAGATGTCGTTCAGCAGCTTCCGGTCGTCGGAGCTGCTCTCCAACTGGAGGACGACGGCCTCGATCGTCCCGAGGTGGTCGAGGGCCTCGGCGATGAACATCGCCGTGAGTTCGGGGTCGGTGCGCAACACCTCGAGTTCGTCATCCTCGGCAGGCGCGGCGGGGCCGGCCGGGGACACCGGCGGAGAGTCGGGCGCACGGGCACCCGTCTTCCAGGCGGTCCACGCCGATTCCAGCCGGGCGAAGCGCTCGGCGCCCTCGCCCCCGTCCTCGCCTCGTGCGGCCAGATCGGAGAGGAGCACGGCGATGGCGTCCAGGCCGGGCCATGGGGCCGATGTGAATCGGGTCGCCAGAGTCAGGCACTCGGCGCCGATGCGCGCCTGCTCGGCGTCCGTCTCGCCGAGCACGACGTCGCAGGCCAGGCGACCGAGCGCCGCGTCGATGTCACGAATGAATTCGTCTCTGTTGGGTTCCATGGCCGGCTGGGCGGCGGGCGGCGCTGCCGTGAACCGGCACGCACTCCCGCACATGCAGCCGTGAAATCGGCATCGGGCGAGAGCGGCTTGAGCGCAGCCGTGGCGCCTCGCCGAGGCGCGTCGACCCCGCGCCGCGACGGCGCCGGCAACCCTTCAGGGCTGTTGATGAACGTCGATCCAGTGGAGCCGCTGGCCAAGCGGCCGCCGCGGGGGTCGCCGCGGATCGATGTCGGCCGGCCAGGCGATCTGCACGCCCCTGAGGCCCGCCGGGGGCTCTGCCCAGGTGAGTGCGACACCCCGTGCCGGTTGTGGGGGTGGTGCGGGCCGGGACGGTCGCGCGCTCCGCCGCGCCGCACGCGCGGGCTGGGCGTCGTGGACGATCTGCTCGATGCGCCTCACCACCTCGGCCAGCGTGGGGGCGTCCTCCGGGGGAGGCGCCGGCTTGGCGGCACCAGCCCGGGCCACGGAGTGGGATTGCGCTGGCGCCACAGCCCGCGACGCCTCACCGGGTGTCCTGGCCGGCCGGCCCGGCGAGGCCACGCCGGCGCCGGCCACCTTCGCGAGCGTCCGCCCACCCTCGGGCCGCGCCATCGTGGTCGACGGCACGGCGATCGCTGCCGTGATCCAGGTCGCCAGCCACACCAGCCGCTGCACGCGCATGACGAGCCTCTCTCCCGCTCAGCGCGCGCCGGCCGTCACGTCCGCCGACAGATGCACCGGGGCACTGAAGCGGACGCGGCCGGTGGTCAGTTCGTAATAGGCACCGACCACCTTCAGTTGACCACCTTCCACGGCGCCGCGCACGACGTCGCTGCGATCGAGCAGGTCGTTCACCGACTCCTCGACAACGGCGAGGACGGCTTCGCGCAGGTGCTCGACGTCGGCCGGGGTCGTCAGCCGATCGAACGCGGGCCGGATCTCCTTCATGACGTAGTCGAGGTTCGGTCCCAGGGGCTGGGCCGAAGGTCCGGTCTCGATGGCGGCCCGCACCATGTCGCACGACTCGTGGCCCATCACCACGAGCAGCGGCACGTGCAGTTGCCCGATGGCGTATTCGACCGACGCCAGCACGGCCCTGTCCACGACGCCACCCGCGGTGCGGACGACGAAGATCTGGCCGAGTCCCGCGTTGAAGACCGTCTCGGGAGGCACGCGCGCGTCGGCACACGACAGCACGACGGCCGCGGGCGATTGACGCCCATCGGCCGCCGGTCGTGTCTGCGCGTCGAGTGGCGGCGCGGCGCCGGGGTCGTTCACGAACCGCTGATTGCCGCGCTCGAGCCGCTCGACCGGATCGGGAGGATCCTGGGCGGCGCCCTGCCCGCCGGCGCCGGCGGTCGCAAGGGCCAGGATCGCGGCGACGACAACGCTGGCGATGGGCTTCTGCATGGTGGTCCTCGTCGCTGGCGCCGGGATCAGTGCGCCGCATCACCGCCGTCGCGCGTAGCGGCGGGCGCACTCCCACCGGTCGCCGCGCTGGCGACGACGTGCGTGGTCGCCACGACGATGGAGACACGGCGATTGCGTGGATCCAGCGGGAGATCCTGCAGGCGGAGCTTCGTGTCGGCGAACCCGCGCACCGCCTTCACCTGGTGGTCGCGCAGGCCGCCGCTTGCCATGATCCGCCGCGCCGCATTGGCGCGATCCGATGAGAGTTCCCAGTTCGAATAGTCGCCACGGCGCGAATACGGGCGACTGTCGGTGTGCCCTTCCAGCACCACGTCGTTCGGCAACTGGCCGAGTTCCTTCGCGATCGCGGCGAGGATGCGGCCCGTCTCCGGCTTCAGTTGCGCGCTGCCCGAGTCGAAGAACGTCGCGTCCTCTCGCTCGAGCAGTTCGATGCGCAGGCCCTCGGCGGTGACCTGCATCTCGATCTGCTTGCCCAGCGACTTGAAGTCGGGCAGGCTTTCGAGCACCGCGCGCAGCCGGCCCGCCGTCCGCTCCAGGGTGGCGCGCGCCTGCTCTTCGGTCATCGGGCCGTCCGGGCGCACGATGGGTGCGCTGGGCGGTTGATCCGGGTTCAGCGGGGCCTGATCGCCGCCCGGGATCATCCCGGTGGACTTCTCGAAGTCGAACACGCCGGGGTCGCGGAAATACCCGCCGATGGCCGCCCGCACCGCGCTGCTCTGCGCGAGGATCCACATCACGAGGAAGAAGGCCATCATCGCCGTGACGAAGTCGGCGTAGGCCACCTTCCACGCCCCGCCGTGATGGCCGGCCTGGCCGCCCTTGCGGATCTTCTTGATGACGATGACCGACGGGTTCTTCACGGACCGTCTCCAGTCGGGCCGCCCGCGATCACGCGGCCTGAGCGGCCTGCGTCGCCGCCGCCCCCGCCTGCTTGCAGAACTTCTCGGTCTCGTCGAAGCTCGGCCTGACCTCGCTCGGCAGGACCCGCCGCGCGAACTCGACCGCGATCGCCGGCGGGAAGCCCTTGTAGACGGCGAGCAGGCCCGTCTTGATGCACACGAGGTAGTGCGCGTCCTCGTTGACGCTGTGCTCCATGTTGGTGGCCATGGGGCCGACGAACCCGTAGCACAGAAGGATGCCGAGGAACGTGCCGACCAGCGCGGCCGCTACGTGGTGGCCGATCTCCTCCACCGGTCCATCAATGGCCTGCATCGTGATGACGATGCCGAGCACGGCGGCCACGATGCCGAGGCCCGGCAACGCATCGCCGGTCTTCTGGAGCGTGTGGGAGGGCTTGAGCGCCTCGTGATGGTGGACGTCGAGATCCTCGTCCATCAGCGCCTCGAGATCGTGGGGGGCGATGCCGCCGAGGATGATGACCTTGATGGAGTCGGTGAGGAAGTGCACCGCGTGATGGTTGGCCATGAACTTCGGGTACCTGGCCATGATCGGGCTCTTCGTGGCGTCTTCCACGTGGCTCTCCAGGGCCATCACGCCCGACTGCTGCGTCAGCTTGAACAACTGGTAGAGCATGCCGAGCAGCTCCAGATAGTCCTGCTTGTTCGGCCGGGAGCCGAAGAACCCCTTCAGCTGTCCCGCGATGGCCTTCAGCACCGGCAGCGGCGTGCTCGTGACGAGCGAACCGAGGGCGGCCCCGCCGATGACGACGAGTTCAGACGGCTGGATCAGCACGCCCAGCGCGCCGCCCGCCATCATGAAGCCCCCGAGCACGGACACGAGGACGATGACCGAGCCGACGATGACCAGCATCAATTGCTCCTCGGGCCGCCGTGCCTCCGCACGGCGCGCGCGTACCAGACGCCCGACGGTGGCCGTCCCCGCACACCGCGTGAATCGACCCCGTTGGTGAAGTCTTTAGCTGAGGGCCGACGCCGCGGCGGTCCAATCGGCGATCGGAACGATCAGGGTCACGCGCAGGTCGCCGTTGACGCCCGCTCCGGCCGTGAACGTCCATCCGTGGGCGCGGGCCAGGCGCCGGCAGGCGCAGAGCAGCGGCCCGCTCCACCGTGCGCGGCGGTCGTAATGCGGACGGCAGACCGTCCCGTCCTCACCCGCGTCCGGCGGTGCCGGCGCCGAGGTGGTCAGTCGCCATCCGTCGTCGGTCGCCTCGAGCACCGCCGCAGCGGTGCCGGCGCCGCAACCCGTGTGCAGCCTCAGCAGGACCGCCACCGTCTCGGCGAGGTCGGTGGACTGCGTGACGGCAGGAGCCAGGTCCAGGCGCGCCGTCCGCCTCACCTCGATGGCCGGAACCGGGAGGCCTTCGCCCCGGAGACGAACCCGCACGTCGCTCAGCAACGTGGGGAGATCGACTTCGGTGGCGGTCCCGCCCTGGGGGATCCTCGCCATGAAGGTCAACAGCCCGGCGAGCCGTGCCACCTGTCGGACGGCGGTGTGGAGTTCGGCGATGTCGCGGCGTGCGGCCGGCTCGAACGTCTCCAGATCGAGCAGCCCTTCCGAAAGACCGACCAGCATCGAGAGTGCGTTGTTGAGATCGTGCGCGGCGCCGCCGGCGATGGAACTGGCCGCGCGTTCGGCGTGATCGACCGCCAGGGCTTCCTGCGCCAGCCGCACGTCGGTCACCATCTCGCGCCACACGCCGGCCGCCCGCGCGCGGTGCAGCGCGAGCGTCAGGTGCGGCACCAACCGGTCGAGCAGCACGAGATCGGTCCTGCTCGCCGCCAGGCCGGGCGGCCAGGCGACCAGCAGCGTGAAGCGTGCCCCGTCGCTCCCGGAGAGCGGCGCGACCGCCAGATCCGGCCCGTGCCCCTCGCGGTCGCTGACGAATCGGCCCGAGACCATCGCGTCAGATCGCACGAGCCTGGCCAGCGGACCACTGAGCGGGGCCAGCCATGCCGGCGCATCGCGCTCCGCGCTGCGCCATCCAGGCCCTGCCGCGCACAGCGTGGCGAACTGAGAGTCGGCGGTCGTGCTGAACAACGCCGCCGCGCTGCCGCGAATCAGGCGCTCCACGCCGGTGACGGCTGCCGCCTGGACGGTGTCCTGATCCTCGGTCGCATGGACACGCTCGATCTCCGCGAGCAGCGCGTCGAAGGCCACGGCCGGCGGGGCCGTCGCGACGAGCGTCAGCCCGACGTTGTCTGACGCGGGAGGTCCGTGGGCTGGTGCGGAGAAACGCATGAACGGTCGGACACGCGGACGCTGCGTGCGCCCGGGTAATCGGCCGGACCGGCATCGGCTTGACCGGCGCCTCCACCGGCGGCCAGCTAGAGCGAGACGACGCGAATCCGCGGATCCAGCTGACCGCGAGCCACCGGCAGATGTCCCGATCGGTTCGACTGGAACGCGGCCAG
>JBDIBB010000111.1:0-12470 GCA_039812685.1 Vicinamibacteraceae bacterium
TCACCTCGATGGCCTCGGCCTCCTCCTCGCGAAAGGTGGTGACCGAGAGCACGCGCCCCTGCCGCACGAACTGCAGGATGCGATCGACGGCGGCCACCCGCAGGCTCACCGTGGTGTTGACGCCGAGGCGCTGGACCATCGGCAGGTAGGTCAGCCGGTTGATCAGGGCGACCACCTTCGGCACGCCGATCCGCCGCGCCAGCAGCGAGGCGATGATGTCGTCCTCGTCGTGGTTGGTGAGCGCGAGGAAGGCATCGGCCCCTTCGAGGCCCTCCTCCTCCAGCACGCGCTGGTCCGTGCCGTCGGCGTCGACGACGACGCTCCGGCGCAGCAGGCCGGCGATCTTCTCGGTGCGTCTCGTGTCGCGCTCGAAGAGGCGCACCGAGACGCCCTGCGCCTCGAGCCGCTGGGCGAGCAGGATGCCTACCTGCTTGCCGCCGAGGATCAGCACGCGCCGCAGGCGCTCGGCGGCGCCCAGCCCGTAGAAGCGCAGGTGCGCCTCCAGATGGTCGCGCGTGGTCAGCACGTAGAGATGGTCGCCCTCACGCACTTCGTCGTGCCCGCGCGCGATGATCACCTGCTGCCCGCGGAAGATCATCGCGACCAGGGCGCTGGCGGCCGGAGCCTCGCGGCCGATCTCGACGAGCGTCCGGCCGTCCAGCCAGCTGTGCGGCGGCACGTGCATGCCGAAGAGCGTCACGGCACGCCCGGCGAACTCGCGGATGTCGGAGACGCCGGGCACGCGGATCACCCGCATCACGAGATCGGCGACATCGGTTTCGGGGTGGATGATCTGGTCGATACGCACCTGCGAGCGCGCCATCAGGTCGCGCCACTCGGGCGCCTCGTGGGTGCGCACCCGGGCCACGCGCACGCTGCGCGGCGACTCGGCCTGCGCAATCACGCACGCCAGCAGGTTCACTTCGTCGCTGTCGGTGACGGCGATCACCAGGTCGGCGGTGGCGATGCCGGCCTCGCGCATCGTCCTGATGCGCGCCGCGCTGCCCTGCACGATGCGCGCGTCCAACTGCCCGTCGAGCTGCGCGCACCGGTCGGGGTTCGGCTCGACGATGACCAGATCGTTGCCTTCGCGGATGAGACGGCTGGCGATGAGGCCGGCCACCTGGCCGCCGCCGGCAATGAGCACGCGCATGGCGCGGGGATTCTGTCACGCCCGGCCCCGCCGGGAGCACGCGAACCGCGCGGCGAGCGCCGATCGCGGGCGCCGTCATTGGACTACACTGTCGCCTTCACCGATCCCCCGAGCCGAGGAACCGCACCATGCACGCCCGCCGCCTCGCCACCGCCACCGCCATCGCCACCCTCGTCGCGCTGGCCGTCCCGCTGGTCGCCCAGCGGCCCGGCAGCACGCTCACCGCCGACCAGGTGGCGCGGCGCTGGGCCGTCGAGAAGGAACTGCAGGACCTGGCGGTCGTCGAGCGCAAGCTCATGGTCTCGATGCGCGATGGCGTCAGGCTGGCCACCGACGTCTACCGGCCGAAGAACGCCGCGGGGCCGGTGCCGGCCATCTGGGTGCGTACGCCGTACAACTTCAACTTCTGGGACGTGCGCAACGGCGTGCCCGCCGACCTCACGGCGGCGCTGACCGCCGTCAAGCGCGGGTATGCCTACGTCGTGCAGAACGAGCGGGGCCACTTCTTCTCCGAGGGGAACTACGACATCCTCGGTGCCCCGCTCACCGACGGCTACGACGGGCTCGAGTGGATCTCCCGGCAGCCGTGGTCCAACGGCAAGGTGGGGACCGTGGGCTGTTCGTCCACCGCCGAATACCAGATGGCGGTGGCCTCGCTGGGCCACCCGGCCTTCGCCGCCATGAACGCGCAGGGGTTCGGCGCGGGCGTCGGCCGCGTCGGGCCCTACTACGAGCAGGGCAACTGGTACCGCGGTGGCGCGGTCCAGATGCTCTTCATCACCTGGATCTACGGCGAACAGAACCAGGTGCGGCCCATGTTCCCGCGCGACACGCCGCGCGAGGACCTCATCCGCGCGTCGAAATCGTTCGACCTCGCGCAGCAGCTGCCGCCGGTGGACTGGGCCGAGGCGCTGCGCCACCTGCCCGTGCAGGACATCCTGAAGGCGGTCGACGGCCCGCATGGCATCTACGCCGATGCGATGCCCGTCGACACCGGCGGCCGCATGATCCAGCGCACCCCCAACGATCCGGCCTGGTACAAGGGCGGCCTGTGGCACGACAACATGCCGATTCAGGTTCCCGGCCTGTGGTTCATGTCGTGGTACGACGTCTCGGTGGGCCCCAACCTCGCGCTGTTCAATCACGTGCGGAAGACCGCCCGGCCGGAGGTGGCCGATCAGCAGTGGGCGGTGATCGCGCCGGTGGCCCACTGCTCGTACACCCGCGCCACCGAGGACACGATCGTGGGCGAGCGCAGCATGGGCGACGCGCGCTACGACTACCAGGAACTCACCTACGGCTTCTTCGACCGGTTCCTGAAGGGCGAGCGCGGGACGCGGATCGAGACGCAGCCGAAGGTGACCTACTTCACGATGGGCGCCAACAAGTGGCAGACCGCCGATACCTGGCCGCCGGAGGGTTCCACGACGCGGACCTTCTGCCTGGCGAGCGGTGGCCGCGCGAACTCGCTCTACGGCGACGGCGCGCTCGTCGCGGCACCCCCGGCCTCGGATCAGCCCGACACCTTCATCTACGACCCGATGAACCCGGTGCCGTCCTATGGCGGCAACGTCTGCTGCACCGGCAACGCCATCACGGCCGGATCCTTCGACCAGCGGAAGATGGAGGCGCGGCACGACATCCTGGTCTACACGTCGGAGCCGTTTGCCGAGGGCGTGGAGCTGAGCGGCCCGATCACGCCGGCGCTCTACGTGAGCTCGAGCGCGAAGGACACCGACTTCACGGTGAAGGTGCTCGACGTGTACCCCGACGGACGCGCCTTCAACCTCGACGAGTCGATCCAGCGGATGCGCTACCGCGAGGGCTACGACAGGCCCCTCGCGTGGATGGAGGCCGGCAAGGTGTACAAGGTCACGCTGCAGCCGCTGACCACGAGCAACTGGTTCGCGCCAGGCCACCGGCTTCGCATCGAGATCTCGAGCAGCAACTTCCCGCGCTTCGATCGCAATCTGAACACCGGCGGCAACAACTACGACGAGACGGCGGGCATCGTCGCGCGCAACAGCGTGCACCACTCGGTGCAGTACCCGTCGAGCGTGACGGTGACCGTCGTCCCGCGCCGGTAGCGTCGCCGGCGCCGCGCCGGCGCCGCGCGCGAGGACGCGCCCGGCCCTACCAGTAGATCACCCACTGCCCGTCGACGGGCGAGGCGTGCGACTGCATCGTGATGCGGCGATCGGTGGCCTGCACGTCCTTCGTCTTCGCGATCTGGTGCAGCTGGTGGCCGGAGTGGACGACGAGGTTGCCCACCGTGTAGGCATGGTAGGCGGCCTGGCGATTGGCAGCCATGTGCGCGCGGCGGACCTCGGGCGTCATCGTCTCGATCTCGAGCCGGTTCACCTTCCACACGAGCAACCCGCCGCCGGAGGCGGGCAGCTCGATCGCGACGGTGAGCGACAACTGGCGATCGCGATCGACGACGCCGATGCCGCGCCAGTCGACGTGCTCGAACTGCATGTCGAAGTGGACGCTCGCCACCGGCTGGATCCTGGCGGGGTCCGACAGGTAGATGTGGAAGCCCGGCAGCGACAGCCGATCGTCGAAGCGCGCCTCGCCGCCGACGATGGTCGACACCGCCTGGCGCAGGCGCTCGTGCAACCACCCGAAACGGGCGTGCAGAACCGGGTTCAGTGCCAGCGCCGCGTCCTGGAACGCGGCGAAGCCGAGCTTCGCCCCGTCGAGGTAGCTGGCACGTCCCATCGTGAAGATCGGGTAGTCGCCGTGGCGAGGCGTCCAGTGTGCGCGCTCCTCGAAGAGCGCGTCCACGACGCCGGCAGCCTCCTCTCTCGTGAGCAGCTGCACTTCCGCCAGGATGCCGTCGGTGGCTTGCGTCGTGGTCATGGCGATCCCCCTGAAGCCGGGTGCCGGGCCGGCCGTCACTCGGTGCGGCGCGGCACGAAATCGTACGTCCCGAGGTGGCGGTGCACGCGCCCGCCGAATCCCCGCTTGAAGCGATACAGGTTCCACCAGCCGTCGGTGCGCGCCGCGTACTGCGCCTCGAGCACCTCCTCGTCGAAATCGGGGATGCCGTAGAGGTCGTAGTCCTCGCACCCGCGATCGCGGGCCCACTGCATCGCCACCCAGTGGAGCAACTGATTGGGGTTGAGCCGGCGCGCCTCGTCGGCCCCCGACGAGGCGCCCCACAGGTAGGTGGCGGTGCGGCCGAACGGGAAGACGGCGATCCCCGCGAGATCCTCGCCGTCGCCACGGGCCAGGAAGAGGCGCATCGCGTCGCGGTCGCCGAAGTGCTTCGCCGCGTGAAAGATCTGATCCACGCGGCCGAGGCGGCGGGCGTGCCGCTGGTTGGTCTCTTCGAACAGCCGGGTGAAGATCGGCACGTCGCCGGCGCCGGCCACGCGCACGGTGACGCCACGCTTCTCGGCCAGGCGCACGCGATTGCGCGTGTTGGACCGGAAGCCGGCCCAGATGGCATCGGGCGGCCGGCGCAGATCGACGATCAGCGTGCGCGGCGGCATGATGTGCTGCCGCGCGATGGCGAAGCCGCGGCTGGTGAAGCGATCGGCGCGCGCCGGTGAGTACGCCCACTGCGGCTCGAAGCGCACCAGGTTGGCGCCGGCGGCCACGCTCAGCTCGATGGCCGCGTCCACGAACAGGCGCGCCAGCGCCTCGTCGTCGGGATCGGCGACCGGGCCGCGCGGCACGAAGGAGAAGACGCGGGTGCCCGTGTCGAACAGCAGCAGGTGCATGGCGCCCACCAGCCGGTCGCCGGCCAGCGCCGCCAGCCGCAGTGGCGTGGCGCCGAGCTCCACCTGCAGCTCGCCCCATTCCCACGACTGGAAGACGTGCCCCTCGGGATGACCGCGGACGAAATCGTTCCAGCGCTCGCGATCCGCGGGCTCCTGGACCACGAGCCGCGTCGCGTTCACGCGCCCTCCGCCGGCGGCGCGGCGTCCAGCCGCTTGGTCACGCCACGCGTCTCCCCGCTGTAGGACACGAACGGCGCCAGGCGGCGCTGCGTGAAGCGCACCATGCGTGGAAACTGACTGGAGGTGACGAACGTGCAGGTCGCGCCCGTTCCCATCAGGCGCTCGATCGACGCCACCAGCACGGGGAAGAGCGCGCCCTGCGCCTGCAGGTCCTCGCGCACGAAGCACGCCGTGTAGCGCACGAGCAGCGGCGCCACGCGATGCGTCAGCACCCAGCCCGCCACCTCGCCGTACAGGCGCAGGCCGAAGCTCGAGGCGGCGTCGACGTGCTCGCCACAGCTCCAGGGCTCGAGAATCTGCGGAATCCAGGGTCGCTCCGCCTGCGAGCGCCGGAGCTGGTCGTACTCCTCGCGCGGCAGTTCGGCCCAGGGGAAGACGAGGCCGCCCTCGGGCAGCCTCGCCTTCTGGAACCAGTCGGTGCGCGCGGCCTCCTCGGGCGTGCACTGCACCACGATCTTGCGCACCTGTGGCGCCGAGAACCCGCGCCGGGCGAACACCCGCTCGAGCGCCGGGGTGAACGCCTTGCCCGACAGATAAACGCCGCTGATCTCGGCAACGCCCCGCCGCGCGAGGTCCTGCTCGAGCGCAGCGACCAGGGCCGTGGCGAGACCGCGGCCGCGGGCCTCGCTCACCACCAGCAGCGAGAGAAGTTCGGCCGTGGAGGGATCGCTCGCGGAGATCTCGGCGAGAGCCAGGCCGGCGGGACGGCCATCCTGCCGCGCGAGGCGGGCGACGGGCCACGTGCCGGACGGCGACGCCTGGCCGGTCCCCAGCAGCGACAGCAGGGGCCGGAACAGGGGAAACGTCATGGCGGCCCAGTCCCCGCCAAGAGGACTGCGGGCCTCCTCGCTCTCGAACGTGGACACCGACGACTCTCCCGACGATCCGCGCAGGGGCACGGTCACCGTTTCACATGCGGTTCGCGCGGCAGCGTACCACGGCGCCGCGCGGCAAATCCACCGCGCGCCGCCGCGTCCGACGGGCGCGCCGCCGCGTCACCCCGCTGCCTCCTCCCCGGCGAACTCGCCGCCGCCGCCACGGCGAGCCGCGGCGACGGCCGCCACGAACAACCCGCCAAGCAGGGCGAAGATGAGGATCCCGCCAAGCTGCACCCAGTCGGGAATCGATCCGGGCCTGGCGATGGCCGCGGCGGCGCCGGCGAAGGCAAATCCCGCATCCGGCGCCTCGCGCAGCGCCTTCAGGGCCGCCAGCAGCGCCAGCAGCAGCCACGCGCCCACGCCGAGCGACACGCCCCCGATCGTGCCGCGCACGACCAGCGCCCGGGCGGAGAGCGGCGCTGCCGCCGCCACCGTCTCGACGGTGAACTCGGGCTCACGCACGCCCGGCGGTACGAACCGCGCGAGCATCAGCAGGCCCGGAATTCCCAGGGCCATCGTCGCCAGGAAGAACGTCGGCCACCCGACGGCGTCGACCGCGAACCCGCTGATGGGCCCGGCCAGCAGCCGGGGCAGCGCGAAGAGGCTCGAGAACAGCGCGTACTGCGTCGCGCTGAAGCGTTTCTGCGTCATGCGCAGCAGCAGCACGGAAAAGGCGCCGGTCCCCATGCCCGAGGTGAGCAGTTCGAAGCTGGTGGCCGCGTACATGAGCGGCAGGTTCGGGCCGCCGGCGAGCGACAAGAGGTAGTAGCCGAGGTTCGAGAAGATCTGCAGCACACCGAACATCCACAGCGAGTGCCCCAGCCCGACCAGCGTCGTCACCCAGCCGCCCACGAAGGCGCCGGCAATGGTCGCCACCATCCCCACCGTCGCCAGCGCGATCCCCCGGTGATCGGCGCTGTAGCCCATGTCGATGAGGAACGGCCTGGTGAGCGCCTGGGCGAGCTGGTCGGCGAACTTGTAGAGCAGGACGAAGGCGAGGATTTCCAGCGCGCGATGCCGCGCGAGGAACCCGAGAAACGGGTGCCACACCGCGTCGCGCAGCCGGCGCGGCGCCGGCGTGGGGGTCTCGGGCTCGGGCGCCTTCCAGGTGAGCAGCAGCATCGGCAGGTAGGCGAGCGCCAGCAGCACGTTCACGACCGCCCACCCGAGATGGCTGGCGGCCGTGATCGCGGCACCGCCCGACACCACCATCGCCGCGCGGTAGAGCGCGATGCGCGCACCCACCGCCGCGCCCTGCTCCTCCTTCTCGAGCACCTCCACCGCGTAGGCGTCGATGGCGATGTCCTGGCTGGCAGAGGCCAGGGCCACGCCCAGTGCGATGGCCCCGACGACCCACACGGTGTCCGGGTGGTTGCCGACGCCGGCGAGCATCAGGCCCAGCACGGCCAGCGCGATCTGCGTCAGCGCCATCCACCCGCGGCGCCGGCCCCAGAACGGCGGGACGTAGCGGTCCATCAGCGGTGACCAGACCACCTTGAACGCCCACGGCGCCTGTGCCAGGGTGAACAGGCCCACGACGCGGATGTCGACGCCGATGTCGCGCATCCAGTCCGGAATCGAGTACCAGACGAGCCCGAGCGGCAGGCCGGAGGAGAACGAGAGCAGCGCCACCGATGCGGTTCGCCACGACCGCATGGCGCGGGCGAGGCTCTCGAGCGCGCCCGGCGGCTTCCTGGAGGATTCGGTCACGAGCAACAGCTCCCGGGCCCCGGGCCGCGCGGGCTGCGCGCCAGGCCCCGGGGCGGTGCCACAGCTTATCGTGCCTGGACCCGCGGCGCGCAGTGGGGGGTCCGCCCGGCCTCCAGCCGCGCTATGCTCTCCCCATGCCTGCGCCGAGCCTGACCGTACGCCCCGCCACGCCTCGTGACGTCTCCACGCTCGGCCGGATGGGTGCTGCCCTGCTGCGGGCGCATTACGCCTTCGACCCGCAGCGCTTCATCGCACCCGGCGCCGACCCCGAGGCCGGTTACGCCGCGTTCCTGTCGACGCAGCTCGACGAGCCCGACGCGCTGGTCGCCATCGCCGAACGCGACGGTGACGTCGTGGGTTACGTCTACGCCGGCATCGAGCCGCACTCGTGGAAGGAACTGCGGGATCGCGCCGGCTTCATCCACGATGTCTACGTGGAGGAGGGCGCACGCGGCGCCGGCGTGGCCTCAGCGCTGATCCGGGCCGCGCTGGAATGGCTGGCCGATCGTGGCCTGTCGCGCGTCCTGCTCTGGACGGCCGCGCCCAACGCGGCGGCCCGTGACATGTTCGCCCGGCTCGGCTTCCGGCCGACGATGACCGAGATGACGCGCGAACTGCCGTGACCGCGGCCCGCTGGCGGCCGGCGGCGCCCTCCGGCAGCAGCGGCATCCGCCTGCGCGTCACCCTCGCGCCAGCACCAGCGGGCTGAACACGACATAGAGCGCCAGCGCCAGCACCACCACCGCCACGCCGAGCCGTCGCGCCGAGGGCGAGCTCCGCAGATCCATCGTGGTGTTCACCTCGAACGCCACCGGCTGCGCCAGCGGGCGGATCGCCGTGATGATCCCCATCACCACGACGCACAGCGCCAGGCACGCGGCCATGCGATTCAGGAACTGGAGCTGCGGCACGGCGATCCTCAGCACCCCATAGGCCACGATGTTGGTCAGCAGGCCCGCGACGCCACAGATCGGCGGGGCCCTGCGCACCGCCAGCCCGAACACGAAGACGGCCAGGATGCCCGGTGAGACGAAGCCCTGTCCCTCCTGGATGATCGTGAAGATGCTGGTGCCGATCTGCGGGTCGCCGAGCAGTGGCGCCAGCACGACGGCGACGGCGGCAAACGCCACCACGGCGACGCGCCCGGCGCGCACCACGGCCGCCTGCGCGGCCGATGGCGAGAGCAGCCGCTTGAAGACGTCCATCGCGAAGATGGTCGAGGCGGCGTTGAGCATCGCCGCCAGCGAGCTCACCACCGCCCCGAGCAGCGCGGCCAGCACGAAGCCCACCAGGCCGTGTCCAGGCGGCAGCACGTGCGCCAGCAGCAGCGCGAGCGCGGTGTCGTACTTGTAGGCGATCAGCTTCTCGGCGGCGACGGGTTGCCCGGCCGCGGCGGCCGCGCTCGCGACCGTCGCGTTGAACGCCTCGAGTTCCGCCCACAGGCCGGGATGGAGCGACTTCCACGCGCGATCGTCGGCGACGAACGTCGTGAGGGGAGCAGGCCGCAGCCGGTCGAAGTCGGCCCGGGTGATCGGCAGGACGAAGGCATTGCGGGCCGAGCGTGCGCGCCGCGCCGCCTCGTCGGGATAGACGGCGAGCACGTAGCGGCCTGCCGGCCAGGCGGCCACCTCCGCGTCGTCCATCGCGGGGCCGGCGGTGACGAACGCGGTGGCCGGGTTGGCCTTCAGGTAGCGCGTCATCGCCACGGTGGTGTCGGCGACCGCCTCCAGCCGCATCTGATCCGAGTAGAGATTGAACGCGATCAGGCCGGGCACGACGATGAGCAACGGCGTGATCAGCTTCAGGAAGGCGGCGAAGCAGATGCCGCGCTGACCTTCACGAAGTGACTCAGACCCCAGCGTGCGCTGGGTGATGTACTGGTTCAGGCCCCAGTAGTAGAAGTTCGGGATCCAGAGGCCGAGCATCAGCGCCGTCCACGGCAGGACCGTGTCGGTGGCCGGCAGGAACATGTTCAGCCTCGGGCCGTTGACGTCGATGAAGCGCTGCAGCACGCCCGCGTCGGGCGCGAGCGCCCGCACGGCCACGGCGCCGGTCCGGGTGCTGACGACGGTGGCGGCCTCGGTGGCGGCGCCAAGCTTCCCCATGGCGAACCAGGCGATGAGGGCGCCGCCGAGAATCAGCGCGCTGCCCTGGATCAGATCGGCCCAGGCACAGGCCTTCAGCCCGCCGGCCGTCACGTAGAGCATCGCGATGACGCCGATGGCCAGCGACGCGCCGGCCAGCGACACCGAGTACCCGGCGCTGCCGGCCAGCGTCGAGATGGTGAGCGCGCCGGAATAGGTCACCGCCCCGAGCAGCAGCAGGTAGATCAGGATGGTCGCCGTCGCCATCACCGTTCGCGCGGCGCCGTCGTACCGGTATTCCAGGAACTCGGGCATGGTGTAGATGCCCGCCCGCAGGAAATAGGGGAGGAAGACGAAGGCGACAACCACCAGCGTCACCGCGGCCATCCACTCGTAGCTCGCAATCGCGATGCCGACGTGGCTGGCGGCGTTGCCGCTCATGCCGACGAACTGCTCGGTGGAGATGTTGGCGGCGATCAGCGACAGGCCGATCAGCCACCACTTCAGTCCGCGTCCAGCCAGGAAGTAGTCCTCGCTGCCCTGCTCGTGACGGCTCTGGTACAGTCCGACGCCGACGACGAGCGCCACGAACGCCAGGAACACGGCGGCGTCGAGGTGACCGATCCTGAAAGCCTGTTCCATGGCGGCATCGATCCTGTCGCGATGCGCCGGCCCCTCAGGCCCGGGAGCATCCCGGTCCGCCCGGCCGGCCCACCGCTCAGGTTCGCGGCAGCTTAACGCCGTGTCCCGTTCCCGGCAACCGAAGGGGTCCTGGCCACCTGATGGCGGTCAGGCGCTACACTGCATCAATGGGGCGGCTCGCCGCCCGCCGACGCTCGCTGGCGCTCGCGCGCACGCGTCGCTCCGATCCGGGAGGCCCGGCTGCGGGTCAGGGCTGTCCGGATCACAGGGGATGCCGATGACGCCCTCGTCCTGGATCGCTCGTCCGGCGCTGCTGCGCGCCCTGGCCGCCCGCGTTCGGCTGGCCTGGCGCCTGCTGCGCGACCCCGCGGTGCCGGTGCTGTTGAAGGCGTTGACGCTGGTGCCGGTCGCCTATGTGGCGTTTCCAATCGACGTGCTGCCCGACGTCATCCCGTTCCTGGGGCAGCTCGACGATCTGGGCGTGGTGGCGGCGTGCGTCGAGATCTTCATCTCCCTGTGTCCCGCCGCGGCCGTCGCGCACCATCGGGCGGCCGTCGAGGCCGGCCGGCCGTTCTCGACACAGCGTCCGGCACCGGAGGGGGCCGCCGCCGGCGAGGTGATTGACGCCGAGTTCCGGCGCGAGTGACTGGCGGGGCGGCCGGTGGCCGCCCCGCCTCCTCATTCCGTGTTCTGATCGTCGAGCACGGCGGCCGAGAACCCCGCGCCGGCCTTCTTGAACCACGCGGCGTCCGACTCGTAGCTCTTCGTCACCGTCTCGAGGGCGCGCATCTCGGCCTCGGGCATCGGCGAGAACGCCCGGGCGACGGCGATGTTCTCCTCGAGCTGCTCGACGTTGTCGCAGCCGATGATCGCCGTGCTGATCGGCAGCGACAGCACGTAGCGCAGCGGCGGCCGGATCGAGGTGATGGCGCCGTCCTTGAAGATGCGTCCGCGCGCGGGAATCTTCATCCCGATGACGCCCATTCCCTTCTCGGTGGCCAGCGGCAGGAGCCGTTCGATGAACGACAGCCGGTGCCGGTCGGCCGGGTTGACCGCCATCAGCAGCGTGTCGAAGGGAAACCGCGCAATCGCCCTGGCCAGCACGTCGGGATCGTAGTGGCCGGTGATGCCGAGAAAGCGCACCATCTTCTGATCGCGTGCCTGCCGCAGCGCCTCAATCGCGCCGTCGCGCGCGAAGATCTGGTCCACCTGCTCGTCGAACCGGACGTTGTGGAGCTGCCACAGGTCGAGCCGATCGGTGCGCAGCAGCTTCAGGCTCTGCTCGAGCAGCCGCAGCGACCCGTCGCGCGTGCGATCGTGCGTCTTGCTGGCGAGGAACACCTCGCGGCGACGCGTGGCCATCACCTCGCCGATGTAGGTCTGGCTGATGCCGTTGCCGTAGGCCGCCGCCGTGTCGATGTAGTTGACGCCGAGGTCGATCGCCCGGTTGATGATGGCGAGCGAGGCGTCGCGGGTCCCCTCCTTCTCGATCGTCGCCTGCCCGCCGAGACTGAAGAGGCAGACGTCGTGGCCGGTCCTGCCGAGCGGTCGCACGGGCATCGCCGCCGCGCCGGCCGGGCCGGCCAGGGCCACGGCGGCCGCGCTCGCGGTTCCGATCTTCACGAACTGGCGTCGGGTGACGTCGCAGTGACCCATACAGGCCTCCTGGCGCGCGTCGGGGGCGGGTGCGCTGGGGGCATGCTACACCGGCGGCCTGCCGCGGTGGGAACCAATCGCCGCCGGCGCCAGCGCCGGCGGCGACTGGTCATGGCTTCGAGAGCACGTCCCAGATGCGGGGCGAAATCACCTGACGATCGGCGGTGAAGGCCAGGCCCGAAGCCTGGGCCCGCGCGTACAACTCGCGGGCGCGTGCGAAATGCGCCTCGGCCGTCGCCTTGTCGAGCAGCCCGAGAGCCGCCTCGCTGCAGGCGGCGTAGAGCCAGATCCGGGGCACGGCCTGGTCGCCGGCAGAGGCCGACGCCGACACCGCCGCCGCGTAGTCGCCGGTCAGGTACGCCCGGACGATGTCGCGCAC
>JBDIBB010000112.1:0-12457 GCA_039812685.1 Vicinamibacteraceae bacterium
GCGGCGGCGGTGTTCGGCGTGCTCGCCACGCTGGTGGCGTCTCTCACAACGGCTCTGGGAGACCTGAGATGGCATGTAGCCTCACTCGGGACTGATCAGCGCCAGCCCCACCCGGAACTCCACGGGCCACTGGTGCTACTGCCAGCGGCCTCTTTCACCACGGGCTGCTAGGAGTGTGGCGATGATTGCCTCTTGTCCTACCTTGTCGACAAACCGAACGCGCGGTTCATATGCTGAGAAGAACTCCTTCGCATCTGGGCTCAGTGTGTCCCACGGCGGGTTCCCCAGCACCACGTCGAAGCCGCCGCTCCAGCCGGAGTCCTCGTTCTCAGGCCGCTCGCCTTCATGCACCGGCACCCTGAACACGTCCGGGAACGCCAGGTGCCAGTGCAGGAAGCGGTACTCCTCCGCGACCTCGACAATCACGCGTCGCGTCGCCTCGCCCACGTCGCCCGGCCGCCGTCGCAGGCGCCGGAAGGCGTCCTCCGTGACGACGTGCTCCGCCTTGCCCGCTTTCGGCATCACGAACGCGGCGCACCACGCGGCGGCGGCAAGCCGCTCCCGCCGGTAGTCGTCCGACTGCAGCAGGCGCTCGTATGCGGCTTCCTTCCTTCGCACACCGCCGATCGAGGTGTCCGTGATCTCCTCGACGCGTGCCCACGAGTCGGCGAGATTCCTGAACGGCGCCGCCGGCCCCTCGGCGACCAGCGGCAGCGCGGTCTGGCCGGTCCGCTCCTTCTTGTTCCTCGCTTTGAGGATCCGCACCACGTCCTTGTCGTCGCCCTCGAGCGCCTCGAACGCGGCGTCCTGGATCCCCCCCTCCATTAGCCTCGGCGTCGTCCCGAGCAGGCTGTTGCCGCAGACGATGCGGTGTTCGAGGAAGGAGAGGGGCTTGCCGGGCTCGATGGCCTCCATCCAGAGCGACACCTTGCAGAGCTCGACGGCCATCTCGTTAAGGTCCACGCCGTAGAGGCAGTGGCCCACCACGTCACGCAGGGCGGTCTGCACGGCCTCTGGCGCGGCCTCCTCGTCGCCGGTGCGCACGGCGGCGAGCCGCCGTGCCATGCGGTGCGCGGCCGCCACCAGGAAGTGCCCGCTGCCGCACGCGGGATCGCACACCTTCAGCGACAGGATGGCGCCCTCGGCGTCGGGCTTCGACGCGGCCTCGTCGAGCACGGGGTCGAGCGCCGTGTCGAGCAGGCACTGGATGAGGCTCTCGGGCGTGTAGTAGCTGCCGGTGGTCTTGCGCTCGCTGCCGCTGGCGCCGGCCAGCTCGAACGTGCCGGCGTCGAGGTCGATGCGCGGGTGCAGCTCGAGCAGCGACTCGTAGACGCTGCCCAGCTCCTCGGACCCGAGGTTGCGCCAGTCCACCACGCTGGTGACGCGGCCGCGCTCCACCACGGTGAGCGCGCGGACGGCCGCCAGCAGGTCGCGGTTCGCCAGCTCGCACGCGCCGACGTGCGCCACGGCGTGCGGTGACCACAGGAAGCTGCCCAGCGGCTTCAACCCGAGCGCGGGGCACCCCTCGTCGGCGCCGAGGGCCTCCATCACCACCCGCAGGCCGCGGTAGAGATCCGGATGCGGCGTGCCACGGCGCCGCGCCGCCATCCGCCGCAGCCGCCCGGTGCCGTAGAACCGCACGTAGCGGTCGCGCGCGTCGGGCGTGGCGTCGCGCGGCAGCAGCAGGTCGCGGTCCTCGGCCACGAACAGGAAGATCAGCCGATAGACCAGGCGCAGCAGCTGGCGGTAGTAGTCCTGCGTGCCCAGCGCGCCCGACCGCAGCGCCTCGCGCAGCGCGCCGTTGGCCGGGTGGGCGACGAACCCGCCGCCGAGCGCCGCGATGGCCCGCTCCACGCCGTCGCGCAACTGGTCGAGCGCCCGCTGGCCCTGCTCGCGCGCCTCGCGAGCCCACCTCTCCAGCCAGCAGTCCTCGGCCCGCTCCCCCTCCACGCGCGACTGGTGGCACAGCAGCCAGAACACGGCGAAGTCGGAGACGTGCCCGCCCTCCATCATGGCTTCGAGGTCGAACTCCACGTAAGCGAGCCGCGTGAGCGCCGCGTTGTCGCGCAGTACGCGCAGCCTCAACCCGTTCGACACGAAGCCCCACAAGTGGTCGTCGTGGCGGTTCAGCAGTTCCTGGACGAGCCCGTGCGGCGACGTCCGCGCGGCCCCAGCCTGCCCCGGCGTCCGCCTGTCGAGGTCGATGCCGTAGCCGACGAGGTGGACCGGCGTCCGCCGCCACGCGTGCGACACTGGGAACGTCTTGCCGTCGACCTCCAGCGCCTTGGCCGACTGGAGGTGCCCGTAGCCCAACTCCTGGAACACCACGAGCAGCCAGCGGGCGCGCGTGATGGTGGTGCCGGGATCGTCGGGCCGCTGGCGGGCGCGCAGCGCGGTGAACGCCGCCCATGCGCTGGTGAGCCGCGCCCACGAGCGGTTGATGGCATCGCGCAGCCGCTCGCCCGGCTCGGCGAGGTGATAGGCGGACGTCTCGAGGCCCGCGACGCCCTGTTGCTGGGCTAGGCGCTGGAGGAAGTCCGGCGGGAACAGCCCGCCCTCGGTGCGGATGGTCGGGAACGGCTGGAGGGAGGTCCGCATCTCACACCGCCGGCATCAGGACGAAGACGCCCAGCACGTCCACGGGCAACATCGGGGTGACGTCGATCGCCTGCCCGCGCAGCCGCGCCGCCGTGCGCACGCGCCGGTGCGCTTCGCGCACCGCCTCGGCTCGCCCGCGTGCAATGGCCTCCAGGTGCGGCGCTAGGTGGCCGAACCCTTCCGTCACGCGCCTCACGAGGTCGCTGGCCATCGCGCCGTCGAGGTTGGCCTTCGGCACGGCGGCCAACAACGCTCGCGCCCGCTCGTCGCCCAGCCAGTTCGCTGCCGCCGGCGCACCCTCGAAGGCGGCGACGTGGCACTCCTCCGCGAGCAGCGTCTGCTCGCCCTCCTTCCGGCGAGCCGACAGGTGGTGCCTCAGCCTCAGCAGCAGCAGCGTCGTCCTCGTCTTCACCGCGTCGGTCCGGATCGCCCCGCTTCGCCGCCCCGCGCCGTCGAGCAGCGGGTCGAGCGAGGTGTCGACGATGAAGCCGGCGAGGCCTTCGACGAAGGGATGCGTGCGGGTGACGTAGAGCGCGCCCTCCGGCGTTGGCAGGTCGAACGCCATGTCGAGATCCGATATGTCGCCGGCACTCAGCCGGTCCCGCAGCGCGCGCGGTGTCTCGCCGAGGTGCAGCCGCATCGCCTCGCCTTTGCGCGCGACGGCCCCGCCGTGGCGGGCCACGGCGCGCGGCACGAACTCGCGGACGATCTCCTGCCCGCCGACGGCCGCCCGCGCGGCCTCCAGTTCGGGCGCCACCTCGTCGGGCTTGAGGCTCTCCTGCGCGAACACGGTGCGCGACCGCTTCTCGCGGTCGGCGGCGCGGTCCCACTCCACGTGCACGTCGTGCCTCGCCGATTCCACGAGGTCTTCGAACCCCTTCAGCAGCGGCATCTCGGGTCGCCCGCGCAGCAGCAGGCCCTCGTAGATGGCCTTCATCACCTGGCCGGAATCGACCGGCACCGACACCGACACGCCCAGGAAGTCGCGGATTTTCTTGTGCTTCCTCAACAGCACGTCGAGGACGATGCCGTCGATCTGGTTGTCGAGGCCGTAGTAGGTGAGAACCCGGACACGCGGAGCGCGCTGGTTGTAGCGGTCCACGCGGCCGGCGCGCTGCTCGTGGCGCGTGGGGTTCCACGACAGGTCGTAGTGCACGACCGCGTCGAAGCGCTCCTGCAGGTTGATGCCTTCGCTCAGGCAGTCGGTGCACACCAGCACGCGGCGATCGGCCTTGCCCAGCGCCTCCACGCGCGCTTCACGATCCTCCGGCGCCAGCAGGCCCGTCACCGCGTCCACCTGCAGGCCCTTGAACTCGCGCGAGAGCCGCGCGCGCAGCTCCTCGGCGACGTAGTCGGCCGTGGGGATGAAGCGGCAGAAGAGGATGGGCGAGAAGCCGTCCTTCAGCAGCTGCCGCACAACCTCGACGGCGGTGACCAGCTTCGCGTCGGGCTTGCCGCGCAGCTTCTCGGCTTCGCGCGCCAGCTCGCGCAGGCGACGACGCTCGCTCTCGCTGGCCTCGTCTGCCACGTCCGCGCCCGCCACGGCATCGACGGCATCCCCGGTGGCATCCGGGTCCTCGTCGAGCACCACGGCCGCCGCCACATCGTCGATGGCCTCCAGGGTCTCCGCCTCGTCTTGGCCGCCGGCCCTGGTGGTGAGCGTCTGCTGCGCGGCCGCCGGGCTGGACGCCAGGGCGCGCAGCAGGGCGAGCGCCGACCACCAGCGCACGCGCTGCCGCCGTTCTCCCCCGCTGGCGTCCTGCGCGGTCTCCCGCGCCCATCGCAGCACGCGTTCGAACAGCCGCCGGTACTCCGGAGACAACTGATACGTCTTCTCGGCCTCGTCTCGCTCCGGGAAGGGCGTCTGCTCCTTCATGAAGTGCCGGATGTCACCGCGCATCCGCTGCACGAGGTGACCGGCGAGCCGTCGGCGCTGCTCCTGGTTGCCGGGGCCGGAGAGATCGTCGGGCAACGACGCGAATGACGGGTCGAGGAACGCGAGCAGCGATCGGAAGGCGTCGTGCTTGCCGCTGTGAGGCGTCGCCGACACCAGGACGAGGTGCTGGCTGGGCTTGGCGGCCAGCTTCTTCACCAGCTCGTGACGCTGGTGGCGCCCCCGGCCCTCGACGCCGAAGGCGCACGTGTGGGCCTCGTCCAC
Source organism: Vicinamibacteraceae bacterium (assembly GCA_039812685.1). Classification (GTDB taxonomy): domain Bacteria; phylum Acidobacteriota; class Vicinamibacteria; order Vicinamibacterales; family JAFNAJ01; genus JBDIBB01. The sequence continues at coordinate 4,757 of JBDIBB010000112.1, forward strand.
GATCACCAGCTCCGGCGCCGACCGGACGAACTCGTCCCGCCGCGCTTCCGACTTGATGAAGTCCATCGAGACGATCGTGTGCGGATAGGCGTCGAAGAGCGTCTGGCCGAGGGGCAAGCCGCGCTCTAGGCGGGCCGCGGTGCTCGTCAGCACCAGCTCCGTCTCGATGTGGAACTTGTCCCGCAGCTCCTCCTGCCACTGCTCCGCGAGGTGGGGCGGGCAGAGAACGGCGAGGCGATGCACCTCGCCCCGCTCCAGCATCTCCTTGGCAATCAGGCACGCCTCCACCGTCTTGCCAATCCCCACATCGTCGGCGACGAGCAGGCGCACCGGGTCCTGGCGGAGCGCCATCAGCAGCGGGACCAGCTGGTAGGCCCGCGGCTCGACGGCGATGCGCCCGAAGGAGCGGAAAGGCCCCGCGCTCGACCGCAGGCCGAGGCGCACGGCGTCGTACAGCAGCCGGCACGACTCGAAGTCGCCCACCCTGTCCGGATTGGGCAAGTCGAAGGCGGCGTGCTGCACCGGCTCGAGCGCCGGCAAGATGCCGGTGACCTCCTCGTCCGTGCCGCCGAGCGGACGCAGCATCAACAGGTCGTCGTCCGACTCGGGCAGCACGACCCACTCGCGGCCGCGCGCCTTCACCAGCGCCCCGACGGCGAAGCTCATGCCCGCACCCCGAAGGTGTTCCTGTGCCGGTCGAACAACGGCTCCCAGGGCTCGTCATGGCGGAAGCGGACGACGGTGTAGCCGGCGTCGATCAGCGCGTCCTCCTGCTGCCGGTCGGTGGCCTGCTGGCCGGGCTCGTCATGGTGGGGACCGTCGATGAAGACCGCCAACTGCAGCTCCTCGTAGAGGAAGTCGGGCCGGACGTTGCACCTGGCGATCAGGACCTGTCCGGCCGAGGGCAGGCGCAGGCGGTAGCGCTCCAGCGCCTCGAGCCAGCGCCGCTCCAGCTCCGACCCGCACTGGTTCATCAAGCGCTGCAAGTGCTCCTCGCGCGTGGCCGCCGTCGGCGACGCGGAGACGGACGCGGCGGCGAGCTTCATCAGCAGCGGCTTGGCGCGATGGCGATCGAGCAGCCGGTGATCGCGCTGGTTCGAGTAGCTCATGAGGCAGTCGTAGCAGGCGGCCTCGCAGTCCTCCCGCGCCCGCGGCGCCCGCCGGAGGTCCTCGCCGGTGTCGGGATGGAAATGGCAGATGTCGAGCGCCTCGCGAGCCACGTCGCGCAACGCGCCGGGATCTTCGACGAGCCGCCGCAGCACGCCCGCGCCGCCCTCGGCCGACTCGTAGAACAGTACGAACCGCCGATGGTCGGGGTTGGGCAGCGGCTCGGCGGCCAGCTCGCTTTCCTCCAGCTGGAACCGAGCCTGAATGGCGGACTTCAGCGCCGCCTGTAGCGACGCGATGTCCTCGACGCTGGACGAGTCGTGCACTTCGAGCAGCAGCGCGTTCCGCCGGTCCTCGACGTAGGGGATGACGCGCTTCACGACCGGCCCCACGGGATCTGCGCCGTTGTCGTCGTCGTCGAGGTCCTGATCAGATTTCCAGTAGCCGTGCTGGACGTCGAGCGGGAACCCCTGGAGCGCGTGGTTGTTGCGCCTCGTCCAGCCGAAGTTGACGCGCCACAGGGTGGCCGCGTGACCGTAGCTGAGCGAGGCGAGCCGGTCGCCGTTCACGCTGACCGTGGCCAGCTCGCGAACCGGGCGTCCGCCGACGTTGGCGAAGCGCAGCGCCGTGCGCAGCTCGTAGCCCAGGCGAAGCCGTTCCTCCTCGTCCGAACTGATGCGGTCACGACGTCGCGTGGAGACGTTCTCCAGCCGGAACAGGTCGCGGATGCGGCCTTCGAGTTGGGTCCCGCAGAACTCGCAGACGTCGGGGCCGGCTGAATCGGTGATCGGGTGCAGGTAACCGCAGCGGCCGCACTGCTTGGCCTCGGAGGTGAGCAGGTCCTGACCGCCGGGCCCCACGGCCCGCGCCGGGAGGATTACCCGGTTGATCAGGTAGCGCGCACCCTCGTGGTAGATGACGGCCTTCGGCCCGAACTCCGAGATGGCGAGGAACCGGGGCCTGGAGACGTAGTCCTCCTCACCCTTCGTGTTGCGCCGGCCCGGGATGTAGGCCGAGAGCGGCAGCCGGGGGAAGCTGTAGCCGGGCAGGAACCCCTCGCTGGCGAAGTAGCGGTAGCTGTAGAAGTCGGACTGGCGCACGTCGCCGGCCTGCGTCAGCAGCTCCAGCTGCGCCTCGGCCTCGGCGCGCAGCCGCTTCGCCTGCGCGCGCGCTTCCGGCGTCGCCGCGGCATTGCCGATCACCAAGTGGGCCGCATCACGCTGCTTCTCGGCGGCCCGGTACATCCCACGCCAGCGCTGGCAGGCGCGTTCGAACTCCGCTGGCGCCTGCGCGAGCACTTCGCTGATCCACTGGTCGATGAACCACGGCGCATTGGCCAGTTCGCCGGACACCGAGGCCAGCACCGACTCGGCGCGCGTCAGGGCCAGCGCCGCGGGCGTCTCGTCCGTCAGCCGTTCGCGAATCGCGGGTTGGATGGCCAGCGTCGGAGGCGTGCCGTCGAGATCGAGGACGTCCTTGAGCGAGGAGCCCAGCCCCTGCCTGGTCTCCCTGAGCCAGATGGCCTGCACGTGCGACCTGACTAGATCCTCGTTGGCCAGGTCGAGCCGCGGCGGGGCCACGCTGCCGGCCACCATCCGCTCGGGCCGCCGGAAGAAGTACTGGTCGTGGGAGTTCCCCGACGCGCAGTAGGTGAACACCAGCGCAGGCTGCCCGCTCCGGCCGGCGCGGCCGCTACGCTGGGCGTAGTTGGCAGGCGTGGGCGGCACGTTGCGCATGTTCACCGCGTTCAGCTCCGAGATGTCGACGCCCAGCTCCATCGTCGGCGAGCAGAACAGGACGGGCAGCGTCGCGGCACGGAACTGCTTCTCGCGCTCCTCCCGCTGCGACGCTCGCACCTGCGCGGTGTGCTCCCGGGCCGACAGGCCGTGCAGTTCGGCCGCTATCGACTGGTAGAAGCGCACGAAGAACGGGTTGACGCGCCCGCCTGTCTGCCCCGGCCGTGGGCGACGGAGCGGGTCGTGAGGCGCCTTCGTGCCGTCGGCGGTCATCCATCGCATCGCGGCGGCCTGCAGTTGGTACCCGGGCACTTCGTCGGCGCCGTGCGGCTCCGAGACGCGCTCCACCTGCCCGCCGATGCGCAACACCTCCAGCAGGTCGCGCATGATGCGCGTGGTGTCGTCGAAGTCCAGCCTGGCAGCCACGTTGGGGAACGTCGTGGACCGGCGCAGGAACTGCCCGTACGCGCCTCGCGGCGACAGATAGGTGTAGCCCTGGTAGTCGGTGGGCCGACTCGAACGCGGCAGGAGCAGCGTGGCGTGCTCCAGCGAGTTCACTTGCTCGTCCTCGTCGAAGCCCCAGGGGGCCCTGAGCCGCTGGGCGCTGCGCCGGTGGATCTGCTCCTGAGCCGTGATGTCGAGGTAGTCCACCTTGATGGCCAGTTCGCGGCGCATCAGGTCGAGCAGGACGCGCGCGACGTGCTTCCTGGCGTCGTGGCTCGCCGTGGCGAGCGCCTCGTGCCGTCCCTGCCATACCTCTTCCGCCGCGCACAACTCGTCCAGCGCGGCGTACTCGATGGCCATCAGGCCGCACTGCTCCAAGTTGGGCGAGGTAATGCGCCAGCCCCGCTGCAGGTCGCGGTAGAGCCGATACCCCAGCACGTCCCGCAGCGCACGCTCGGTCTCGGTCTTGGCGAGGAACTGCGCGCCGGGCTCCGACGCGTAGTCGGCGAACGGCAGGCCGATCGTGTTGAAGGCGCGCTGGGAGAGCACCTCGTGGCCGAGGCCTTCGGCGCCCGCATCCAGGCAGGCCCGATACAGGGCGGACCGCAGCAGTCCAATCTGGACGAAGTCGTTGAAGTGGCCGGCCTGCAGCGAGGCGTCCTGCCGGTTGTCGGTGAAGCTCAGCAGCTTCTGCGCTTTCTTCTCCAATCCGGACTTCCGCAGGTGGCGCACCGCCGACAAGCTCAGGACCGTCGTCGCCGTGCTCCGACCCTCGGTGGCGAGCGTCGCGAGCTTGCCGAAGTCGGAGCGCTGGCGCGCCGAGTGCACGACGCCGCAGGAGAGACAGAAGCGGAACGGCGCCGGGACGAACTGGATCGACATGCCGCCGCCCACGACGACGCCGTCGGGCGTCACGCTGAGGGCCTGCGGCAAGTGTTCGCGCTGGGATCGCTTCACGGCGCGGCGGCCGCCCGCGGTCACCTCGACCCAGTCCTCCGGCAGCCGGTCGAGCAGCGCGTCGCTGTCCATCGGCCACGGGTCCGTGGTGCTGGCGTACAGGAAGCCGGCGACACGACCGTCCTCGCGGCTCCTGTCGTTGAGCGTTCGCGGCTCGACAATGCGCCGCTGGCGTTCCCTGTCGTCGCGGGCGTGGACGACGTAGTACTCCTGGCCGCACTCGCGGCAGAAGGCCAGCGGCAGGAGGATGCGGGAACGATCGCCCGGCACGAACTGCTGCGCCTGCAGCGTGATGTAGCGCGAGTCCTCGGGCTCCAGTGAGGCGTAGACCGTGTCGCCCCGGCTGATGAACTGGTGGAGGCGGAAGGCGAACGCGGGAAACCCTGTCTGCGGGTGACGGGCGTCGAGGAACCCGGCCAGCAAGGTCTGCTCGATGGCCTGCGCGGCCAGATTCCCGTCCTCACCAACCAGGCGCGCCAGTTCGGCGGCGGCGCCATCCTCTCCCCGAACACCCCGCGGCACGCGCCGTCGCAGGCGGCCGGAGGGCTGCTCCGCCTCGAGGCCGAACGTGGTCTCGATCCACGACGCGAGAGGATCGGCCACGAACGCGTGATAGTCGGTGGGCGGGGCCTTCGACAGCCGCGTCCTGAGCTGCTCGATGGCGGCGGCGCCGCCGTCGAAGAGGGGCGTGGCCCGCCGCAGCGTTTCGCCGATCACGTGCTCGGCGCGTACCTCGCGGCCGAACAGCAGCGTCGCCACCCGGGCGACCTCGGCTCGTTGTTCGTCCCAGGTGCCGCCGCTCGCAAGCGTTGCGGAGGTGCCCACGCACTGCAGGTCCACCGCGTTGAAGGCGTCCGCGGCGCGGCGAACGAGCAGCGCGACGTCCGCACCCTGGCGCCCGCGATACGTGTGCAGCTCATCGAGCACGAGGAATCGAAGGCCCGAGGCGGCCTTCACCAGCTGCGACTCGTAGGGACGGGTCAGCAGCAGCTCGAGCATCACGTAGTTCGTGAGCAGGATGTCGGGCGGGGATGCGATGATCGCCTGCCGCTCCTCGTCGCTCTCCTGGCCCGTGTAACGGCGGAACGTGACGGGAGCCTGCCCGCCGCCGTAGCCGAACCGCAGGAACTTCTCCAGTTCCCCGAGCTGGCTGTTGGCGAGGGCGTTCATCGGGTAGACGATGACCGCCTGAATGCCCTTGCCCGACCCGCGGCGCAGCACGTAGTCGACGATCGGGACGATGTAGGCGAGGCTCTTGCCCGAACCGGTGCCGGTGGTGAGGACGTAGTTGGCGCCCGTCTTGGCGGCCTTGATCGCATCCACCTGGTGGCGGTGCAGGCGCATCGGTTCGCCGTCACCTTCTGGCCCGGACTTCCGACGGAAGATGCGGCTGCATTCCTTGTGCAGCACGCCGGCGGCGACGAGTTCGTCGATCCACTCGCCGGGCTCGAAGGCGGGGTTCAGCTGGATGAGCGGCTCGGGCCAGAGGCGCCCGGCCCGGAGTTCGCCCTCGACGGCCTCGCGCAGTCGCGCGTCGCGGATCTCCAGGAAGCCGCGCACGTAGGCGGCGTAATCGTCGACGAGGGCGGAGCGGAGGTTGAAGACGTCCATGGCTGAGTACGGATCGATGAACGGTTCAGCGTGAGACGTGCGTTTCCGACTGACTGTCGAGATTCCAGAGGCTTCCATCGAACCCGTCGAGCAACGGCGCCCTCGATGGTTCCGGTCCCACGACGAGCAGGGCCCGCATCGCGCGCGACATCGCCACGAACATCGTGCGGCGCTCCTGCGCCAGCCGCTCCTGCCGTTCCTCGTCGGTCATCTCCGGCTTGAGCGGCGGCCATGGCATGTCCAGTTGTCCAGCCAGCGCCACGACGGGAAACTCCAGCCCCTTCGACGACCTGAGGGTCAACACTTTCACGCATTTGGCGCCGAGGTCGAGTTCCTTGCCGGCCATGAACCGGGCCTCGAGTCCGTGGCGCTGCAGCTCCGCCGCGACGCGTTTCCCCGCCTTCTCCGTGGGGACCAGGACTGCGGAGGCGGCAAAGCCCAGATGGAACTCCCGGGCCGCACGTGGAAGGTAGCGGGCCAGCAGGGCCGTCTCTTCCGAGGTCGTCTTCACCCGACGCACCGCCGGCATCGGCCCGTTGTTCACATAGCGCCGCTCCACCTCCTCGGCTTCGAGCACACCATCCGCGAGATAGGAAGCCGTCGCCTCGCCAATCTCGGCGGTCGAGCGGTGATTCACGCGGAGCACGCCTGTGCGCCCGCGGAACTTCAGGCTCTCGTGGACGTCGGTCCACCGGAAGCCGGAACCGTAGATGGACTGGTTGGCGTCGGCGGTCAGGAACAGCCGCCCCGGTAAGTGACACAGCCTGACGAGAAGCTGCAGCAGGCTCGGATCGATGTCCTGCGCCTCGTCCACGATGACGGCATCGAACGGCGCCGGCCCCTTGCCTGCCGCAACGAGTGCTGCCGCACGTGCCCGGAGACGCTGCCAGGTCGTGACCCGATTCCGGTCGAGCAGGGCGTGAAACGACGCGCGGACGGCCCACACGGCGCGACGCTGCGTTTCGCTGAGGGGCACTCGCCGCCCCGGACGCCTGGCTGCCAGGTAGGCCTCGACGGTCTCGATCCGTCGTGCGTCGATGACACCACCGATCTCCTCGAGCACGTACTCGGGCCCAAGCCGGGCGATGGTCTGAGACTGCGCGCGCTTCTGCAGCGAGTTCCCCTCGAAGTGCGCGCCGGACACCGCCTGCTGCAACAGTTGCAGAAGCTCGTGACCGGACACCATCGCATGGCACTCGCCGTTGTGCGTGACTACGCCCATCGCCACGCTGTCGGCAGTGCGCACCTCGATGCGTTCGGCGTCTGGCCCAAGCAGCCCTTGCAGGAGCTGCTGCGAGAACGCGATCAGCGCGTTGGTGTACGTGGTGAACAAAAGGCGCGGGCGCTCGATGCCTTGCCGGCGCAAGGCGTGCAGCATGGTTCGAGCTCGATAGAGAGCGACCGTGCTCTTCCCTGTGCCAGGGGCGCCCTTCACGAGCGTCGGTCCCGTCGAATCGACGGCCCACGTCACGTACTTCTCCTGCTCGGCGTCGAGGCGCAGCAGGAACCCCAGCAGTTCGCCCTCTTTGAACTTCAGCAGGTCGTCGGGGTCCTGCACAACGAACTCGCGGGCCTGGACCACCTCCGGCGCCCTTCGTTCGAACAGCGCCTCGTGAATTCGCAGCAGGTGTTCGTCGGGTACGCCGCTGCAATCCAACAGCGCAGCTTCGTCCTTCACGAGAAGCAGGGCCTTGTGATGCTCGGCAGGCACGTGAAGGCTGCGCAACAAATCCTGGTCGATGGGTCGGGGCAGCGGAACCGCGGGCGCCTTCGGGGCAAGGAGCCGTTCCCAGTCGGGCGCAGCTGTCCTCGCGGCACCGCCGACTTCGCCATCAAGCCCCCCTAG
>JBDIBB010000113.1:0-12000 GCA_039812685.1 Vicinamibacteraceae bacterium
GTCCCGATGCAGCCAGACGCGAAGGCCGCGCTCAGGGAGCAACTGGAGGAGGAAGACAAGCTGTGGCGCCAGAACCCTCAGCGGCTACGCGAGGTGCTGGCCGAGGGCTGCGTCCGCGCGAAGATCCCGACGCTGACACCGCGTGCGCTCCGCCACACGTTCGGCACGCCCTGGCTGCAGGCCGGCGGCGACATCTACAAGCTGTCGAAGATCCTCGGCCACTCGAGTGTTGCCGTCACCGAGGCGCACTATGCGCACCTGCTGAAGGAAGACCTGGTGGCCGCGAGCGAGCAGGTCAAGCTCCCGGTGGCGCCGAGGCCAGGTGGGAACGTCATACGAATGCCACGCCGTCGAGCAGCCGGCTCCGATGCCTATACTGTCTGAGGTCTCGGGAGAGAACCATGGCGAAGCGTCGCCCACTGCCGCCCGTGCACCCAGGCGAGATCCTCCGCGAGGATCTCATGGTGCCGCTCGGGCTGAGCATCAATCGGCTGGCTCGCGATCTGCGAGTGCCGGTCACGCGCATGAGCGAGATCGTGAACGGCCGTCGCAGCATCACGGCAGACACGGCACTGCGTCTGGCTCGCTACTTCTCTACGACCGCCGAGTTCTGGGTGAGCCTGCAGGGCGCGTACGACCTCGATGTCGCGACGCGCGCTTCCGCCGAGCGGATCAAGCGCGACGTGCATCCACGAGAGGCGGCGTAGGCGACCGACGTGGACTGGACGAGGGCCACCGTGGTAGACCATCGCTCCTCACCGGACGCCAAGGTTGCGCTCTTCCGATCCCTGTTCCGCGGCCGGTCGGATGTCTACCCGCGCCGGTTCGAGAGCCGCAGGACTGGGAAGTCCGGGTATGCCCCTGCCTGCGCCAACGAGTGGGTGCGGGGCGTCTGCGAGAAACCTCGCATCAAGTGCGCCGACTGTCCCCACCGTCGGTTCCTGCCGGTGACTGACACCGTCATTCGCTGGCACCTGTCCGGCGCCGACGACGGCGGCGAACCGTTCGTCGCCGGAGTGTACCCGCTGCTCCTCGACGAGACCTGCACCGTCGTGGCGGCGGACTTCGACAAGACCGGCTGGGAGCAGGATGCGCTCGCGTTCGTCCACGCGTGCCGCCGTCTGGACTTACCCGTCGCCTTCGAGCGCTCCCGGTCCGGACGTGGCGCCCACACGTGGCTGTTCTTCGACGCCCCCCTCCCGGCGTCGCTCGCCCGCCGACTCGCGTCCTTCCTGCTCACCGAAGCGATGGAGGACCGCCCTGACATCGGCCTGGAATCGTACGACCGCCTGTTCCCGAACCAGGACACCCTGCCTCAGGGTGGGTTTGGCAACCTGATCGCGCTGCCGCTCCAGAAATACGCCCGGGAACAGGGGAACAGCGTCTTCCTCGACGACAACCTGAATCCGTGGCCGGACCAGTGGGCGTTCCTCGCAGGGGTGCGACGCTTGACTCGCGCTGAGGTCGAAGCCGTCGTTGATATGGCCGAGCGACGCGGCCGCATTCTCGGGGTTCGGCTGCCGCCGGACGACGAGGACGACCAGCCGTGGCTGGCGCCACCGTCGCGGCGACGACAGGATCCCCCGCTTGGCGGCGAGGCTCCGATGAGCCTCGAGCTGGTGCTCGGCAATCAGATCTACGTCGCGAAGGAGGGCCTCCACCCCGGCCTGAGGAATCGACTGTTGCGAGTCGCAGCCTTTCAGAACCCGGAGTTCTACAGGGCGCAGGCGATGCGTCTGTCAACCTACCTCAAGCCACGCGTGATCGCCTGTGCGGAGGATCATGCGCAGCACATCAGCCTGCCACGAGGCTGCCTTGACGATGTGCAGGACACGCTGTCTGGGCTGGGCATCCGTCCCATCGTTCGCGATGAACGCTCCCGCGGCAGCGCCATCGAGGTGTCCTTCCGAGGCGAACTGCGCCCCGAGCAGAATACTGCGACCACCGCCCTGCTGAAGCACGACACCGGCGTTCTCGCGGCCACAACAGCATTCGGCAAGACCGTCGTGGCCGCGTCGCTCATCGCGCGCCGTGGCGTGACCACGCTCATCCTGGTGCACCGTCGACAGCTGCTCGACCAATGGGTCGACCGTCTCGGGACGTTTCTCGACCTGCCGCCGAAGTCCATCGGCCGTATCGGCGGCGGACGGAATGCACCGACCGGCATCGTCGATGTGGCGGTCATCCAGAGCCTGGTGCGCAAGGGGGTCGTGGACGATCGCGTAGGGCACTACGGCCACCTGATCGTCGACGAGTGCCACCATCTCTCTGCACACAGCTTCGAGCAGGTCGCTCGTCAGGCGAAGGCCAGGTTCGTGTTGGGGCTCTCCGCGACCGTGGCGCGGAAGGACGGGCATCACCCGATCATCTTCATGCAGTGCGGACCGATCCGGCATCGCGTCAACGCCAGGGTGCAGGCCGCCGCCCGTCCGTTCGAGCACTACGCGCTCGTCCGGCCGACGTCGTTTCGTCCGGCGAGGGAGCCGGAACCCGACAAGCGGCTGGAGTTCCAGAGCTTGTACCGGGAACTGGTCGAGAACGAGTCGCGAAACCAGCAGATCTGCGACGACGTCATGGAGGCCGTGCACGCTGGACGCTCGCCTCTGGTCCTCACGGAGCGCAACGAACACCTCGATGGGCTCGAGCGACGGCTGGCCGGACAGGTCGAGCACGTCGTCACCCTCCGGGCAGGCCTCGGCAAGAAACAACGCCGTGCTGTTGGCGACCGGTTGGCGACAATTCCCCCGGATACGCCTCGCGTCATTCTTGCGACCGGGAAGTACGTGGGCGAGGGCTTCGACGACCCGAGGCTCGACACGCTGTTTCTCACGCTCCCGGTGTCGTGGCGGGGCACCATCGCACAGTACGCGGGCCGACTGCATCGTCTCTACGACGGCAAGCGCGAGGTGCGTATCTACGACTACGCGGACCTCGAGGTGCCGATGCTCGCGCGGATGTTCGACCGGCGGTGCCGCGGGTACGAGGCCGTCGGCTACACAGTCGTGCTCCCGGCCAGCGCGATCCCGGGCTGGCCGGCGGACGTCGTGCTGCCTTCAGACCCTGTCTGGAAGCGCGACTACTCCGGCAGCGTCCAACGACTTGTCAGGGATGGGGTCGACACGCCGTTGGCCAGCTTGTTCGTCCACGCGGCTCGCGCCGTCCCGGCGGATGCGGAAGGCGCCGATCGGGCCAGAAGTGCCACGGAAGCGTTCCTCTTCAAACGGCTGGAGACGTTGCCCGACACCAGGGGCCGCTTCACAGTCAACCACAGGCTTCCGCTCGCGTTCGATGAACGGTCTGGTTTGGAGGTCGACCTGCTCTGCCCGGACGCGCGCGTCGCCGTGGAACTCGACGGCGGCCAGCATCTCGGCGACCAGGCCGCCTACCGTCGAGATCGACGGAAGGACCAACTCCTTCAGGAGAACGGCTACTTCGTGCTCCGCTTCCTCGCCGAGGACGTCGGCAAGGATCTCGACCTGGTGCTCGACACGATCATCAGGACGCTCGCTCATCGCGGGTCATCGCCTGCCGTGCCTCTGCAGCTCGTTCGTGGGGGACGTTCGTGACAGGCAAGCACCATCACGTGGTCGGACTGCTCGCCCGGCGGTTGTCGCGCGGCATCGCCGTGAGTCACTCCTCCTCGCCGCTCGACTGGTCCCAGATCTGGTCACACCGAATCGCGAGCCCTGCACACCGCTCGGGATTCAGCACTTCCGTGGCTCTCCCCAGTTCGCCTCGAGACCTGGGGGTGAGGCCGTGCGCTGTTCCCGGGGGAGCCGTCAGCCGAAGACGGGGGCCGCGCCCCGTGTCGCACAGCGTGTCTACTCGAGGATCAGGAACGAGGCGACCGGGTCCTGCTCGAAGTCAGCGATCGCACGAACACTCTGTCGCAGCAACTCGATGATCGCCGCCGTCGTGCAGTTGCCACGCTGGATCCAGACGACCTTGGGTGGGAACCCTCGACCAGGCTGCGCTGGTGGAAGTCGCTGTCCTTCGAGACCACCAGATACCCGTGCTGGCGTGCGTACTCCCAGACCTCGTCCTCCGGTGCACGCTGGAGCGCCACGACCCTGACGTGCACCGAGACGGGATACAGATCAGCCAGCGCCGCGGAGAGCCGAGGTGACAGGTTGTCGTCGAACAGGAGTCCCACGCCGACACCTTGACGAGGCGCTTCTCCCGGTCCGCGGCAAAGGCGAGGCAGGTCCGGACGTCATCGGACGTCAGGTCCGGGAAGTCCGACACGATGTCGTCGATGGACATTCCGGACGCCAGGTACTCCAGCACGTCGTACACCGTGATGGGCAACCCTCGGATGCGGGGCTTGCCCCACAGGATGCGATCAGGATCAATGCGTCCGCGAACTTCCCAGAGACACGCATGCATCACCCGCATGTGGTTGGGCCAGGTCATGCCCTCCCACCAGTTCGAGAAGCCGCTCACGGGCCCGGCTGGTGGACACTTGCCGCTGGCGTGGCCACCTCGTGCGCGAACGCCCCGGCTCGGAACCTGAACCGGCCTGTCGCCACGGGGCTCGAGGCACGCTGGGGAGCGTTGTGGAGTGCACCACGATTTCGAACGACGGCTATCCGGTTCACTTCGACATCGCAGGCATCCGAACCCGCATGGGCGCGGGAAGGCGCGATGCATACGGGAGCACTCCGGGACACGCAGGTGTGCCGGCGCCTTCGCGGCGCAACCGCGCGCGAGGCGAGGACAACCGTCACCCGCGCGCGATGCGGTCAGCGCGGCGTGATCTCCCACCACACGATCGCACAGCCGGCGCCGTCGCGATCGCCCGAGAAGGACACGGCGTAGGGCGGCGCCGGCGGCGAAGCGACCGGATCGATGCGCGCCAGACGGCGGGTGCCGTCGCTCGTCCGCGCCTGCACCCCGCCATCGGCGCCCACGCTCAACGTGAGCGCCGCAGGTTCGCCCGCAAGGAGATCGAAGGCCATCCCTGGCGTGACGCCGGCGCATCCCACGCGCCACGCGCCTCCAGCGTTACGCCGCAGGTCGACGGTCACCTCACGCGGCGCCACGCCGACGACGACACTCACCCGGCACGTATCCTCCGCCCGCACGTGCAGGTGCCAGCCGTCGCGTCCGGCCATCAGCCGCTGCGTGCCGGTCACCGGCACGAAGAACCCGCCGCCGGGCTGCCGCCGGAACCCCTCGCGCTCCGGCACGTTCGGCGCGACGTGGGCGATCACGTGCGGCGCCCAGGGCACCGCCTCCGCCGCGTAGTCCCAGCCGAGCGCGGGCGCGCGCCACAGGTCGGCCGCCCCGCGTGCCGCCTCCGCCCGCAGGCCGGCCACGGCCTGCTCGCCACGGACGGCGAGCACCGCGGCGAGGTCGAGCCGCGCGGTGCGCGTGTAAGGGTGGTCCCGGCCGAGGAACTGCTCGAGCGCGTGCGGCAGCCGCTCGAGGTACTGCTCCGCGGTGATCAGATCGCCCGCCAGCCGCCGCACCCAGGCGTGCCTGGCCCAATGCCAGTCCAGCCGGGGGTCCGACACCCCGAGGCGCTGGAACAGGCGCCGGTCGATCTCCTGAAGCAACTGAAGGGCCGCGGTGTGCTCGTCCACCACCGCCAGGCCGTCGGCGGCCTCGAGGTTGACGTCGTGTGCCGTGGTCTCGGCCGGCGTCAGTCCGTGAGAGCCCGGCTCGGTCGCGGCCCGATCGCGGCCGCGGAGCGCGCCGGCCATGGCCAGCAGCCCCAACAACGTCACGCTGCCGGCGACAATCCATCGGCGGCCGACAGCGTGCGGTCGCTGCGCGAGGCCCAGCGCTGCGCGCAGATCGACCGCGAGACGTGCCAGCGATACGTCGGACCCGCCGCTCGGGGCCACGGCGCGCGCGACCAGTTCGGCCACCGCCTCAGGCAGATCGGCCCTCCAGGCACGCAGCCGATCCAGCACCTCCCGTTCGTCGGCGACGCGGTGCGTGAGAGGCTGCGCCGTGAGGCACTCGTAGAGCACGGCGCCGACGCGCTCGACGACCTCGACGTCGCTGGCGCGTCGAGGCGGCGATGACGAGGCGACGGGTCCCCACACCCAGCCATCGCTCCCGCTGCGGGTGAAGCCCGCGGTTCTCAGGGAAGCCAGCGACGCGCCAAGATGCCTGTCCGGCAGCCGGCTCGCGCGCGAACACGCGTGAATCCCCAGAGTGAGGGCCACGGGCCACGACAGTGGACCGTGGACCGCCAGCCACTGGTCCAGGCCGGACACCGCGCCGGACGCGTCTTCCGACGGCCCTGTCGGGGAAGCGCCCGGCGTCGAACAGGCCCGCGTCATCGAGGGCCCCGCCATGCGAACTCCGCCCCACCAGCCGAGAGCAGGAGTGCAGGACTGCCGAGATCCAATGTCGCCAGGTGGCGGCCATCCTCGTCGAAGTTCTCGAGACGAAGCACCTGTGCTGTCGTCAGGTATCGAACCACCCACAGCGTGGCGTCCAGCGGATCGACGGCCGCGGCCGCCAACGTCGGGGCGACGCGTACTGGCGGCGACACGAGGCGGCCGTCGAGGCTCCACTGCTCGAGCACCGCGGCGTCCGCCTCGTTCCTCGTCGTCCAGAACGTTTGCGTCCTGGCGGCGTAGGCGATGCCCCGGTACTCGCCGGACTGGGTGAGCCGGAACAGGGGTTGGGGATCCGACCAGTCGCGGCCGAACCGGTACACCTCGGTGGGGGCGAGCGGGCGAGAGCCGCGGGGCTCGAGCAGCGTCGAGTCCTGCCGCACGGCGTAGTTGAAGTGGCCGTCAGTCGTGCCGTCACTGAAGCAGCAGATGGTGTTGACGGGATGCGGCCCCGCCACGGGTCGGCCGTCCAGGTCGAAGGCGGCTCCATCGGTCCACGGGGGCATGCTCGCCAGCGTGCGGACGCCGAGGTCCGACGACGCCGCGACGACGACGGCGGTGGCCGGGTTTCCAGCAGCGACGGTGACCTGCCGGCCATCGACCACCACCAGTCCCCCGTTGATGGTGAGGTAGAGACGGCTCAGCGGCGGAACGGCCAGGCCGAGCGCGCGCCTGGCGGACCGCCCAGGCAGGGTGTTCCACGCCACCCACACCGACATCGAGAGGATCGCCGCGAGCGTCGCGGCCGACGCCGCGGCGCGCTGCCAGCGGGCCCACCGCCGGGCGGCTCCGCTGCGAACCGGCGCGCCGGCCTCGATCGTGTCCCGCAGGGCCGTGCGCAACGCGCGCTCGAGGTCCACTGCGCTGGCGAAGCGACGGCCCGGATCCGGATCGCAGGCGCGATCCACCGCCTGCTCCACCGCGGGTGGCAGGTCGGCGCGCATCAGGGCCAGCGGGCGGCGCCGTCCAGAGGCGTGCGCGGCGCGCAGGTCGTCGACGCCGCTGGCCACCACCGGATACGTCGCGGTGAGCAGGCGGTAGAACACCACGCCGAGGCTGTAGATATCGCTGCGCTGGGTTGCGGCGCCGCCGGCGAGCACCTCCGGCGCCATGTAGAGCGGCGTGCCCGTGCTGTCACCGCCGGCCGGCGCCTGGTCGAGCGGGCGTCCGGCGCCGAGATCCATCAGCAGCACGCGGCCGCCGCGCTCGCGGATCACGTTGCGCGCCTTCACGTCGCGGTGCAGCAGGCCCGCGGCGTGCACGGCCGACACGGCGCCGGCCAGGTCGATGCCCACGAGCAGGGCCTCCTCGACGGAGAGGATCCCGTCCCGCTCGAGCACCTCGTCCAGCGTGTCGCCGCGAACGAACTCCATCCACACGCCGGCGACGCCGTCGTGCGTGTCGGCGCCGTACACCGAGACGATGTGCGGGTGGCGCACGCGGGCGAGCAGGCGTCCTTCCGCGAGGGCGGCTTCGGGAGCGTCCGTGTCGTCGGCCGTGAAGAGTTTCAGGGCGACGTCGCGCGACAGGCGGGTGTCCCAGGCCCGGTGGACCGTGCCCGTCGCGCCGCGCCCCACCTCCTCGCCGACCTCCAGGTGCCCCCAGCGCACACGCTCGGGCCCGGTCGCCGGCCCGGGGCCCTCGTCGCCGAACAGGGCCAGGCGGTGTGCGCGCGCGATGGCCTGGATCACGCCCAGCGGGCCGAGCGCCGCAGGCGTGTCCGGTCCCTCCGGTCGCCCCGTGAACGGGCGGCCGTCGAGCAGCGACTGGAGTGCCGACTCGAAATCCGGATCAGACGCCATCGCCGGGAGCCTGCCGAGGAATCAGCGTCGGGCGCCGCGCCTTGATCCACGAACCCGGATAATCATCCCGGTCTCCCGCGCGAGCGTGCGCCGCTGACTCACCGCTCACGGCTCACCGCTCACGGAGTCCCCGCCGCCCAGCATGAGGCCGGCCAGCTTTCGCACGGCCCGTTCGACCGTCTTGCGCGCGGCGTCCGCCGATGGACGGCCCATCGCGCGCGCCAGGGCGTCGTAGGAGTAGCCCATCTCGAAGCGACCGATGACCGCCGCCCGGTCGTCCTCACCCAGCCGCGCGAGAGCGGCTTCATAGCGATGGACGGCGTCCCTGCCGACGGCGGCCTCCAGCGGAGACGGCAGGGGTGACTCGAGGGAGTCGATGTCGACGACATCGGCGAGCCCCACGTCCCGGCGGCGCAACTCGGTGCGGATCCGGTTGGCCACGGCCTGCCGCAGGTATGCCATCAGGGCGCCGTCGTGCTTCGGCTTGAAGTCCTCGAGTCGCCGGAACGTGCCGAGCAGCGCGTCCTGGACCACATCGTCGGTGTCGAGCAGGCCGCGGACGGCCGGGGGGATGCGGCCCGAGGCCCAGCGCTGCAGGCGGGCGAGGTAGCGTCCCATCAGCGCCTCCAGCGCCACGGCGTCGCCGCGCTGGGCGCGCGCGAGCAGGGAGAGCGAGGTCTCCTCGCTGAGGGTCAGTCCGTCACGCCAGCGTCTGCTCATCCCGCCGCCGCCACCGTCAGCGATTCCATGTGCGGCCGCGGCCGGGCGACCACCATGGTCCCCTCGCCGGACGCCACTCGGTCGTAACCCACCTCTCGCGTCGTCAGCACCAGGGCCCGCTCACCCCCGTTGCCGCCCCTCCGGACTGCCTGGACTGCTCGTGCGCGTGGATTATACGGTCGCTGCCGCCGTTTCCGCGAATCACCTCAAGGCGCCGAACGGCAGCCTGTCCGTCTTCGTCCCGATTCGCGTTTACAGGATCGCAGGGGTACACGACGAAGTGGACTGGCGGCCAGGCAGGGTTGTGCGCCTGGTGGTGTCAGTCCCGAAGCAGGCCAGTCGGCGCGGATGGCGACCGGTCTGACACCACTCGCCGGCCGCCGCGCAGAGGAGCAGCACGATGCGACAACTCACGTGGATGAGAACGACGTCGATCTGGACGGTCACAATTGCTGTCAGTGCTCTCGCGTTCGCGGGTGCTCAGACTTTCATCAGCAAGGGCGAGAACCAGATCACCATGAACGGCCACCCTTCCCATGGCTGCCCGCCGAACCACGCGATGGCTGGAACCAACTTCGGCGGCGACGGCAATACGTTTCGCTGCGAGTACGTCGGCACGATAACCCAGCACAAGATCGGCAGCTACCAGCGGGAGGGCATGCTCGGATGCGAGCAAGGGTGGTTCATGACGGCCTAGAACGTCGTGAACAACCTTGCGAGGTGCTCGACCACCGGAAGGCCTATGGCGGCTGACACCACGATTGTCGATGGCGATTCGAACAGCGCAGAGATCGTGGACTGCAAGGGTTCGAACGCCCGTAACGCTGGCGTCATGGTCGGGTTCCGCAAGGATACTTCGTTGATTCTCTGCTCCGCGGTCGAACGATAGGTCTCCCGGCCCCCGTACAGCGGACCAACCGCTGTCTCGAAGGACCGCCGGCCGACCTGGGATCGTGTGCGTCCGGAACCGAGGATCCGAATCGCATCGCTCGTATGAACAGCCGGTGGGGAAGCGCCGCGTGGCAGCGGCGCCGGCGCGCGGCGGCGTCGAGCGCGGTCCTGAGCGAACGGATCCCGCACGTCGAGCGTCTCGAACTTCCGGAAGCCGCGGTCGTTCGCGCCGAGGGTTCGCACCCCGTTCCGAAACAGGATAGGGGCGGCGTGCGCGTCGGGCACGAGGCTGCCTCGAACGACTGTGCCGGCCGTCACGTGCAGGCAGGCGTCCAGGAATCCGTCCTGTCCGGACACCACACGCGTGGGCGGCAGCGCCAGGAGGGCCTTGACGTTGGCGAGCGCCCCTGAGCCTGGCGCACGCTCGGCTCATCGCTCACGGCGCCGGATCTTCAGGGGCGAAGCAGGGGCGAGGTTCGACGTGAACCTCGAGCACCCGGCATCCTCCGCCGGCTGAATCGCCCGAGGTTCCTCGTGTCTCGCGCCCGCGGCTCACGTCCTCGGCTGGCCGGCCGATTCACCCCCTATGACGACTTACCGCGCTTGCCGCACAGCGACGCGAGCACCGTGGTCGGCCGTGCTGGCGGCCTGTGCCGTCATGGCCTTCACCTCCGCGAGCCGCGCCCAGGACGCCCAGGATCCCCAACCCGCCGCCACGGCACCGGCACCCGCCGACCAGGCCTACGACAACGGGTTCCCACTCGTCGGTCGCACCAAGGAGTTCAGCCTGACGCTGAACGGGCTCCTGCAGGTGCGGTACACTGCGACCAAGCCCGGCAACGCCGACGCCGTGCAGAACTTCGATGTGGGCCTGGCACGCCTCGCGTTCGGCGGCAACGCCTTCAGCCCCAAGGTGTCCTATCTCTTCCAGTTCGAGGCCAGCACGTTCGGCAACGGCAACCCTGTGACGTTGCTGGACGGCTGGCTGCAATACGGCCTGTCGCAGACGGCATCGGTGAAGGTGGGCCGGCTGCTCCTGCCCTACAGCCGGCAGTTCTACACGCACCCCGGGAACCTGCTGTTCTCGGATCTCTCGGCGGCCGACTACGCGTTCAACCTGCCGCGGGCCGTTGGCGTCCACGCCGGTGCCACGCGCGGCCGTCTCGGCTACGACGTCGCCGTCACCAACAGCATCAGGGCCCTCGACGGATCCGGGCAGCAGAATCCCGCCGGCCGGGTCGCCGTCGTCGGCCGACTCGAGATCTCGCTGCTCCAGCCCTACGGCTACATGGAGAGCGCTCCCTCGCCGGCGCCGCAACTCTCAGTGGGCTTCGCCGCCGCATACAACCCGGTGGCAGACGCCTCGACGTTCCAGAACCTCCGGCCGGGCGATCGCACCCGCGGCTTCACCGTGGATGCGGGGTACCGCGCCGGCAGGATGACCGCCCAGGCCGCGGCCTACGTGCGGCGCAACGACACCGGCAGGGCCCAGTTCATCGACCATGGCGGCTACGTCCAGGCGGGGGTGTTCCTCGTCCCCGACACGTGGGAGCTGGCGGCGAGGGTCGCCGTCGTGGACTTCGATCGGGCGAACGCACCCGGCGTGAGCGGTGACGCCGTGGCATGCGAGGCGGGCGTCAATCGCTACCTGCACGGACACAACGTGAAGGTGCAGGCTGACGCTGGCCTCGTACACCACCGCGCCTTCGACGGCGGGCACCGCGACGACCGGCGCGTTCGCGTCCAGTTTCAACTGCTGTTCTGAGCGCCGGCCGGTCAGCGCGAGCCAGGAGGCCGCGGCAGGCGGCGTCCACGCGTATCCGGCGCCCCGGTACGTTGACGTTCAACACCTCGACGCGAGCAGCGGTTCTGGTCCGCTCGACGTGGCGAGGGCTCAGCTCGTTCCGGCGACGACGGGCGAAGCACGTCCACGAGCGCTCGTCGCCGGCGTCCAGTGTCGCCCTCACGTTGGGGCCGCTCGGTGCGAGGTCGCGCCGCCACACTCGTCTGGATTCCCGCCCCCGCGCTCTCGGGCAACCAGCACGACCGAAGCGTCGAGGCGACGATGACGGCGTTCTTCGCCGGCGCGCCGGATCGCCAGCGTCGCCCGAGCGCGGCGCACGGCGTGCCGGCGCGGCGTGCGCGAGACCCTGCCCTGCATCCGCCTCGCGCCACGCACGCGGCGCTCACTCGTTCAGGTGCACGAACTCGAAGCCGAACCGGCCCTTCACGCA
>JBDIBB010000114.1:0-11706 GCA_039812685.1 Vicinamibacteraceae bacterium
CAATACTGTTCACTTAGGCGATTTGATGCGGACCGATACCTGAACGACTCGTGTCCGCCGGCGACGACGGGGCCGTAAGGGGAACTTGCTCACCTTCCTTTTGACGCCGCGGGGCGTCCGTCGCCCGCGACTGGAGACCACGCGGTCCTCCGCCAACTCGGCCAGCAGGGCGTCATGAAACGCCGATCGTGCCTGAGGGGGGAATCGCGACGGCCACGGGGAGCTTCCGACGCATCACGCGCACCGCGTGTAGAAACGACAGACGGTCCGGATCGACGTCGGCCGTCACGGCGGCCTCGTGCATGAGCCTGCGCAGGGCGAAGTGGGCCAGCAGCAGGCCGTAACACTCCTGGCGGACCAGGTCGGGGGTCTTGCTCCGCAGGACCACGTGGGCACCGCGCAGGTGGGTCTTCAGTTCATCCAGGGCGGTCTCAATCTCCCACCGTTCGTGGTAGAGGGCCGCCAACTCCTCGGCGGGCGAGCCGGCCGGGTCGAGCAGCGTGGTCACCACGCGGTAGAGCGGCTCGGCGCCCGTCACGCCCGCCAGTCGATACTCGATCACCCGCACGCGGACGCCGTCGGCCTGGTGGCGTCGATCGCGGTCCGAGGGATACGTCGTGCTCAGATAGGACCCGTCGGGCAGACGCGTCTCGCAGGGCAGGCGCGCATTGCGCTTGACCCGCCACAACAACGCCGCACCGGTGGCACAGGCTGCGGCCCACAAGGTTCCGCCGAAGAACTGGCGATCCGCCAGACAGAGCATCTCCGGCCGCAACGCCGGCACCACGCGGTGGGCCAGCGTCGTCTCCCCCTCCGCATACGGCCCCACCGCCGTGCCAAACAGCACGTGGGTCCCACTCTCGACCAGCGACACCAGACGCACCTGCGGATAGGCACTGGCGCCGCGGCTTGCCCCGGGGCGCTGGAATGCCCGGACGTTGGCCCGCGTATCGGCGACATCGACCGTGGTGCCGTCCAACGCCACGAGGCGCCAGTCGCGATACCACGCGCCCCGCGTCTCGCGCCGGGCGATCGGCCCGACCACCGCGTCGTGCAACTGCTGCAGCGGCACCGACCCCAAGCGCGTCCGGGCCTGCGAGATCCCCGACTTCCCGGTCACGTTCAGGGACACGGCCGGCCCCGCCAGCCACTGCAGCCCTTCCAACAGGCACCGCAGCACTTCCCGGTAGGACGCCTGCATGTAGATCGCCAAGGCGATCACGTAGTACACGACGACATGCGCCGGCAGATCCCGCTGCCGGATACTGCCCTTGCCCGTGGCGGCCAGTGCCTCCTCGATCCGCGCGCGGGGAAACGTCTTGGCCAAGACGCCCAGGCTGATGTAGTCGGTCAGGCGGGGGCCTGGCGGCAATTCGGCGATCGTGCGAGCCATCCGGTGGTCCTCCTCTGAGGGCGCCCACAGGATACCGCCGATAATACGTTAAGTGAACAGTATTGGGCCTAGCGGGCCGCGCGGGTTGACGGCAAGTGGACTCACATCGGCCCGGTGCCTGAGGGCAGAGCCCCTGTCCTCCTTCAGGCCCGCTCCCACTGCTTCCGAGTGATTCCGGCCTGCCGCAGGACGATCGCCATCAGTTCCAGGCCGATGTCGCCCTGGTGGGGATTCGGGATGGTGAGGACGAGGTCGCCCTTCACCATGAACTCGTGCTTGCCGCCGGAGAACGGGCCCTCGAAGCCGAAGGTGCGCAGGCCCGCGATGAGGACCCGGCGCTTGGTCGGCCCCCACGGAGGCATCAGCTGGCCCTGCGCACCTTCACCGTGATGCCATCGAGCGAGGGCACAGCCAGCCCCCGGGCCACCCGCACGAGCAGCCATTCCTCGATGACCTCCGCGAGGTCGCGACGGCAGCCCTCCAGGGTGGCTCCGGTGGCGACGACGCCGCGGAGCCCACGCACTGTCGCGGCGAAGGTCCCGTCAGGGAGGAGTTCGTAGCGGGCGCGCTCGAGGGCTCGTGCGATGTAGTCGGTGACCATGCCCTCAGGATTCTACAGCGGAGCGTGCGCGCGCCGTCTGCGGGAACACGACGCGTCCGGTAGAATGAACGGCAAGACGTCGTGAAGGGCTTCGCCCGGCACCGGAGCCGGCGATCTTGCGAGGCCGCGGCACGACGGGGGCAGCCCAATGGAAGACGCCATCACCGTCGGGTCGGGATCGTCGCTGGACGCACCGGTCCTCGCTGACATCGTCAGGCGCCTCGTCGCGGCCTATCGGCCGGAGCGCATCTACCTGTTCGGGTCGATGGCAAGGGGTGACGCAGGACCGGACAGCGACTACGACGTCCTGGTCGTGGTCGCCGATGATGCCGAACCGGAGCGCCTGGCCAGCCGGCGCGGGTACGAAGCGCTGGTCGGCACCGGGTATGCCGCAGACATCCTCGTCTGGCGGCGGAGCGCCTTCGATGTCAGGTTGCCACTGAAGGCGTCGCTCCCCGCGACGGTCGCCCGTGAGGGTCGACTGCTGTATGCAGCCTGATGCTGCCCGTCGCGCCGACACCCTGCCGCAGTCCCGGCAAGGTTCAGGTTCTTCGAATGCCGGTGAGCACCAGAGTCCTGCTCGTCAGCGACGGCTCATGCGACCTCGATGAGGGTGTCGCCTCGCTCCAGCGCAGCGAGGATCGCGGGGAGTTCGGCTGCTACGCGGACGAGGAGGGGAGCGCGCCTCGTGTTGCCCAGTCTCAGCCACACGACAGGCGGTCCTCCGTTCAGGACCCGCCAGACCGCGAAGTCTTCGTCCTTGGTGAAGATGACGGCGTCGCGTGCGCGGGCCTCGTCACGAACACGCGCGTCAGGCGCGGTCGCCAAGCCGAGGTCCAGCACGTGGACAGCCTCGTGGCCCATCGCCGCCAGCCGGCGCGCCAGCGCCGGCTGGAGTTGGGCGTCGACGAGGCACCGCACCCTACGTGCTCCGCAACACCGGGTGATCGTTCTGGCGGGACGCGAACTCGAGGACGGCCGTGATGTCCTCGTCTTCGAGGTACGGGTAGTCGCCCAGGATCTCCTCTCGCGTCGCGCCGGCGGCGAGGAGATCGAGCACGTCCTTGACGCGGATTCTCAGGCCCCGGATGGTCGGACGTCCGCCACAGACCGACGAGTCGATCGAAATGCGTTCAATGGCGCTCACGGGGCTTCTCCAACCTCGCC
This sequence comes from Vicinamibacteraceae bacterium, assembly GCA_039812685.1. Lineage (GTDB taxonomy): Bacteria > Acidobacteriota > Vicinamibacteria > Vicinamibacterales > JAFNAJ01 > JBDIBB01. Next base: position 3,162 of record JBDIBB010000114.1, read on the forward strand.
GACGATGAGACCTCCATTCTAGCGGACATCGGCTCGTCGGCCAGTCGCGCGTCGCTGGTGGACGACGGCTGACGGCCTCCCCTGTGGCACGTTCGCGGCCCCTGCCCCGTCCCGGGCGACCTGCATCAGCAGCACGTGCGTGGCGGCCCAGGCCACTCCTCCCACCAGCGCTCCTGTAAGTCTTCGACGAAATGGTGCGTCTATTGCGGTCGCAGGCAGGCGCGACGGTGCGCCCGCCTCCGCAGACGAGTCCTCGTCCCGTAAGCCTCTGATTTCCTGACAGTTAGGTTTGGTGCGGAAGGGGGGACTCGAACCCCCACGTTCTTGCGAACGCCAGCCCCTCAAGCTGGTGCGTCTGCCAATTCCGCCACTTCCGCGATTGGGCGGGCACCGCGTGGGAGGGCCCACGCGACCGGACGGCGAATTGTAACAGACCGGGCGCCGTCCGAACCGCCCGGCCCAACCAGCGCCCCGGCTACTGCTGCGGCGGCTGCGACGACGGCTGTGCCGGCGCCGGCGCCTGTGCTGGTGCCGGCGCTGCGGCCGGGGCTGGCGCCGCCGGTGCGCTCTGCTGCTGCGGGACGGGCGCCGGCGCTGCCGGCGCAGACGTGCCGCCCACGACCGACGAGGGCCCGCTGCGGCCGACGATCGACAGGGCCAGCGCCCCGATGATGAACAACGCGCCGAGGATGGTGGAGGCACGCGTGAGCACCGTCGCCCCCTGCCGCGCCCCGAATGCCGTCTGGCTGCTGCCGCCGCCGCCAAAGGCGGCCGAGATGTCACCGCCCCGGCCCTGCTGCAGCAACACCACGAGCAGCAGGAGCAGGCAGACAATCACGTAGATGGCGACAATCAGGTAGTAGAGCATAACGCGCAAGTATAGCGCGGGACCGCCCAGCGGCGGTAGCGCGGCTTGGGTAACAGTTACTACTGGCGCGACAGGGCGCGTGGCGTGCGGCTGGCCGCCCCTCAGGTTTGACGCCTGGCCCGCCGCGGTCGTGAGGAGGCCCCGCCGATGGCCCGCCGCCGGCAGCGCGCGCCAGCCTCCAGCCGGCGCGCGCAGGCGCCGCCAGGCGCCGGCTCTCAGCCCTGCGCGATCAGCTCAGCTTGCCGCGCTTGACGATGTCGAAGAAGGTCCGGGGATCGAGGCTGGCGCCGCCCACCAGCGCGCCGTCCACGTCGGGTTGCCTGCGGAGGTCGGCCACGTTATCCGGCTTCACGCTGCCGCCGTAGAGGATGCGGCACGCCTCGGCCGCCCCGGCGCCGAACCACTGCTTCAGCCGGCCGCGAATGTGCGCGTGGGCTTCGCCAGCCTGCTGCGGCGTGGCGTTGCGGCCCGTGCCGATCGCCCACACCGGTTCGTAGGCGACCACCAGCGTGCCCACCTGCTCCGCGGTGAGCCCGTCGAGGCCGTCGCGCAACTGGCGGTCGAGCACGACGAGCGTCTGCTCGCCCTCGCGTTCCTCGAGCGTCTCGCCGATGCACACGATCGGCGTCAGTTCGTGGGCAAAGGCGGCCACGGTCCGCCGGTTCACGGTGCGGTCGGTCTCGCCGAAGTACCGCCGCCGCTCCGAGTGGCCGACGATCGCGTAATCGGCGCCTGCCTCGCGGATCATCCGGCCGCTCACCTCGCCGGTGTAGGCGCCCTCGTTCTCCCAGTACAACGTCTGCGCGGCCACGGCCACGTTGCTGTTGCGCGCCGCCTCGCACACGGTGTGCAGCGCCGTGAACGGCGGCGCCACGACGATGTCCACGCCCTCGATCTTCTCGACGAGCACGCGGAACTCCCTGGTGTAGGCGAAGGCCTCCTGCACCGTCTTGAACATCTTCCAGTTGGCGGCAAACAGCGGAGTGCGCATGGTGTGCAACCTGAGCAGCGCCGGCCGGCCGGCCGGCAGCCGGCGGCGGGCGGACGCAGTGTGCGGGGAGGGCCGTCGGGGCGGCCCGCCCCGCGGGATTACGCCTCGGGCAGCGCGGCGACGCCCGGCAGCGTGCGTCCGCCCAGGAACTCGAGCGAGGCGCCGCCGCCGGTCGAGATGTGGCTGATGCGGTCGGCCACGCCAGCCCTGGTGACGGCCGAAATCGAGTCGCCGCCGCCGATGATGGTGGTGCCGGAGACGGCCGCGACGGCGCGCGCCACCGCGTTGGTCCCGGCCGCGAAGGCGTCGATTTCGAACACGCCCATCGGGCCGTTCCAGACGACGGTCTTCGCGCCGCGCAGCACCTCCGCATAGCGCTCGGCGGTCCTGGGCCCGATGTCGAGGCCCATCCGGTCGCCGATCGCGGCATCGCCCACGGCGAGCGTCTCGACGGGCACGCCGGCCTCGATTCTCTCGGCCACCACGTGGTCGATGGGCAGCTCCAGCACGATCTTCCGGCCCGCCGCGCGCGCCTCGATGTCACGCGCCGCGTCGAGCAGGTCGCGTTCGACCAGCGACCGGCCGACGGGCACCCCGCGCGCCTCGAGGAACGTGTAGGCCATGGCGCCGCCGATGATTAGCGCGTCCACCTTGCCCAGCAGGTTCTGGATCACCTCGAGCTTGTCGGACACCTTCGCACCGCCGAGCACGGCCACGAAGGGCCGGTCCGGCGAGCCGAGCGCCTTCGACAGGTACGCCACCTCGTCGGCCATCAGGAAGCCCGCGGCCGCCTGTGCCACCCAGTGGACGATGCCTTCGGTGGACGCATGGGCGCGGTGCGCCGACCCGAACGCGTCGTTCACGTACAGGTCGGCGAGCGAGGCGAGCGCCTTCGCGAACTCGGGGTCGTTCTTCTCTTCCTCCTTGTGGAAGCGGACGTTCTCGAGCAGCACCACGCCGCCGTCGCCGGCCTTCTCGATGGCCTGCCGCGCGGGCGCGCCGATGCAGTCGCCGGCGAACACCACGTCGTGCCCGAGCAGTTCGCCGAGCCGCCTGGCCACCGGTGCGAGGCTGAACTCGGGGCTGGGGCCGCCCTTGGGCCGGCCCAGGTGGCTGGCGAGGATGACGGTGGCGCCCTGTTCGAGCGCGTAGCGGATGGTGGGCAGCGACGCGCGGATCCGCGTGTCGTCCGTGATGCGACCATCCTTGATCGGGACGTTGAAGTCGACGCGGATGAAGACCTTCCGGCCCTTCAGATCGAGATCGCGAATCGAGAGCTTGGCCATGGCACGCAGCGTTGGCGACCCGTCCGCCGCGGCGCGCCGCCACCGGCCCGGTGCGCGCGGGGCGCCCGGGCGGCGGCCGGCGGCCGGAGGCCGACGCGGGTGCGTCCTACAGACCCTTCCCCACCATGTAGCGCAGCAGATCGACGCAGCGGCAGGAATAGCCCCACTCGTTGTCGTACCACGACAGCACCTTCACGAAGTCGCCGTCCATCACCTTCGTGTACGCGCTGTCGACGATCGACGAGTTGGCGTTCTTGCGGTAGTCGATCGACACCAGCGGCGCGTCCTCCACGGCCAGGATGCCCTTCAGCGGCCCGGCCGCCGCCGCCTTGAACGCCGCGTTCACCTCCTCGCCGGTCGTCTTCCGGCCGACGATCACGGCGAGGTCCACCACCGAGACGTTCGGCGTCGGCACGCGCATGGCGAAGCCGTCGAGCTTGCCCTTGAGCGCGGGCAGCACCTCGCCGACGGCCTTGGCGGCGCCCGTCGTCGTGGGAATCATCGACAGCGCCGCGGCGCGCGCGCGCCGCAGGTCCTTGTGCGGCAGGTCGAGCAGGTGCTGATCGTTCGTGTAGGCGTGGATCGTGGTCATCCACCCCTTCACGATCCCGAACGAGTCGTGGAGCACCTTGGCGAACGGCGCCAGGCAGTTGGTGGTGCACGAGGCGTTGGAGATCACCACGTGGCGCGCCGGGTCGTAGCTCTCGTGGTTGACGCCCATCACGAACGTGCCGTCCGGGGCGGTGGCGGGCGCCGTGACGATGACCCGCCTGGCGCCGGCGGCGACGTGCTTGGCGGCGTCCTCGCGCTTGGTGAACCTGCCCGTGCTCTCGAAGACCACGTCCACCCCCAGGTCCTTCCAGGGCAGCGCTGCCGGGTCCTTCTGCGACAGCACCTGGAAGCGGTCGCCGTCGACGCTGATCCAGCCGTCACCGGCCTCGATCGCCGCGTCGAGGTTGCCGAGGATCGAGTCGTACTTCAGCAGGTGCGCCAGCGTCTTCGTGTCCGTGATGTCGTTGACGGCCACGAAGTCGATGTCCTTGTGGCCGAGCGCGGCGCGCATGATGTTGCGGCCGATGCGACCGAAGCCGTTGATGCCAACCTTCACTGCCATCGAAGTCCTCCGGGGAAGCGCGCCGCGGTCGCGGGATCGCGCGGGGGGATGAAGACCTGGACCGGTCGCCGTGCGCCGGCCGGCGGCGACAGAGCATTCTACACCGGAGGCCCGCGGGCCGCCTTGCGCGCGTGCCAGCGCGCCGATATACTCGCGGCCGCCGCGCGTCTGCAGGCCGGTTCCCGCGCGACGGCGGGCTGTCTCCGCCCGCGCCTCGCCTCTCGGCATGCACGTCCTCTACACCGCGCTGGCCATCACCTTCGCGCTTGCCGCCCTGCCGGTCTTCGCCTGGCGTGCCTGGCGCCACGGCAAGTACGCCGAAGGGCTGGGCCAGCGGTTCGGCCGCGTGCCCGCCGCGCTGAACCCCGACGCCGACCCGTCGATCTGGATCCACGCCGTCTCGGTGGGCGAGGTGCTGGCCGCGCGCGCCATCGTCCCCGAACTGCGACGGCGGTATCCGCGGCTGCGCCTCTTCCTGTCGACGACCACCATCACGGGACAGCAGGTGGCCCGGGCACGGGTGCCCGAGGTGGACGGGCTGTTCTACTTCCCGCTCGACCTGCCGTGGGTCGTGCGCCGCTGGCTGGACCGGCTGCACCCGGCGCTGTTCCTCATGATGGAGACCGAGCTGTGGCCCAACCTGCTGCGCGCCTGCCGCGCGCGCGGCGTGCGGACGATGCTGGTCAACGGCCGCATCTCGGCCCGCTCGTTCCCCCGCTACCGCCTCGTACGGCCCTTCATCGGGCGCGTCCTCGACGACGTGGATCTCTGTTGCGCGCAGAACGAGGAATCGGCGCGACGTCTGGTGGCGCTCGGCGCCGAACCGGCGCGCGTGGTGGTCACCGGCTCGCTGAAGTTCGATGCGCTCGACTGGGGCGGCGGCCGCGACCGCGTGCTGCGCTTCTTTCGAATCGGCCACGGGCGCATGGTGCTGATGGCCGCCAGCACCCTCCGGGGCGAGGAATCGGCGGTGCTGCGCGCCTTCCGCCGCCTGCGCACGCGCCACGCGGATGCCCTGCTGGTGATCGCGCCGCGGCACCCCGAGCGCTTCGCCGAGGTCGAGCAGCTATGCGCAGCCGAGGGCTATCGCGTCGAGCGCCGGACGGCGCTGTCGATCGACGCCGGGCCTGGCGGTGACATCGTCGTGCTCGACACGGTGGGCGAGCTGGCGCGGCTCTTCGAGATCGCGACGCTGGTCTTCGTCGGCGGCAGCCTCGTGGCCGCCGGGGGGCACAACATCCTCGAACCGGCCGTCTTCGGTCGCCCGATTCTCTTCGGCCCGCACATGCAGAACTTCGCCGAGATCGCCTCCGAGTTCCTGGCGCGTGACGCGGCGGTGCAGGTGCGCGACGAGACCCAGCTCGAGGATGCGGTGCTGCGGCTGGCCGACGATGCGCCGCGGCGGGCGGCGCTGGGCGCGGCGGCGCGCGCGCTGGTGGAGACCAGCCGCGGCGCGCGCGAGCGCACGCTGCGGGAGATCGCCCGCCTGCTGCCGCCGGGCGGCGAGCGCGGCACCGTGGTGCCCTTTACCAGGGGCGGCACGTCATGACGCGCCGCCCGCCCGTGCTGCCCGTGCCGCTGGCGCTCGCCCGGCCGCTGTCCTCGCTCTACGCGAGCCTGGCGCGCCGGAGGCGATCCACGACGCGCCGCCACGCGCGACGGCTGCGCCGGCCCGTGGTGAGCGTGGGCAACGTCTCGGTGGGCGGCAGCGGCAAGACGCCGCTGGTGGCGCTGGTGGCCGCCCTGCTGCGCGACCTCGGCGAACGTCCCGCCGTGTTGAGCCGCGGCTACGCGCGCGCCGTCATCGAGGACGGCGCCGTGGTCGTCAGCGACGGCGTCGCGCTGCGCGCCGACCTGCACCGGGCGGGCGACGAGCCGCTGTGGCTGGCGCGCACGCTCCCGGGCGTGGCCGTCCTCGTGTCAGCCGATCGCCATCTCGCCGGAGCGCTCGCCGAATCGCGGCTCGGCGCCACGGTCCACGTGCTCGACGATGGGTTCCAGCACCATGGGCTGGCGCGCGACGTGGACCTGGTGATCGTGTCGGCCGCCGACGCCGCCGACCTCCCGCTGCCGGCCGGCAGGCTGCGCGAGCCGCTCGACGTGCTGGCCGAGGCCGACGCGCTGGTGGTTCCCGAGGGCGACGAGGTGCCGGCGTTCGTGCGCGAACACCTCGACGATGGTGCGCCGGTGTTCACGATGGGGAGGACACTGGGCGTACCGCGCGGCGTCGAGCCCTGGGGCGCGCCCCCGCGGGTGCCGCGCGACGCGCCCGTGCTGGCCATGGCCGGCATCGCCTGCCCGGAAGCGTTCTTCGAGGCCCTGTCGGCCGACGGCTGGCATCTCGCCGCGCGCATGCCGTTCCCCGACCACCATCGCTTCACGGCGCGGGACCTCGGGCTGATCGACGCCGCGGCGCGATCGGCCGGCTGCGCGCTGGCGCTCACCACCGAGAAGGACCTGATGCGGCTGCTGCCGCTGCGCCCGCTGCCGCTGCCCGTGGCGGCCGTGCCGCTGCGCGTGGACGTGCGTCCCGCCGACCGGTTCGCCGCCTGGATGGCGCGGCGCCTGCGCGCCGCGCGCGCGGAGGGCGCCGCATGACCGCACGCCCGACCCCGCGACACCGCGCCGAGTTCACGCTGGTCCGCGCCGTGCTCGCCACGGTGCGGTGGATGCCCCAGCGTCTCGCGCTGCTGGCGGGCGACGCCCTGGGCCTCGCCTTCTATCTGCTCGACCGTCCGCACCGCCGGCTGACACGAGGCAACCTCGAGGCCGCCTTCCCGCGCCGGTCACGTCGCGACATCGAGCGAACCGTCCGCGGCGTGTTCCGGCACTTCGGCCGGCTGCTGATGGAGATCCTGCGCGTCAGCGCGCTGCCGCCCGACCGCCTGCGCGCGCTGTGCGTGCTCGACGGGGTCGAGCGGGCGCGGCGCGCGGCGGCCGCCGGCCGCGGCGTGCTGTTCGTCACCGGGCACTTCGGCTTCTGGGAACTGCACGCGCTGGCGCACGGGCTCATGGTGGCGCCGATCTCGGTGGTGGCCCGCGCGCTCGACAACCCGCTGCTGCACGACCTGCTCGAGCGCGTCCGCACGTCGACCGGCAACCAGGTGATCTACCGGCGGGGCGGACTGCGCCGCATCCTGCGCGCGCTGCAGCAGAACCAGGGCGTCGCGATGCTGATCGACCAGCACATCCAGGCGCCCGACGGCGTGCCGGTCGACTTCTTCGGACGCCCGGCCTCCACCACCTCGGCCGTGGCCATCCTGGCGCTGCGCACCGGGGCCGTGGTGATGCCCGTCTTCACCCTGCCGATGCCGGACGGCCGCTATCGTATGGTCTACGAGCACCCGGTGGAGCCGCCCGCCGACGAGTCGCCGGAGGCCATCCGCGACTTCACGCAGCGCTGCACCGACGTGCTGGAGATGTACGTCCGGAACCGTCCCGAGTACTGGTTGTGGATGCACCGCCGCTGGCGTACCCCCGAGCCCGAGGCCCACGGCATGTTCCCGCATGCCGGCCGTGACGAAGCCGAGCCGGTATCCGAGAATGGGAACGGAGGCAACGGAGGGAACGGAGACGCGTAACCGGGATGCCACCGGCGTCGGGCCGGCGTCCGTGCCGCGGGCCCCTGGTCCCGGCTGCCGGTGATCCACTCCGAGGTCCCAGGCCCGAAGCCACTCATGCCGCGCACCCTCGTCCGCATGCCCAACTGGCTGGGCGACATCGTCATGGCGCTGCCCGCGCTGCGCGCGCTCGTGGACTGGCCGCAGACCGGCACCCTTGCGCTCGCCGCGCCGCGGGCGTTCGTGCCAATCGCGCGGATGATGGCCGGCGTGGATCATGTGGTGCCCATCGATTCGGCGGGGCACGCCTGGGGCCGCGCCTTCCGCGAGGACGTCGCGCGCGTGCGCGAGGGGCGCTACGACCGGCTGCTGCTGTTCACCAACTCGTTCGGGTCGGCGTGGATGGCGCACCGCGCCGGCGTGCCCGAGCGAATCGGTTATCGTGCCGACTGGCGCGGCGCGCTGCTGACGCGCGCGGTGCCGCGGCGCGCGGGGCCCGGCAGCTCGCGCCACCACTCGCAGTACTACCTCCGGCTGCTCGAGCGCGCGGGCATCCCGGTGCCCGGGGATGCGGCGACGACGTGGCCGCGGCTGGCCGTGCCGGACGCGGCGCGCGAGGCGGCGCGCGAGATCCTGGCCACGGCCGGGCTCGACCCGTCGCGGCCGATCGTGGGCTTCGCGCCGGGCGCCGCCTTCGGCCAGGCCAAGCGGTGGCTACCCGCCTAC
>JBDIBB010000115.1:0-11545 GCA_039812685.1 Vicinamibacteraceae bacterium
GAGCTGTTCGCCCCGGACGCGCCCGTCGACGCCTTCGCGCGCCAGGCACGGCTGGCCGCGCTCGAGGTGGGCGCGTGCCGCCCCGGCCAGACGCTGCGCGGCGACGGCGCGCACGCGCTCGTCGTCTTCGAATGCGACCGCGGCACCTTGATGGTGGACGCCGCGCTCGATGCGGCTGGTGACCGGCTGCAGCGACTGTCCCTGCGGCCCGATTCGCGGAGGGCGTGCGTGCCGTAGCGCCGGTGGAGCGCGCGGCCCGGCGGTCGCGCGCCTGCCACGCTCCGGAACGATCCTCCGGGCCCGCCGGCCGCCCGCGGCGCGCACGTAAGACCGACACCCCGGGGGCACCTCTTACATCCCTGGCATCGCCCTGGCGGATCGAGGCCGTGCGAACGCACGCCGCGCGAGTGTTTGCGGCAGGCACGCATCTTGTTTCCGCACCGCTTCTGATCCAGCCGTTTCACGCGACAGGAGCCCGAGCCGATGCCCCGACACGCCGTCCTTCCGTGGCGCCTCACTGCCTGCGCGGTGCTCTGTCTCGTGCTCGCCGCCTGGCCCGCTCGCGCCCAGTCGGCCGACGCCGACGGCGACGGCCTGCCCAACGACTGGGAGGTGCGCTTCGGGCTGGATCCGCTCTCGGCGGTCGGTGAGGATGGCGCCGGTGGCGATCCCGATGGCGACGAGGTGCCCAATGCCGTCGAGTTCGCGGCGGGCACGCATCCGCGCGGCACCTGGTCGCGGTCCTTCGCCGAAGGGGCGACCGGCCCGTTCTTCGACATCCGCTTCGCGCTGTTCAACACGCACCCGACGGCGACGGCGCGCGTGCTGATGCGCTTCATGACGAGCGAGGGCAATACCGTCAGCCACTTCGTGCTGCTGCTGCCGCTGCAGCGCGCGACGGTGGATCCCGAGACGCTGCCCGGCCTCGAGGCGACGGCGTTCTCCACCGTGCTCGAGGCCGACGCCGTCGTGGTGGTCGACCGCACGATGTCCTGGGACGCCACCCACTACGGCAGCCACGCCGAGACCGGCGTCGCCGCGCCCGCCCACGCGTGGTTCCTGGCCGAGGGCGCCACGCACTCCGGCTTCGTTCTCTTCTACCTGCTCCAGAATCCGTCGGCGACGGCCGCGAACGTGACGGTCACGTACCTGTTGCCGAGCGGCCCGCCGCTGGTCCGTTCCTATGCGGTCGCGGGGCGCAGCCGCTACACCATCTGGGTGAACCGCGAGGATCCCGTGCTGGCGGCCACCGACGTGTCCGCAGCGATCTCCAGCGACGTGCCGATCGTCGTGGAGCGGGCGATGTATCTCGACGTGGGCCGCCAGAGCTTCACCGCCGGTCACGCCAGTGCGGGTGTCACCGCGCCGGCCACACGCTGGATGCTGGCCGAGGGCGCCACCGGCCCCTACTTCGATTTCTTCGTGCTCATCGCCAACCCCGGCACGCAAACGGCGGATATCGAAGCCAGGTTCCTGCTGCCGGACGGCACCACCGTGGCGCAGCGACGGACGGTGGCGCCGCGCAGCCGGGACACTCTGTGGGTCGACCTGCTCGATCCGCGGCTGGCAGATACGGCGGTCTCGACCACGATCACCTCGCTCAACGACGTGCCGATCGTCGTGGAGCGGGCGATGTGGTGGCCCGGCGACGGCTGGACCGAGGCGCACAATGCTGCCGGCGCGACGGCCTCGGCAGCCAACTGGGCGCTGGCCGAGGGCGAGGTGGGCGGACCTGATGCCGCGCAGACCTACGTGCTCGTGGCGAACACGGCCGATGAGGACGTGCGTGTCGACATCCTGATTCACTTCGAGGACGGCGGCGCCGCCGTGCGCACCGTCGAGCTGGCCGCTCACAGCCGCTACACGGTGGACGTGCAGTCGGTGTTCGCCGAGGAATTCAGCGGCGGCCGCAACCGGCGGTTCGCCACCCTCGTCCGCGGGCCCGAGTCGCCGGCATCACTGATCGTCGAGCGCGCGATGTACTCGAACGCGGGCGGGGTGGTGTGGGCGGCGGGCACCAGCGCGCTGGGCACGCCCGTCGGGACGCGGCCGTCGCTGCCGGGCGACGGCGGATCCCGCCCCGTCGTGTCGATTGCGGTGACCGACTTCGATGCGGCCGAACAGGGCATCGATCGCGCCGTGTTCACCCTCACGCGCAGCACCGCGGAGGGCACGCTGGTCGTGCCGCTCGTCTACTCGGGCACCGCCGTGGCCGCCGATTACGGCACGCCGCCGGCCTCGGTGGTGTTCGCGCCCGGGACGCGCACGGTGCTGGTCGTGATCACGCCGGTCGACGACGACGAGATCGAGCCGGCCGAGACGGTCGTGGTGACGCTTGCCGCCGGGGCGGGATACGACCTCGGCCAGGCCAGCGCCGCGATCGTCATCGCCGACAACGACACGGGGGGCTCGCCCGCACCGTCAGCCGACGACGTGGCGAGGTTCCTCGATCAGGCGGCGTTCGGCCCGACGCCCGCCACCGTGGCGCGCGTGCGGCAGATCGGGTACGAGGCGTGGATCGCCGAGCAGGTGGCCGCACCGCGCAGCGGCTTCCTGGGGTATCTCGACATGGCCGCGGGAGCCGGCGAGACGATCAGCCAGAACCAGTTGCAGGAGGCGTGGTTCCAGGCCGCCGTCACCGGGCCCGACCAGTTGCGCCAGCGGGTGGCCAACGCGCTGCTCCAGGTGCTCGTCGTCAGCAGCGTGGGTGGTCTGTCGGGCGCCAACCATGGCATGGCCAACTACATGGACGTGCTGATGCAGCACGCGTTCGGCAACTTCCGCACGCTGATCGAGCAGGTGGCCACCAGCCCCGCGATGGGCAACTACCTGAACCACCTGCGCAACCAGAAGGAAGACCCGCGCACCGGCCGCCACCCGAACGAGAACTTCGCGCGCGAACTGCTGCAGCTGTTCACCATCGGGACCCATCGCCTGAACCCGGACGGCACGCCGGTCCGCGACGCCGACGGCAACCTCGTGCCGACCTACGGTCAGGACGAGGTGCTCGGCTTCGCGAGGGTCTTCACCGGCTGGACGTACAACCAGCCCGCCCCGCAGACCAACTTCTGGGCCTCGGCCGACTGGCGCAACCCCATGATCCCGTTCGCGCGGTATCACTCGACGTCGGAGAAGGTGCTGCTCGACGGGGCGGTGATTCCCGCGACGACCACCGCCGACCCGTCCGGCGACCTGGCCGCGGCGCTCGACAACGTGTTCCAGCATCCCAACGTGGGGCCGTTCATCGGCCGCCTGCTGATCCAGCGGCTGGTGACCAGCAACCCCACGCCCGCCTACGTCGCGCGCGTGGCGGCCGCCTTCGCCGACAACGGACAGGGCGTGCGCGGCGACCTGCTCGCGGTGGTCAAGGCCATCCTGCTCGATCCGGAGGCGCGCCAGCAGGCCCGCGCGCGCGACCCGTACTTCGGCCACGTGCGCGAACCGATGATCCGGTTCGTGTCGGTCCTGCGCGCCTTCGACGGACGCGCCGCTTCCGGCAAGTTCCGTGTGTGGAACCTGCAGAACGACACGGGGCAGGCCCCGTTCCGCTCGCCGAGCGTCTTCAACTTCTTCCTGCCCGACTACGCGCAGCCGGGTGAGGTGGCCGATGCGGGCATCGCCTCGCCCGAACTGCAGATCGCCAGCGAGACCAGCGTGATCCGGACCGCCAACCTGTTCCGCAACCTGATCTACAGGGGCTACGGCTCGGCCGAGCACCGGATCGTGCTCGACTTCACGGCCGAGCAGGCGCTGGCCGACGATCCGGCGGCGCTCGTCGATCACCTGAACACCCGCCTGTTCGGCGGCGGGCTCTCGCGCGGGGTGCGCGACATCGTGATCGAGGCGGTCACCGGCGTGGCGGCCACCCGCCCGCTCGACCGGGTGCGGATGGCCGCCTACCTGCTCGTCACGGCCCCGGAATACGTCGTCCAGAAGTAGTCGCGAGGATCTTCGACATGGCTACTGTGGTTCGCCCGTCACGTCGCGAGTTCGTCCGCCAGGCCGCCTGCTCGGCCGTCGGCTACGGCGCCATCCTGTCGACCGTGCTCGACCTGCACACGGTGAACGCGCTGGCGCAGGGCGCCGACTACCGCGCGCTGGTGTGCGTCTTCCTGTTCGGCGGCAACGACGCCAACAACATGGTGGTGCCGGCCGGCGGCGACTACACCGCCTACCAGGGGGGACGCGGCGTGCTCGCACTCCCGCAGGCCGACCTGCTGCCCATCGCCCCGAGCAACGGCGACGGCCGGAGCTGGGCGCTGCACCCGTCGATGGGGGCGGTGCGCACGCTGTTCGAGCAGCGGCGGCTCGCGCTCGCCTGCAACGTGGGCTCGCTGGTGGCGCCGGTCACGCGCGCCGAGTACCGCGCGGGCCGCGCGAAGCTGCCGCCGCAGCTCTTCAGCCACAGCGACCAGCAGGTGCAGTGGCAGACGTCGGTGCCCGACAGCAACACGCGGCTGGGCTGGGGCGGACGATCGGCCGACCTGCTCCGATCGCTCAACGGCAACTCGCAGGTGTCGATGTCGATCTCGCTCTCGGGCAGCAATACGTTCCAGGTGGGCCGCTACGTGTTCCAGTACCAGATGGGCAACACCGGATCGGTGAGCCTCACCGAGTATCGTCCCGAGAGCCCCGTGCTGAGGACCGACGCCTACCGGCAGTCGCGGGCCATCGATGCGATCCTCGCCCGCGCCCACCGCAACATCTTCGAGAACGCCTACCGGAAGACGATGCGCGGCGCGATCGACCTCGACCGGCACTTGCAGTCCACGCTCGCCGCGGCGCCGCCGCTGGCCACGGCGTTCCCGACCACCACGCTCGGCCGGCAACTGAACATGGTGGCGCGGCTGATCGGCGTACGCGCGGCGCTCGGGCACCGGCGGCAGATCTTCTTCTGCTCGACCGGCGGTTACGACACGCACGCGGCGCAGGTGGGCGACCAGGCGCGGCTGCTGGGCGAACTCAGCGCGGCGCTCGCCGCCTTCGACCAGGCGACCATCGAACTGGGCACCGGCAACAGCGTGACCACCTTCACCGCGTCCGACTTCGGGCGCACCTATCAGACCAACGGACAGGGGTCGGATCACGGCTGGGGCAGCCATCACCTGGTGATGGGCGGCGCCGTGCGCGGCGGCGCGTTCTATGGCCGCATGCCGGAGCTGGTGGTCAACGGGCCGGACGACACGAGCCAGGGCCGCTGGATCCCGCAGGTGAGCGTGGACGAGTACTCGGCGACGCTGGCGCGGTGGTTCGGCGTCGGCGCGAGCGACCTGCCGCTGGTGTTCCCCAACATCGGCCGCTTCCAGACGACGAACCTGGGCTTCCTGGGGTAGGGCGCGCGCCGGACCGGATGGCCCGGCGCGCCGGGGAGAGGGTGCGGGGCTCTGCTCAGGCCGAGCGCTCGATCATCAGCCGCCGCGTGTAGGGAATCAGCCCGCCCGCGTCGATGATCGCCTGTCGCGCCTTCGGCAGCGGCTGCGTCGGGAACGATGTCCCGGTCGTGTGGTTGATGACGGCCTCGCCGGCGACCTCCAGCTCGTCGCCTTCGCCCGCCTCGATCGTGGGGCAGATCACCACGTTGAAGCCGAGGTTGATCGCGTTCTGGAGGAAGATGCGCGCCACGTTGCGCGCCACGACCACCAGATCGTGGCCCTTCAGGCAGGAGGCGGCCTGCTCGCGCGAGGAGCCGCAGCCGAAGTTGTTGCCGGCCACCAGCACGCTGCCCCGCGGGATGGCGCCCGACTTCAACCGGCCGTTGAACTCGGCGTGATCGGCGAAGGCGAACTGCGGTGTCTCGGTGGGCAGCACCGTGGCCATGAAGCGGCCGGGATAGATGATGTCGGTCGACACGTCGTCGCCGAGCGTGAGCACGACCTTGCCGCGCGCCATGTCAGTTCACTCCCCTGGGATCGGAAATCACGCCCGAGATGGCGCTGGCCGCCGCCACAGCCGGCGAGCAGAGATACACCTCGGAGGTGGGGTTGCCCATGCGCCCCTTGAAGTTCCGGTTGGTGGTGGCCAGGGCCGTCTCGCCGTCGCCGAGCGCGCCCTGGTGCACGCCGAGACACGGGCCGCAGCCGGGATTGCACACCACCGCGCCCGCGTCCACGAGCTGCTGCAGATAGCCCCGCCGCATCGCCTCCGAGTAGATGCGCCACGAGGCAGGGAACACCAGCAGCCGCGTGCTCCGGGCCACCTTCTTCCCGTGCAGGGTGCGCGCGGCCACCTCGATGTCGTCGAGCCGCCCGTTGGTGCACGAGCCGATGACGATCTGGTGGACGCGCGTCCCGGCCACCTCGCCGACGGGCTTCACGTTGTCGACCGTGTGCGGGCAGGCGATCTGCGGCGCGAGCGCACTGCCGTCGATCTCGACCACGCGTTCGTAGACGGCGTCGGCATCGGGGCCGAACAGGTCGAGGTCGCCGGTGACGCCCGCCTCCTCGCGCAGGTACCGCACCGTCTCCTCATCGGGCGGCACGACGCCTCCCGTGGCGCCCGCCTCCACCGTCATGTTGCAGAGCACCAGACGCCCTGACGTGGCCATGGCGCGGATCGCCTCGCCGTGGAACTCGATCACCTTGAAGTTGGCACCCTCGGCGGTGAGCCGGCCGATCAGGTGCAGGATCACGTCCTTCGGGTAGACGCCCTTGGCCAGCCGGCCCGACACGTTCACTCTGATGGTGGCGGGCACCTCGACGTTGAGGATGCTGCCCAGCGTCCACACCGATGCCATCTCAGTGGCGCCGATGCCGAAGGCGAACGCGCCGAGCGCGCCGTGCGTCGTCGTGTGGCTGTCGGTGCCGACCACCACCGCGCCCGGCCGCACGTAGCCGTTCTCGGGCAGGATCTGGTGGCAGATGCCGCCGCCGTCGCCGCGGATGTCGTGGAACTTCGTGATGCCCTGCGCCTCGACGAACTCGCGCACCTTCTTCTGGTTGCTGGCCGTCTTGGAGGATTCGGCAGGCACGCGGTGGTCAAAGATGATGGCGATGCGCGAGGGATCCCACACCCTCGCCTCGCGATCCGTGCCCTTGAAGATCTCCCTGAACTGGTTGAGCACCAGCGCGCCGTTCTCGTGGCTCATCGCCAGGTCGACGCGTGGCTCCACGACGTCGCCCACGCGCAGGTCGGGCTGTCCGACGGCCCGCGCCAGCAGTTTCTGGATGTAGGTCATTCCCATTGGTGATCCCTTCGCAGCCGGCCTGGGGCCTGGCCCCCAGGCCCCAAGCCCCAAGCCCCAAGCCCCAAGCCCCAAGCCCTACACGATCCCCTTCTCCTTCAACCCGTCGATCTCCGCGCCGGAGTAGCCCGCCTGGCCCAGGATCTCGCGCGTGTGCGCGCCCAGCCGCGGCGGCGGCGCCTGGATGTGCCCGTGGCCCCGGCCGAACTTCGCCGTCAGCCCGAAGAGCGGCAGCGTGCCGATGCCTTCCACCGGCACCTGCTCCAGCGCCTGGCGGTGCGCCACCTGCGGCTGACGCAGGGCGTCCTCCAGCGAGAGGATGGCGCCCGTCGGGATGTCGCGTGCGTTGAGGCGCTCCACCCACTCGGCGGTAGGTCGCCCGACGAGCTGCGCCTCGATGAGCGGCGTCAGATCCGTACGGTTCTTCTTCCGCACGTCGCGCTTCTGGAAGCGCGGGTCGGTCTTCAGCTCGGCCAGCCCGAGCTCGTCGCACAGCGCCTCCCACTGTTCCTGCTTGTTGGCGGCGATGTTCACGTGGCCGTCCTGCGTCCGGAAGGTGCCCGACGGTGCGGCCGTGAAGTTGTCGTTGCCCATCAGCACGGGCGCCTGCCCGCCGATCAGCAGGTTGGCCGCCACCCAGCCCATGGTCGGCATGATGGAGTCGAGCAGCGCGACGTCGATGAACTGCCCTTCGCCCGTGCGCTCCCGGTGGAAGAGCGCGGCCATGACGGCAAACGCCGCGTTGAGCCCGCCGACCGTGTCGCAGACGGGGAAGCCGGCGCGCAGCGGGTTGAGCCGCTCGTCGCCGTTGACGGCCATCACGCCGCTCAGCCCCTGGATGATCTGATCGTAGGCGGGCTTGAGGGCGTCGGGCCCGGTCTTGCCGAAGCCCGAGATCCCGCAGTAGATCAGGCGCGGGTTGATGGCCGACAGCGTCGCGTAGCCCAGACCCAGCCGATCCATCACGTCGGGCCGGTAGTTCTCCACCAGGACGTCGGCGGTCTCCACCAGACGCTTGAGCACCGCCTTGCCCTCGGCCGGCTTCAGGTTGAGCGTCACCGACTTCTTGTTGGCGTTCTGCGCCAGGAAGCTGGTGCCCATCAGCTGCTCGTTGAGCTGCGGCAGGATGCCGAGCTTGCGCGCGAGGTCGCCGTCCTTCGGGTTCTCGATCTTGATCACCTCGGCGCCGAGCAGCGCCAGGTGCAGCGTGGCGAACGGGCCCGACAGCACGTTGGTGAGGTCGAGCACGCGAACGCCCTTCAGCATCGGCTGGGTCATGTCCGCTCCTTCACGGCGATGGGGCCCGTCCGGTGGACGTAGCCGGGCAGCTCACGGCCGAAGTGCGCTGCCACGTCGCGCGCGATCCCGATGAGCGCGTCGAGGTCCACGTCCTCGCGCACGCCCTGCCGCTGCAGCGCGTGCACCACGTCCTCGGTGGCCACGTTGCCTGCCGCCACCTTCGTGAACGGGCAGCCGCCGAGGCCGGCAAACGAGGCTTCGATCGAGGTGGCGCCGGCCCGCAGCGCTGCGTAGACGTTGGCCATGCCGAGGCCGTAGGTATTGTGGAAGTGGCAGGTGCACTCCACGTCGGGCGCCAGGGCCCTCACGGCGTCGCACAACTGCTCCACCTGTGCGGGATGGGCGTGGCCGGCGGTGTCGGCGAGGCTGATCTGCCGGAACCCCGCGTCGAGGTACTGGCCCACCATGCCGAGCACGCGCGCCTCCGGGATGGGACCCTCGAACCCGCAGCCGAAGGCAGACTGCACCGAGACCTGCACCGTCCTGCCCGCGGCCACGGCCTCCTTCGCCATGGCGATGATGCGGCCGACGGCCTCCTCGGTGCCCATCCCCGTGTTCCTGCGGCTGTGCGTGTCGCTGGCCGATGCGCCCATGCAGAACATCTCGACGCCGCACGTCAGGCCGCGCTCGAGGCCCTTCTCGTTGAGCACCAGGCCCGACAGCACACCGCCCTCGGGCCGATCGGCCGACAGCCTGCGGAACAGCAGGTCGGTGTCGGCCATCTGCGGCACCTTCTCGGGGTGCACGAACGACCCGACCTGCACGATGTCGATGCCGGCGGCGATCGTCCGCCGGACCCAGCCCTCCTTCACGTCGGTGGGCACCACCGCGCGTTCCATCTGGAGCCCGTCGCGCGGGCCCACCTCGTGGAGGACGATGCGGGTCATCACAGCCTCCCGGCGATGGCCTCGCCCATCTCGAGCGTGGTCGCCGCGCCGCCCATGTCGTAGGTGCGCACCTGGCCCTCGGCCACCACCGCCGCGACGGCCGCCTCGAGCCGCGCGCCCTTTTCGCTCTCGCCCAGCCAGTCGAGCATCATCTTCGCCGCGAGGATCGTCGCGATCGGGTTCACCTTGTTCTGACCGGCGTATTTCGGCGCCGATCCGTGGGTGGGCTCGAACACCGCGAGCTTCTCGCCGATGTTGCCCGAGCAGCCGAAGCCGAGGCCGCCCACCATCTGCGCGCACAGGTCGGAGACGATGTCGCCGTAGAGGTTCGGCGCCACCAGCACGTCGTAATTGAACGGGTTCTTCAGCAGCCACATCGTGATGGCGTCGATGTTGGCATCGTCGATGGCGATGTCGGGGAAGTCCTTCGCCACGCGGCGGGCCGCCTCGAGGAACAGGCCGTCGGTGGCGCGCACCACGTTGGCCTTGTGCACGACGGTGACCTTCCGGCGGCCGAAGGCGCGCGCGAACTCGAAGGCCGCGCGGACGATCCGCTCGGAGCCCTTCTTCGTGTTGATCTTGCACGACACGGCGTAGTCCGACGTGGGCACGTCCTTGAAGGCCTTGAAGTTGGGCGAGAGCTCGAGCAGCGCGTCGCGCAGCGCGTCGGGAACCGTCGGGAACTCGACGCCCGCGTAAAGGTCTTCGGTGTTCTCGCGGAAGACGACGAGATCGATGCCTTCCTTGTAATTGAGCGGGTTCTGCGGGTAGGCCCTGCACGGGCGCAGGCAGACGTAGAGGTCGAAGATCTGCCGCATGCGGACGATCGGCGAGCGGTAGACGAGCCCCCGGCCCTGCAGCGCCGGCACCAGATCCTTCTCGGTCTCGCGGATGGGCTTGGACGTGATGGCGCCAAACAGCGCCGCGTCCACCGAGCCCAGCAGGTCGAGCGTGCGCCGGGGCAGGGCATCGCCCTCCGTGCACCAGAACTCCCAGCCGATGTCGCCGTGGATGTAATCGGCGTCGAGGCCGACGCGGTCGAGCACGGTGCGCGTCGCCGCCATCACGTCCTGTCCGATCCCGTCGCCAGGCAGCCACGCAATCCTGTACTTCGCCATCAGTGCCGTCCTCCGCGATGAACTGTGTCCGCAGGGAATGAGGTGGCCGCCCGGCGGTGGTTCCCGGGCGGCCGTGGGTTCCGACGCGGCCGCCGGAAACCCGGCAGCCGCGAGGTCAGCTATGCACAGACTGCCAGAACGGTGCCAGTTCGCCCCGAGGGGTTCAGCGGGCGGCAGCAGATGCGGCGGTCCGCGTCAACCCGTGGCCGAACGGGAACTTCCCGAGGGTGACGGGCAACCGGCCGCCGATGGGGGCCTCGCCCAGCAGGGCCCTGGCCACCGCCATTTCCGCCACGTCGCCCACCTCGTACGCCACCAGCACGCTGGGCATCTTCTCCAGCGCCAGCGCCGTGCAGGGACTGCCGAAGAGCATGGTCACCAGATGTAGCCGACGCCCCCCTCGAAGTCGGCCGAGGTCAGCAGCGGGACGGCGGCGATTGACTGCAGGCGGTTGAGCAGGACGGCCGTCGCCAGTGGGCCGCCGCGCCGCCCGCCGCCCGGCGGGGCCGGTTCCAGCAGCAGCTGCGGCAGCGGATCCGACGCGCCGAAGACGTACAGGCCGCCCACCTTCAGGTTCGTCACGCGATCGCGCAGCGACTCGAAGAGGTCGGAGTCCGTGCTGACGAAGCTCGATTCGAACGACGAGACGATCATCTGGCCGATCTTCTCGTCGAGGCTCATCGCCGCCAGCGTCCGGGCGATCCAGGCCTCGGCCTGGGCGGCGGCCGCCGCCCCGGCACGCCGGTTGGCGGGCGTTTGGGCGGAGGGCGCGGTGGCGGCCTGCTGCCGTTGACCGCGTGCGCCAGGGGGAACGTGTACCCCCGCGTCGAGCGCGACGCCGGCGATGGCCAGCGACAGGCCAGTGACGCCGATGGCGAATCCCGCGAGCATCGTGGCGCGCACCTGCACTCATGGCGCAACTCCCGGGGGCGCCCGCATCATAGCGCCTTCCGTTGACCGCGCGGCCGGTGGCGCCACGTCCCGGGCCGCCAGACGGGAGGCGATGCTCTGCGCCACGGCGGGTGCAGGCGAATCGCGCGGGCCGGCGTCAGGGCACCAGG
>JBDIBB010000116.1:0-11484 GCA_039812685.1 Vicinamibacteraceae bacterium
TCACGATCACCAACGGCGGGGTGTTCGGATCCCTGCTCTCGACGCCGATCATCAACCCGCCGCAGGTGGGCATCCTGGGCCTGCACAAGATCGAGGAACGGCCGATCGCGGTGAACGGGCTCGTCGAGATCCGGCCCATGATGTACGTGGCGCTCACCTACGACCACCGCATCGTGGACGGACTCGAGGCGGTGCAGTTCCTCGTGCGGGTGAAGGAGTTCATCGAGGACCCCGGCCACCTGCTGCTCGAGAGCTGAGCCGCCGATGACTCACAGCGTCCGCGGACCCACGGCACTCCGCCAGGGGCCATCACGACGACAGGACTGGTGTACGCAATGAAGCGACTGTTTCGGGGCCTCCTGGTCCTGACGATGCTGGCGCCGGCCGCGCGCGCCGAAGACACCCTCCCGAAGATCTACGATCTGGAAATCGGCGATCCGGTGCGCAAGGCGAAGTACGCGCCGGTGCGGCTCGATACGGTGATCGACACGCGCACGGGCGATGCGTTGACGCCCGAGGAGGCCGCCGCGCGGATGGACGGCATCCGGCTGCTGCTGATCGGCGAGACGCACACGTCGATGGATTTCCACCGCGCGCAGTACCGCATGATCCGTGCGCTGCACGCGGCCGGCCGGCGGGTGCTGGTCGGACTGGAGATGTACCCGACGCCGCAACAGCCGTTCCTCGATCAGTGGAGCGCGGGCAAGCTGTCGGAGGACGAGTTCATCCGCGGCTCGCGCTGGTACGAATACTGGGGTTACCACTGGGGCTTCTACCGCGACATCTTCCTCTTCGCGCGCGAGCACCGGTTGCCGATGTACGCCCTGAACGCACCCCGCGAGGTGGTGCAGGCCGTGCGCAAGCAGGGCGTGAAGGGGCTCACTCCCGACCAGGCGAAGTACATGCCGCCGCAGATCAAGTTCGACGATCCCGAGCACCTCGCCTATTTCAGGGCCTCCTTCGATGACGGCGGCGGCGTGGGACACGGCGCGGCCAGCGAGGAGATGCTCAAGAGCTTCGCATCGGCCCAGGCCACGTGGGACGCGACCATGGGTTTCAACGCCGTGCAGGCGCTGAAGGCCGTCGACGATCCGAAGGCCATCATGGTGGTGCTGGTCGGATCGGGGCACGTCGCCTATGGCATCGGCATCGCCATGCAGGCGCGCCAGTGGTTGGACGGCGGCGTCGGCACGCTGATCCCGGTGCCGGTGACCACGCAGGCGGGCCGCGACATCCCGCAGGTCCGCGCCTCCTACGCCGACTACGTCTGGGGGCTCCCTGCCGAGACCGACAGCGAGTTCCCGCGCCTCGGGATCTCCACCCGGACCGAGCCGGCCGAGGCCGAGCGGGAGATCATCCTGGTCGAGAAGGACTCACTGGCGGCCCAGGCGGGCTTCCGGCCCAGGGACGTGCTCGTGTCGATGGACGGCGAGCCGATCACCGGTCGCGAATCGTTCAACAGGCTGATGGCGCGGAAGGAATGGGGCGACGCCGCGACCTTCGTGGTCAAGCGGGGCGAGGACGAGGTGACGCTGAAGGTGCTGTTCCGGCGCACGAGATGACGCACGTCCGAGACCGCGCCCGCGTTACGGGATCAGCTCGAACGCGGCCAGCTGCTCGACCGACCGCTGGCCGGCGGTGATCCGGACTCGCACGAGGTAAGCGGCCGGCACGAGGCTGGTGAGCGGCAGCTCGAACGTGGCGCGTCCATCGGACGTCTCGACGGCGAGCGACGCGAGACGCTGGCCACCCGTGTTCAACAGTCCGGCCTCGACCACGGGGGCGGGCTGCAGGTCCGGCAACGGTACGCGGACCTGCACGCGGTCGGTTCGCACGAACCGGCGGCTGGCCGCCGGCGCGGCGTCCGGCATGTCCCTGAGCGCGCGCATCTCGAACGCCGACCGTGCCCGTCTGAACTCCAGCGTCGCCAGCGGCAGGCCGTCGGCTGGCACGGCGGGAACCTCCACCGGCTGCGTCCACCGATCGAGCACCTCGTCTCCGGTGCCGAGCGCCGTCAGCCGGATCGACGTCGGACCCTGGGGCAGATCGAAGCCGGCGACGCCTGCCATCCCGACGATGCCGCTGCTGCTGACGATGGTCACCGGATCGCCCAGCGCCTCGCCGGTCCCACGGTCGAGCAACTCCACGATCAGGGCCCTCGGCGCCGGCGCTGCGGGCGGCGCGCTGGCGGCCGGCTCCCAGGTGACACTCGCCCGTGCGGGGCCGGAGACCGCCGGCCGGATGCCGACCCACAGATCGGCGACGCGCCCGTTGCGCGACGCGGCCATCGGCTCGAACGCTTCGGCCACGGCGGGCGTCACCGGCTGCACGGCCTCGAGCATCGCCGCCCTGACGGCCTCGGCCGATGGCGCCCAGTAACCGCGCCGCGCCAGCACCTCGATGCCCGGCCGCTTCACCTTGACCGAGATCCTGTGGAACCTGCCGTCGTCGGCGTCACGCGTGGGCGTGTACCCGAGGAGGTAGTAGGCGCTCGCGAACGCGACGACCTTGTCGAGCCCACGGTCCAGGCCGTTGGTGTTGACGATGGGCCGTCCGCCGGTTTCGTAGCCGAGGCGGAGCAGTGTGTCGCGATCGCCGCCGCGGCCGCTGTCGCCGAGCCCCCTCGGGTCGAGCGCGTGAATGGCCACGTTGCCACGCGACGCGTTGCGCAGCAGTTCGCGCATCTGATCCTCGAGGTTGCCGTCGGTCCCGAAGAAGGTGGCTGGTCCCTGGCTCACGAAGATCACCGACGAACGGCCGTCGCGCAGGCCGCCCAGGTACGTGACGAGCGCGTTGAGCGCCGAGAGCGTCACCTCGGCACGCACCATCGCCCGGTTGTGCGCGTAGGCCTGGCCTTCCTCGAGCGGGCTGCGGATCGGAAACAGTTCGCCCTGCCGCCCCTCCCACTTGCGTACCTGATCGAGGAGCGCCGCCTGATCGCGCGTGAAGCGCAGCGCGCTCAGCGGCGTGAGCGGATCCATGAGGACGACGAGATCGTTGGGCCCAAGCCCGCGGATGAAGTGCTCGAGCGCCGCGCGCATCGGGACGGTGACGCCCGGCAGCCTGTCCACGTGGTAGTCGTCGAAGAAGATGGCGAAGAGCCGCACGTCGTCGCGGGCGGCCTCCGCCTCGCCGTGCTCGCGCGAGCGGATCTGGAGGGAGTCCTCGTCGCCTGGGCCTCGCCGGCCGTCGAGCCGGACGAACTGCGCCGAGTCGATCGCCTGCGGTACGCCGTCCTCCTCGAGGGTGAAGTCGGCAGCGGTGAGATCGGTGACGGGCGTGTCCCGGCGCCCGGTGACGCTGACGTCCACGCGCACCACCCGCACGCCCGCACGGAACACGGGCTGCCGGGGCTCGGGCTGCGGGCCTCGCGCCGCCGGGGCCGCCAGCGCCAGCAGGGCCAGCCCCAGGCACATCGTGGATCGCGCGCGGCCAGTCATCCTGACCGATTGTAGATCCGGCTGTCACGGGCCGGCGGCGGGACCACGTCCTGCCGCCGGCCGCCTGCCAGGCGTCAGTAGCGGTAGTGCGGTGACTTGAAGGGGCCTTCGGCGGGCACGCCGATGTACTCGGCCTGCTCCTTCGACAGCACCGTGAGCTTCACGCCGAGCTTCTCGAGATGGAGCCGCGCCACCTCCTCGTCGAGCTTCTTCGGCAGGATGTAGACCCTGTTCTCCGCGTACTTCGTTCCCGACAGCGTGTCCTGGCCCGAGGCGCTCAGGTGCAGGTCGAGCTGTGCCATCACCTGATTGGTGAACGACGAGGACATCACGAAGGACGGGTGACCGGTGGCGCATCCGAGGTTCAGCAGCCGCCCCTCGGCCAGCACGAGGATGCCATGGCTGTCGCGGCCATCGTGCGCCGGCACCACCCATTCGTCGAACTGCGGCTTGATGTTCACGCGCCGCACGCCCTCGATGCGTGCGAGGCCGGCCATGTCGATCTCGTTGTCGAAGTGGCCGATGTTGCCGATGATCGCCTTGTCCTTCATCCGCTTCATGTGATCGACGGTGATCACGTTCTTGTTGCCGGTCGCCGTGATGAAGATGTCGGCCGTCCCCACCATGTCCTCGAGGGTGGCGACCTGGTAGCCCTCCATCGCCGCCTGCAGCGCGCAGATCGGATCGATCTCGGTGACCACGACGCGGCAGCCCTGCCCCTTGAGCGCCTGGGCGCACCCCTTGCCCACGTCGCCGTACCCGCACACCACGGCCACCTTGGCCGAGAGCATCACGTCGGTGGCGCGGTTCAGGCCGTCCACGAGGGAGTGCCGGCAGCCGTAGAGGTTGTCGAACTTGCTCTTGGTGGCCGAGTCGTTGACGTTGATGGCGGGGAACCGCAACGTGCCGGCGGCGGTCATCTCGTAGAGCCGGTGCACGCCGGTGGTGGTCTCTTCGGAGACCCCCTTGATGCCGGCGGCCACGCCGGGCCAGACGCCGGGCCGCGCCTGCAGTTCACGGCGGATGCGGTCGAGGATGACGCCCCACTCCGCCGGCTCGGCGTCGGGGTCGAAGTCGGGCACGTGCCCTTCGCGATCGAACTGCGCTGCCTTGTGCACGAACAGCGTCGCATCGCCGCCATCGTCGACGATCAGCGAGGGCCCCCGGCCGTCGGGCCACAGCAGTGCCTCGACCGTGCACCACCAGTAGTCTTCGAGGGTCTCCCCCTTCCAGGCGAAGACGGGAATCCCCCTGGGAGCCTGCGCGGTGCCACCGGTTTCGGGACGCCCGGCGACAACGGCCGCGGCGGCGTGATCCTGCGTCGAGAAGATGTTGCACGAGACCCAGCGCACGTCGGCGCCGAGCGCGTCGAGCGTCTCGATGAGCACCGCGGTCTGCACGGTCATGTGCAGGCTGCCCATGATGCGGGCGCCGGCCAGCGGCTTCTGCCCCTCGTAGCGCGCGCGCAGCGCCATCAGGCCGGGCATCTCGTGCTCGGCCAGCCGGATTTCCTGCCGGCCGAAGTCGGCCAGGGAAAGATCCTTCACCTTGTAGGGCACGCGGCCGGCCTTTGCTGCGGCGTCGAACGCGTGCACGGTCTCCACGACCACGCTCATCGAGTGCTCCTTGTCCTGTCTGTCAGTTGCCGAGTGTTCGTGCCTGTCGAATTCCCATGCGCCCGATCTGGCGCCGTTCACGCAGAGGCCGCACTCGCCGCGGCCTGGCGACGGTCTGCCGCGACGTGGTGGGCGGCGCGCGTGGCGCGCGCCGCGGTCGCGACCAACAGCGCGGGTCCCTTGACACCGGCCTCCGGCTCGAGCGCGTGAACCCGCACCGCCTCGAACCCGCCCGCCTTCAGCAGGCGCTCGACCTGCTCCGGGGCAAAGCCCATCCAGACGTGTCCCATGGCCTGGCGGTACTCGTCGCGCTCGTGTGGCAGCATGTCGGCCACGACGAGGCGCCCGCCCGACTTGAGCACGCGCGCCGCTTCGGCGCAGACCCGTGCCGGATCCGGCACGTGATGCAGCACGAGGGCGAGCATCGCCGCGTCGAGCGAGGCGTCCTCGAGCGGAAGGCTCTCCAGCGTCCCGCGCCGCAGGACGACGTTGCGATGCCCGGCCAGGCGCGCGCGGGCGGCGTCCAGCATCTCGCGCGAGGCGTCGACGGCCATCACCCGCCCGACGAAGGGCGCAATGGCCTCCGTCACGTGTCCGGTCCCGCAGCCGAGGTCGCCCACGGTCCACCGGGGATCGAGCCAGCCGGCGGTGAATCGCAGATGGCTTGCGCGACCGAACAACTCCTCGCGCAGCCGATCCCACTCGCCAGCCGCCGACGAGAAGAACTCCTCCGAGGTCGTCCGCCGGGCGGCCAGCACCCGCTTCCGGCGCCGGTCGTCCTGCCGGGCTGCCGGGCCCGCGGCCAGTTCCTCGCGCAACACGAACCAGATCTGCCTCGCCGGCTGGGCCAGGCCGCCGGGTTCCAGCGTGTAGTAGCGGCTCGTGGCCTCGCGGCGCGACCCGATCCAGCCGCTGTCGGCGAGCGTCTTGAGGTGACGGCTGACCGTGGACTGCGGCAACTGGAGGATGTCGCACAACTCCGACACCGTCAGCTCCTGTCCGTCGAGGATCAGCAGCAGCCGGCCCCGCAACGGATCGGTGGCGGCAGCCATCTGGTCGAGGAGGGGGGATCGTCCGACGCGTTCCATCCGCTTATCCGGATGGAGTGTCACACGAGCGCCGCGGCCTGTCAAGCGCCGCGCCGCCCGTGCGGCGGCCGGACCGGCGCGGCTGGTCCCGATCGCTACGGCGCGCCCAGCCCCAGCCGCTCGCGGGCGTCGCGTCCCTGCTGCACCGTCTCGCACCAGGCGCGGTTCTCCAGGTACCACGCGATCGTGCGGTCCAGCCCGGACGTGAAGTCGTGCCGCGGCCGCCAGCCCAGTTCGGCGCGGATCTTCGACGCATCGATCGCGTAGCGGCGATCGTGGCCGGGCCGATCGGGCACGAACGCCCGCAGCTCACGGTAGGCCGAGAGCCCGCGGGCGCGCAGGGCCGGGTTCTCGCGGGCGGGCGCGCGCGCTTCGAGGCGCGCGCAGATCTCGTCGACGATCTCGAGGTTGGTGCGCTCGTTGCCGCCCCCGATGTTGTACTTCTCGCCGGGCCGGCCGTGTTCGAGCGCCAGCAGGATGCCGCGGCAGTGATCGTCGACGAACAGCCAGTCGCGCACGTTGCCGCCATCCCCGTAGATGGGCAGCGCCCTGCCCTCCAGCGCGTTGAGCAGCATCAGGGGAACCAGTTTCTCCGGGAACTGGCAGGGGCCGTAGTTGTTCGAGCAGTTGGTGACGATCGCGGGCAGGCCGTAGGTGTGCGACCAGGCGCGAACCAGGTGATCGGCGGCCGCCTTGCTGGCGGCGTAGGGCGAGTTGGGCGCGTACGGCGTCTCTTCGGAAAACGCGCCCGTGGCGCCCAGCGTGCCGTAGACCTCGTCGGTGGACACGTGGAGGAAGCGGAACCGTTCCCGCTCGGGCCCGGCGAGCGTGGCGAACAGGCGCCGGCTTGCGTCGAGCAGTTCGAAGGTGCCGACGACGTTCGTCTGGACGAAGGCGCCCGGGCCATCGATCGACCGGTCGACGTGGCTCTCGGCGGCGAAGTTGATCACCGCCGCCGGAGGAAAGGCGGCGAACAGGCGTGCGACGTCCGCCGGCCTGGCGATGTCGCCCTCGACGAAGGCATAGCGCGGGTGCGCCGCGACGTCGGCGAGCGAGGCGAGATTGCCCGCGTAGGTGAGCTTGTCGAACACGACCACGCGAACGTCCGGACGCTCGGCGATGGCCAGGCGTGCGAAGTTGCAGCCGATGAACCCGGCGCCACCCGTGACGATCCAGTTCCGCACGATGCCCCTGCCTCAGCCCTGCGCGGCCGAGACCGCTTCCGGCTCGGTGTCGTGGATGCCGATGACGCGCGTCAGGCGCGTGATGTCGAACAGCGTCTTGATGCGGGGATGCAGTCCGCAGACGTGCAGGCTGCCGTCACCGTTGATCCGGCGGAACAGGGACATGATGGCCCCGAGCCCGGCGCTGTCCATGAACGTGACCTGTGACAGGTTCAGCACGACGCGCTTCTCGCCCGAGGCCAGCAACTGGTCGAGCGCCGTCTTGAACGCGGCTGACGTCTCCATGTCGATGCGACCGTGCGTCGGTTCGACGACGGTCACGCCATCGACCGTCTTGATCTCGAAGGCCATGCGTGCTCCTACGGGCGATCCCCGGCGACAGGGGCCGGGCGTGCCGACGGATCGTAGCCCAGGTTGGGAGTCAGCCAGCGCTCGGCTGTCTCGAGTCGTGTCCGGCACCGGCGGGCGTAGTCGCGAACCTGATCCTCACCCACGCGTCCCACCATGAAATAGCGGGCCGACGGGTGGTGGAAGTAGAGGCCGCTGACGCTGGCCGCGGGTGTCATCATCCCGCTCTCGGTCAGGTCGAGGCCGCAGGCGCGCGCCTCCAGCAGGTCGAAGAGGCGGAACTTCTCGGAGTGGTCGGGGCACGCCGGGTAGCCGAAGGCCGGCCGGATGCCCCGGTAGCGTTCGGCCACGAGGTCCTCGGGCGTGAACGCTTCGCCCTCGCCGTACCCCCAGTCCTGCCGCACGCGGGCGTGCAGCCACTCGGCGAAGGCCTCCGCGAGCCGATCCGCGAGCGTCTTCACCATGATCGCCGAATAGTCGTCACGGTCGGCCTGGTAGCCCGCGACCAGCGCGTCGGCGCCGAAGCCGGCCGTCACGGCGAAGGCGCCGACGTGATCGCGCAGCCCCAGCTCACGCGGCGCGACGAAGTCGGCGAGCGAGCGGTTGGGCTTGTCGTCGGCCATCACGCCCTGCTGGCGCAGCATCGGGAAGCGCACGAGTTCGCGATCCGGCGTCGCCGGGTCGAAGAAGACGATGTCGTCGGCGTCGCTGGCTGCCGGCCAGAAACCGTACACGCCGCGCGCGGTGAGCGAGCCGTCGCGCACGATGCGGGCCAGCAGGTCCTGCCCCTGCTCGTAGAGTTCCCGGGCCGCGGCGCCATGGCCGGGATGCTCGAAGATCTGCGGCACCCGGCCCTTCAGTTCCCAGGCGTGGAAGAAGAAGGTCCAGTCGATGTAGGGCACCAGCTCGGCCAGCGGCACCGACACGTCCCGGCGGCCGAGGAAGGACGGCTGCGGCAGTTCGTCCTGCCGCCACGGCAGCGCGAGGCGGTTGGCGCGTGCCGCTTCATAACTGAGCAGCGGCTGCCGCTGCCGCGCGCCGTGCTGCGCGCGCAGGCGTTCCTGCTGCGCGAGGGTCTCCTGCTCGAAGGCCGGGCGCTGCCGCGCGTCGAACAGGCTCGCCACCACGCTCACGGTTCGCGAGGCGTCCAGCGCGTGCGCGGTGATCCCGTGGTAGGCCGGCGCGATCTTCACCGCGGTGTGCTGCGGGCTGGTCGTGGCGCCGCCGATCAGCAGCGGCAGCGTGAAGCCGCGCCGCGTCATCTCCTGCGCGACGAAGACCATCTCGTCGAGCGACGGCGTAATCAGGCCGCTGAGCCCGACGGCATCCACCTCGTGCGCCACCGCCGCGTCGAGGATCCGGTCGGCGTGCACCATCACGCCCAGATCGAGCACCTCGTACCCGTTGCACCCGAGGACGACGCCGACGATGTTCTTGCCGATGTCGTGGACGTCGCCCTTCACCGTGGCGAGCAGGATGCGGCCGTTGGAGGCGCCGCCCTGTTTCTCCGCCTCCATGTAAGGCTCGAGAAACGCCACGGCCTTCTTCATCGCGCGCGCGCTCTTGACCACCTGGGGCAGGAACATCTTCCCGGCGCCGAAGAGGTCGCCGACCGTGCGCATGCCGTCCATCAGCGGCCCCTCGATGATCTCGATCGGTCGGGGGAGGCGGCCGCGCACCTCCTCGAGGTCGGCCTCGAGGAAGTCGAGGATGCCGTGGACCAGCGCGTGCGCGAGACGCTGCTCCGCCGGCAGGCGCCGCCACTCGAGTTCGGCCTCGGTCTTCGGCCCTCGCGCCTGCACGGAATTGGCGAACTCGACCAGCCGTTCCGTGGCGTCGGGCCGGCGGTCGAACAGCACGTCCTCGACGCGCTCCAGCAGATCGGCTGGGATGTCCTCGTACACCGCGAGCTGGCCGGCGTTGACGATGCCCATGTCGAGGCCGGCGCGGATGCCGTGATACAGGAAGGCCGAGTGCATCGCCTCGCGCACCGTGTCGTTGCCGCGAAACGAGAAGGAGAGGTTGCTGATGCCGCCGCTGACGCGAGCGCCCGGGCAGGCGATCTTGATCTCCCGCGTGGCGTCGATGAACGCCTTCGCGTAGGCGTTGTGTTCCTCGAGCCCGGTGGCCACGGCGAGCACGTTGGGATCGAAGACGATGTCGTGCGGATCGACGCCCAGCCGGCCCGTCAGCAGGGCGTAGGCCCGCTGGCAGATCGCCACCTTCCGCTCCACGGTATCGGCCTGGCCGGTCTCGTCGAAGGCCATCACCACGAGGCCCGCCCCGAACTTGCGCGCGATCGCGGCGCGGCGCAGGAACTCGTCCTCCCCGTCCTTCAGGCTGATCGAGTTGACCAGCGGCTTGCCCTGCACGCACTTGAGGCCCGCTTCGAGCACCGACCACTTCGAGCTGTCGATCATGAACGGGATGCGCGCCACCTCCGGCTCGGTGGCCAGCAGGTTCAGGAACGTGGTCATGGCCTGCTCGGAGTCGAGCATGCCCTCGTCCATGTTCACGTCGAGGATGTTGGCGCCGCCGCGCACCTGCTCCACCGCCACGTCAACGGCCGCCTGGAAGTCGCCGGCCTTCACCAGCCGGGCGAACTTCTTCGATCCGGTGATGTTGGTGCGCTCGCCGATCATCTGGAAGTTGGAGTCATGGCGGATCGTGAGCGCTTCGAGCCCGCTGAACCGCGCGACGCCGCCTGGCGGCTCGGGAATGGCCCGGACTGGCGCGCCGCGTACGGCTTCCGTGATGGCGCGGATGTGGTCGGGCGTGGTGCCGCAGCAGCCGCCGACGAGGTTGACCAGGCCGGCCTCGGCGAACTCGCGCAGCAGCCTCGCGGTCTCCTCGGGCGCCTCGTCGTACTCGCCGAAGGCATTGGGCAGCCCGGCGTTCGGGTAGCAGCTCACGTGACAGGTGGCCACCTGCGCCAGCTCGGCCAGATACGGCCGCATGTCGCGTGCGCCCAGCGCGCAGTTGATGCCGACGGCGAGCGGCCGCGCGTGCGCGATCGACACCCAGAAGGCGTCCACTGTCTGACCCGACAGTGTCCGGCCGCTGCGATCGGTGATGGTGACCGAGATCATCACCGGCACCTCGGCGCCGCGCGCATCGAACTCGTCGCGGATGGCCACGAGCGCCGCCTTGGCGTTGAGCGTGTCGAAGATGGTCTCCACCAGCAGCAGGTCGACGCCGCCGTCCAGCAGCCCCCGCGCCTGCTCGGCATAGGCGCCGCGCATCTGGTCGAAGCTCACGCTGCGTCTGGCCGGGTCGTTGACGTCGGGCGAAATCGACAGCGTCCGGTTGGTCGGACCGATGGATCCGGCCACGAATCGCGGCCGATCGGGCGTCGCGGCGGTGATCTCGGCCGCCACGCCGCGGGCCAGACGGGCGCCGGCGAGGTTCAACTCGTAGGCCAGGGCCTCGAGGCCGTAGTCGGCCTGCGAAATCGAGGTCGCGTTGAAGGTGTTGGTCTCGACGATGTCGGCGCCGGCGTCGAAGTAGGCGCGGTGGATGTCGGCGATCACCTCGGGCCGCGTCAGCACGAGCAGATCGTTGTTGCCCTTCAGGTCGCTCTGGTGTCCTGCGAACCGCTCGCCGCGGAAGTCGGCCTCCGTCAGCCGGCGACGCTGGATCATGGTGCCCATGGCGCCGTCGAGCACGAGCACGCGCGTCGAGAGGAGGTGTTCGAGTTGCTGTCTGGTGGTCATGTAAGGCATTCACCTCGGCGCGCGCCGGTCGTCGGGGAGGCCCCGGGCCAGCGGGCGGCACGCCCGGCGGGCCGCCGGCCGGCGGGGCGGCGCAC
>JBDIBB010000117.1:0-11294 GCA_039812685.1 Vicinamibacteraceae bacterium
GACGACCACCGACATCGACACCTGCGTGCCGCTCGCGATCCGGAACGGCGGGCCCGGGTACGAGGACCACTCGAACCCGCTCGGCGTCTGCGGGTTCTGCTGCAGTTCGACGCGCACCTCGAGCTTCGGCCCGCCCTGCAGCAGGCTCCTGGCCAGTTCGGGGTTGGCGGTGGTGGCGATCACGGTGTCGGCGGCGACGGGGTACTCGCTGACGGACTTCACCTTCGCCTTCATGAAGCCGAACTCCTCGCGCTTCACGGT
This sequence comes from Vicinamibacteraceae bacterium, assembly GCA_039812685.1. Taxonomy (GTDB): domain Bacteria; phylum Acidobacteriota; class Vicinamibacteria; order Vicinamibacterales; family JAFNAJ01; genus JBDIBB01. The sequence continues at coordinate 262 of JBDIBB010000117.1, forward strand.
GGTCGGCGAGATCTGCGCCTCGAAGCCGGGCTGGACGCGCTTGCCCACGCTCGAGTCGACGTAGACCACCGGCTCGAAGGTGTTCGACGGCGGCTCGATCACCGCGACGACGTCGCCGGCGCGTACGGTCTCGCCGGCGCCCTTCTTCACCTCGATGATGCGGCCGGTGAAGTTCGAGACGATCTGTGCCGTGGCGGTCGCCACCGTCGTCGCGCTCTGCACCTTCTGCTGCGCCATCTCGACCTGGCCCTGGCGGGCGCGGATGCGCTGCGAGATCCCCGCGTTCTGCGCCGCGAGCGCGTCGATCTGGCCGTTGAGGCCCGAGATGTTGCCGCGCGTCGCGATGATCTGCTGCCGCAACTGCTCCACGCGCGCCGCCGTCGTCATCCCCTTCTTCAGCAGATCCTCGCGCGCCTTGAGATCGGCCTCGAGCGAGGTGATCTGCGCGCGCAGCATGCCGATCTCGCCGCGCAGGCTCGAGATGCGCGCGCTGTTCTGCGCCATCGTGCCCTGGTCCTCGATGTTCGACATCGAGGAGTCGCGCTGCGCCTGCTCGAGCTGCTCGCGCGCCATCTTCACGTTCTCGGCCGAGTCGACCTGCCGGATCTCGCCGACCACCTGTTCGGCCTTCACCGTGTCGTTCACCCGCACGTCGAAGCGGGCAATCGTGCCGCTGCCCGTGGCCCGGATCTCCTGCAGGGCGCCGCCGCTGATGAGGATGCCCTGCCCGTCCACCTTGCTCGGCATGCTGCCGAACCAGCTCCAGACGAGCGCCCCCGCCAGCATCGCCGCCACGGTGAGCAGCGCAACCCAGCCCTTGGGCGAGGTCACTTCCATCGCCACGTCCAGGCGCTCCGGCGAGGAGAGCTTGTCCATGGCGGCCTTGCGGAACAGCGGGTTGTTCTCGGCCATGTCAGTCGTCGCTGCGGATCTTCCCGGTTCGGTCGCCACGGCCGCGCGTGCCCACGGCCGCGCGTGCCCACGCCCGCGTCAGCGCGTCGCGGGCAGGGTGAACAGGCTCGTGGCGAAGGTGACGCGCTCGGCCGCGCTCCCCTCGCCGTCCCAGCCGACCAGGTCGCCCGTCTCGTACCGCAGCCTGGCCATCGTGCTGTGGAACACCAGTTCCGCCCGCGCGAGCGCCACCTTGTCGTTGGTGAGCGCCTCCTCGGTCGTCAGCACGTCGATCACCGTGATCTCGCCGGCGCGCAGCTGCTCCATGGCGCCCGTCAGCGCGTCGGTGTCGCGCGCCACGGCATCGCGGCGCTGCGCCACCACGGTGGCGGCCTTGCGCACGGCCTCGGCGGCGCTCTGCACGCTGGCCCGGATCGTGCGCCGCAGATCGCCGGCGCGGATGCGGCTCTGGCGTTCGGTGGCCTGCGCCTGCGCGAACCGGCCTTCGGCGGCGTGGTTGCCCAGCGGGAACTCCACGCTGAAGCGCGCCGACACGAAGGGCTCCCACCGGCCCGTCAGCGAGCGGTACACGCCCCGGCCCGAGTACCAGCGCACGGGCGACTTGATCGGGTCTGGCGTCTCGAAATCCGAGTAGATGGGGAACCGTTCGTCCTCGAAGTAGCGGAAGAACGGGCTCTCGTAGCGGTTGGACAGGCCCGCGGTGAGCGACAGGTCGAACTTCCGCCGCAGGTCGGACGAGGCGCCCGCCGTGAGCGCCGCCGACGCCGCGGCCTGCCGCTCGGCGCCGCGCAGATCGAGCCGTCGCGTCAGTGCGGTCTCGGCCAGCGCATCCACCGACAGGTCGATCGCCGGCGGCACCTCGGCGAAGCCGTCGGTCGTCGCGGGCCACGCCGCGCCCGCCGCGTCGAGCCCGATCGTCTCGGCGAGACCGGCCCGCGCGTTGATCAGATCGACCTGCGCGCGGATGGCCGCCGATCCGACCTGCACGGCCCTGGCCTGCGCGCGATCGAGATCGAGCCGCGCGACATCGCCCACCGTCACCAGTTGCTCGACCATCGAGGCCAGCTGTTTCTGCCGCTCGGCCGACTCGGCCAGCATCGCCGCCACCTGTGCGGCCGCCACGGCGTTGAGGTGGGCGAGTGTGGCGCTGAGGGCCGTCTGCGACACGGCGTGCCGCAGGCGATCGGTCTCGGCGCCGACGGCGATGGCGGCGGCGCGCTCCTGCGCGGTGGCGGCCGAAGAGCCCAGCCCCCGCCCCAGCGGCATGTTGAAGGTGACCGACCCGCGCGAGGGGAACGAGTTCGGCATGCCGAGGCCCCCGAAACCCGGATCCAGCGGACGGTCGCGGTACGCCTGCTCGTCGGTCTGCAGCGAGAGATCGGCGCTCAACCCGAGGCCGCTGCGCCAGGTGCGGGACCAGGCCGCCTCGAAGGTGAAGGTCCGCCGCAACTGGTCCTCGGCGATCGGGCCGAGCCGCTCCAGCCCGAGGCGCGCCCGCGCCGCGATGGCCTCCGACAGCTCGGCCGAGAACCCGAAGAACTCGCGCCGCAACTGGTCGGTGCTGCGCAGGATGCCTGCCAGCGCCTCGCCACCCGAGATGTTGGTCTTCGCCAGGTAGCGCGCCAGCAGCGAGTCGCCCTCTCGCGCGTAGGGATCGAGCGAGCAGATGTCGGCGAGGTTGATCTGGTTCTGCAGGCCGCCCAGCGTGGTGTTGATCCGGAAGAAGATGTCGCGGTCGATGCCGATCTGCGAGAGCTCGGCCTGATCGACGAAGTCGGTGGTGAACGCGCTGTCGGTGTTCAGGCCGAGGAACGCGCGCGGGCACGGCGGCGATCCGCCGGCCGGCAGGTTGAAGAGGTCGCGGAAGGCGCGCTCGAGCAGGGTGAAGTCGTCGGCGATCACGCGGAGCCCGAGCCGGTTCTGGAACTCGGCCTCACGGAACTCCGGCCGGATCTGCGTCTGCTCGAACCGCACGCCGGGCGCCACGCGGAACACGCTGTCGAAGGCGCCACGCGTGCGCTGCACCCGGCCGATGGCGCCCTGAACGCTCTGCACGCCTGCGGCCAGGCCCGGCGCGTGCAGCAGCGCCAGGCGCACGCTGTCTCCCAGCGTGAGTGAGGCGGGCGGGGCCGGCGGCGCGAAGTCGCGCGCCGTGAGGATGTCGTGCGCCGGCACCTGCACCGTCGCCGGGGCCGCCTGCTGCGCGGAGGCCGGCACCGCGATCGACAGCGCGAGCAGCGCCGCCGCGCACCAACGGGTGGTGGCCACGCTCACCTCCCCACGCCAGCCGGCGGCGTCGTCAGGCTCGGCAGTGTCGGTGCCCCGCCCTCGAGCAGCGTGCCCGACTCGTAGCGAAGCTGCGCGATCAGTTGCGCCAGCTCCTGGCGGGCCGCTATCAGCCCCAGACGCGAGTCGGTCTGCTGCTGCTCGGTGAGCAGCGTGTCGATCAGGGTGGACTCGCCCGCCTTCAGGCGCTCGATCTCGCTCTCGACCGTACGCTGGTAGAGGTCAGCGGCCTGCTGCTGCAGCTTCACGCGCTCCACGGCCGCGGGCAGCGAGGTGACGCCGGCCAGCGCGCGCAGCCGCGCCTGCCGCCGCAGGTCGCCGTAGGCGATGCGCCGCGTGCGCAGATCGGCCTCGGCCTGGGCGAGCGCGCCCTTCGCCCGGTTGTTGCCGAGCGGCTTCTCGTACTCCGCGCTGAGGTCGGCGCTCGGGCCCACCCAGCGGTCCCATGTGTTGTTGAGCGTCGACTCGTCGAGGGCGGTGTAATAGGCGCGCCCCGTCAGATCGAGCTTCGAACGCAGTTCCGTGGACGCGCCCTCGGCCACCACCTGGCCCGCCGCCTGCCGCCGATCTGCCGCCGCGAGGTCGGCGCGGCCGTCCACCGGCAGGCCGTCCAGGGTGAGCGCGGGCGCCGCCTCGACCGCCGGGAAGCCGTCGCTGGCACTGGGCAGCGTCGCCTCCTCGCCGGTGGTGCCCAGCCCCATCGCCGTCGCCAGGTCGATCCGCGCCGTGCGCAAGCGGCGCTGCGCGTCCTCGAACTGGGCCCGCGCGCGGGCCACGCCGGCCTGGGCGCGCGACAACTCGATGCCCGGCAGGTCGCCCACCTTGATGAGGCCGTCGGTGAGCTCCGCAATGCGCGTCTGCAGTTCGACGGAGCGCTGCGCCACCTCCACACTCTCCTGCGCCGCGCGCAGCGACCAGTAGGCGTTGACCGTCCGCAGCGTGCTCACCGCCCGCTGGTGCGAGAGCTGCAGTTCGGACGCCTGCTGCTCGATGGCCGCCGCGCGCTCGCGGGCCGCCACCGCCCTGGCGCCGCGGCCCCGCAGCAGCGGCACCGCCAGGCCGACGCCCGCCTTCAGGGTGTAGAGGTCCTTCAGGCCCTTGCCGCCATCCTCGGCCGCCCCGCCCTTGCCCTTGAAGTTGGTGCCTTCCATCGATCCCTCGAAGAACGGCGCGATGCCGACGCCCGAGCGGAACAGCTTCTGGAACGACACGTTGACGTTGTTCCGGTAGAAGAACTCGTCCACGGGCGGATCGCCCAGCCGCTGGCGCCGGACGATGTTCTCGGCCAGCAACTGGTCGTTCTGCGCGAACGTGCTCCGCGCGCGCGCCAGCTGGTCGGCGATGAACTGGTTGCGCTGGGTCGCGAGATCCGCACGCACGGCCGGATCCGGCTCGCGCGCGATCAGCGTGTCGAAGGTCCGGACCTGGGCCGCCAGCGACGGGCTGATGGCCGTGAGCTGCGCCATCTGCTGCTCGCTGCCCGGCGGCGCGCTCTGGACGGCGGTGAGCGCGTCCCGCAGGTCGCGCGACCGCGCGAGGTCGGTGCGCTGCTGCGCAATGCTCTGGTCGAGCGTCTCGCGCTTCTCACGCTCCGAGTCCTTGCGGCTCTGCGTGAGTTCCTGGACACGGTACTCGGTGAAGAGGCTCGCGATGATCGTCGGATCGAAGGCGCCGGCTTCCTGCTGGACCACGCCCTTCTGGAAGTCGATCGCCGCCTGCTGCTGCTGGAGCGCCGGATCGTGCTGCAGGGTGAGCCGGACGGCCTCCTGGAGCCCGACGCCCTGGGGTTCGAACCGCACGACGGGCGCGGCCGGTGCCGTCCCGCCGGGCGGCGGGCCCGCCGAAGGGGCTTGCGCGAAGACAGAGGTCGCCGCGGCGAGCAGTCCGCAGGCGATCAGCGCCACACCATGTCGGGGGCAGGAACGAGTCATCGTGAGACCCTCACTACGGCAAGACGGACCGGCGGTATCCGGCGCTGCCTCCGCCGCCGGAAACCGGGCGGCCGCGGCACGCGGACACCGCCGTCTCCAGGGCTCGAACCCTCGGCCGGCACCGTGGACGATCCGCGCCACGACCGTGGCCCGCTGCCTGGAGACGAACGCCGCGAATTCTAGCAGACTCCTCAGCCGTAGGCGCGGGATCTTCGCACCCCGACACGCGAGGCGCGACGCGCCGGCGACGGGAGTACGAACCTTCGGGAAGACCGGCCCGACCATCGACGCCCCAGGCCGCGACTCGCGGACCAGTCCGCGCAACCCGCCCGGCGTCGGAGCCCGCCGACCGCCCGCACGCGGTTGCCCGGGTTGCACAGGGCGTGCTAGCCTTACGTGGTTTCGAGGCAGGAAGAGCGTTCGTCGTTCCCCGCCGCAGGTGGCGGCCCGCCGGCGCTCGCCAGGATGGGCCATGACCACGGTCGCAGACACCTTGCGCAGGGCACTGCTGCTGATTGCAGGAGTGGGGCTGACCACGACCCTCACCGCCTGCGCCGACGTCACGCCCACGGGCCCGTCGCTGGCCGACGTGCAGATCAGCGGGCTGGGGATCGCTCCCACCACCGAGAATCCGGGCCTCTGCTGCTGTCGGGCCGTGGGCACGGCGGTGAACCGGAACAGCGTACCGGTCCACGTCACGCTGAAGATCTCGGCGTACGCGAATCCGCCAGGCGCCGAACCGGTCGCCTCGCTGATCTACTTCATCAAGGACTTCCAGCCCGGCGCCTCGCACACCATCGACGCGCCGGGCATCCTGTTTCCGTGCGCGAGCATCAGCCCGACCCTGAAGTACGAGGTCGAAGTACGCGGGCTGACGTTCCCGCCACTCTGACGGGGTCAGTCGGCCCGAGGCCGCTCCGCGGCCAGTCGCGCGCGGCGCGCGGCGGCGCACCTCGACTCACTGGCCCGCGAGGTTCCGCATGCGCGCGAAGACACCGCCGACCGTCGATGTCACGGCCGATCGCGCGCCGATGACGGATTGGCTGTCGGAGCCCGCCCAGCGCATCCGCCGGATTTCGACCGAGCGATGGGGCGGCGCGCAGGCCGTCGATCTGGTCGGCCGGTCGCCGGCGTTCGTCGACCTGCTCACGAAGATCGAGAAGGTGGCGCGGTACCGCGAACCGGTGCTCGTCACCGGCGAGAGCGGCGTGGGCAAGGAGGGCATCGGCCAGGCCATCTACCTGTTCGGCGATCCCGCTCCCGCGCCGTTCGTCTCGGTGAACTGCCCGCAATTCCAGGAAGACAACCTCACCGTCAGCGAGCTCTTCGGCCACGTGAAGGGCAGCTTCACCGGCGCGATCGGCGACCGGCGCGGCGCCTTCGAAGAGGCCGACGGCGGCGTGATCTTCCTCGACGAAGTGGGCGACCTGGTTCCCGCCGCCCAGGCCATGCTCCTGCGCGTGCTCGCCACCGGCGAACTGCGCCCCCTCGGCGCCGTGCGCACGCGCTCGGTCGTGGTCCGGGTGATCTCGGCCACCAACAAGCCGCTCAATCAGCTCGCCGTGAGCCGCGAGTTCCGCTACGACCTGCTGTTCCGGCTTCGCCACTTCCATCTCCAGGTGCCGCCCCTGCGCGATCGCGCCGACGACTGGCGCCTGATCATCGACTACTGCCTCCACAGGCTGGCGTGCAAGTACGGCGTGCGCAAGCAGTTCTCGACCGGCGCGCTCCGCGTCTTCGAGCAGCATTCCTGGCCCGGCAACGTGCGCCAGGTCGTGGGCGTGGTCAACATGGGCTACGCCATGGCCGATGGCGAGGTCATCGAGATCGACGATGTCTCGTCGCTGCTCGAGCGTGACGAGGACACGGGCGAGACGGTGTCCCTCTACGATCGCGTCGTCGTCTACGGCGAGGGTTTCTGGCCCACCGTCTACAAGGGCTTCATGGATCGCGACCTCAATCGCGCCCAGGTGCGCGCCATGGTGCGTCAGGGCCTGATGGCGGCCGGCGGCAAGTACCGGCGCCTGCTCGACCTGCTGCGGCTGCCCGCCAGCGACTACCAGCGCTTCATGGACTTCCTCCGCCAGCACGATCTCAAGCCGCGCGCCAGCGCCGAACCGGCCCCGCACGCCGACCTGCCCGAATGACGGGCGGCCGCCCGACCGCCGATCGCCGCCTCTTCCACTGCCGCCGCCGCCTGTGTATCGTGTACCGGTTCAGCTCATGCGTGCCGGCGACCGGCGCGCGACACCGTCAACGCTCACACGAGGGAGCCGCTCCATCATGATCGCGCGTCGTCGTATCGGTACCCTGCCGTCGCTGGTTGCGGCGGGGATGCTCGCCCTCGCCACCGCGCCGGCGGCCTCCTGCTCGCAGGCTCCCGCCGGCAAGAACGACATCGAGGTGGCGCAGGTCGCCGTGCGGGCCAACCCGGCCCTCGAACTCGTGGCCACCGACGCCTCGCAGGGCGTGCTCACGGTGCGCATCAAGAGCACCGGTCAGCTCCTCACGGTGAAGGCCGTCGACGTCAATGCCGGCACCGCCTTCACCGCGGTGGACATCGAAGGAGGAACGGCGGCGGCCGGCCAGGCGCGCGCGGCCCAGCCGGCGGCCTCGGCGCCGGCCGCGGAAGTCCGCGTGGAGACCCCAGCCGGCACCGTTTCGGTCACCCAGGGCGAGGCGGCGCCGCAGGCCTCCGCCACCGCGCCCGGCGCGGGAATCGGCGTGACGGCCGAACGGCGCGGCGCGGCTGCCGACCCCGATGCGGATCGGCGCGCGAGCGTCACCACCGGCGGCATCGGCGTGACGGCGCAACGCGGCGGCGGCGACAAGGACGTGCGCATCTCCACGCCGGCCGGCACCATCACGGCCCAGCGTGGGGCCGGCGGCGCGCGCGTCACCACGCCTCAGGCCACGGTCACCGAGAGCGGCGGCGCGGCACGCGTCACCGTGCCGGGCAGCGGGGTGACGGTCTCGAGGGACACCGCCGCCCGGACCGAGACGGCCACGGCTGGCGCCGGAGCCGGCCGCTGGGCCAGCGTGGCCTCGCCGGCCCAGCGCCTGCACGCCTCGCCGACGACCTGCCGGCAGGGCGAGATGGCCACCATCAGCAACGCGAACTACGAGGTGGAGGGCGTGGCCATCGTCGTGGAGACCGGCTGCGTGCTGACGATCCGCGGCAGCCGCATCGCCGGCGGCGATACGGCCATCGTCGTGAAGATGGGCGGGAACCTCACGCTCGAGGGCAGCACGGTCGAAGGGCGCCGCACCGCGGTGCAGTTCGACATGGGCGCCACCGGCGCGGTGCGCGGCAACACGATCTACGGCCGCGTGGCGAAGGCCAACGGCGCCGTCGTCACCGAGCAGGGGAACACGTACCGGTAGGCGGCCGGCCGGCGGCGCCGCGTGCCGGCGGAGACGAAGCGGACCTCGTCACGGCACGCGGCTGCGCAGCCACGCCTCACGCATCGCGAGGGCCTGGGACGGCACTGCCGCGCCGGCCTCCTCCATCCGGAGCAGCCGCACCTCGCGCGCCTCGACCAGACGGGTCGTGGCGGTCACCCGCTCGCCATGGCGCCGCAGGTAACGCAGCGTCACCTCGTCGCCGGGCGTCCTGGCCGCAAGCGCCGTGCGCAGTGACTCGGCCGAGACGATCGGCGTGCCGCCGACGTCCTCGAGCACGTCGTCCTGGGCGAGGCCCGCAGCGTAGGCGGGCGAGCCGAACGGCGTGGGCCTGGACACGCGCGCCGTCTGCTGGCTGAAGTCGAAGGCCACCTCGCCCAGCGTCGCGGCGCCAGGCCTCAGCCGCTCCACCGCGATCCCGACCGGCGCGAAGAGCGCGGGCCAGTCGAAGGGCTCGCGGCCTTCCACATGGCGATCGAAGAAGCGATCGGCGAGCCCGCGGTCGCCGCTCACCCCGGCGAGCACGTCGCGCAGGTCGCGCAGCGTGTACGGACGTGCCACCGTGCCGGGCGCCCCGGCCACCGCGCCGAACTGGTTCCAGAGCGCGCGCATGTAATCGTCCAGTGACACGCGCCCCTGCGACGCCCCGCGCAGCGTGAGGTCGAGCGCCAGCCCGATGGCCGCGCCGTGAGCGTAGTAGCTGAGGTACGTGTTGTCGTGATTGGTGCGATCGACCGCCGGCGCGCCATCGACGAACGACGCCAGGCGGCTCATCTCCACGGCGGATCGCAGCGCGGTGGCCGGGCTCGTCGTGACCGCATTGACGAGGCCGCTCCACCGGGCCAGCGCCGCCTCGATCGGCACCAGCCCGGCGCGCTGCATCACGAGGCCGTCCAGGTAGCTCGACACGCCCTCGGCGAACCACAGCTCGCCCGAGAGGCTGCTGTCGTCGAAGTCGAACGGCTCGAGCGAGGCGGGCCGGATGCGCTCGACGTTCCAGACGTGCACGAACTCGTGGGCCACGGTCGCCAGCAGCCACGGCGAGCCCGACGCCAGACTCGCCGACGAGGTGAGCACCGTGCTGTTGCGGTGCTCCATGCCATCGCCGTTCGCCCAGGGGAGGTAGTCGGCGAGGAAGGTGTACTGGCCGGGCTCGAACACCGGCAGCTCGCCGAACAGCGCCTGCATCTCGGCGACGATGCGCTGGACTCCCCGCAGGTAGGTGCGGGCCTGATCGAGCGTCCCCTGGTGGTGCAGCGCCACGCGGATCGTCTGCGGCGGCGTGCGCCCTGCCGCCGGGGCCGTGAAGCTGAGCAGCGTGATCTCGCCGAATTCGATCGGGCTGTCGGCGAGGTAGGCCTGGTTCGGCGCCGTGAACACCAGCGGATCGCCGGTCGCGTAGAGTTGCGTGGCCGCCGTCCACTGGCGGCCTGGCGGCTGGCGCAGCGTCACCCGCGCGGCACGCGACTCGAAACCACGGGGGAACATGAGCGTCGCCGGCACGTTCATGTGCGCGTGGGTCGCGTCCACCGACAGGTACGTGCCGTCGATGCGATCGCCGTACACCTTGTAGCGGACGGTCACGGTGCCGTCGTGGCGGGGCACGTTCCAGCCCGAGGGATCGGTGCGCGTGACCGGCACCGCATGACCGGCGCCGTCGGTGGCCGTCACGGCCCAGACGTTCTTGGCGAAATCGTGCCGCGCGTAGCGTCCGGGCGAGGTCCGGCTCATCCGGACCTCGAGCGGCCGATCGCCAAGCCCGTCAACGGTCATCGCCACCTGCATCCAGCGTTCGTGCGGTTCGGGAAACGACAGGACGTAGTCGACAGCGGCCGCCTCGGCCGGCGCCTGCGCGGTCTCGGGCGCCTGCGCGGTCGTGGGGGTCTGCGCGACAACGGGCGCGGCGGCACAGACGAAGAGCCAGACCGGCAGCAGGCCGGCAGGCAGCGGGCGAAGCAGGTGGCGCATGGTTGACAGCAGTGTAACGGAGGCCGGGGCGGCGGCCACACTGTAACCTGCGGTCCGGCTGGCGCATCTCTGGGTCGAATCGCCCCGGGCCCGACCGCCGGTCATGCGCCGCGGCTCGAGGTCCGATATCAGTGGCAGGCCCGGGAGACGGGACGAGGAACGACCGCGATGCCGATGTTCGAGTTCAACTGCCGCGCGTGCGGCCACCAGTTCGAAACGCTCGTCATGAGCGGCCGCACGGCCCCTCGCTGCCCCAGGTGCGAGAGCGCGGAGCTCGAGAAGCGCTATTCGGTGTTCGGCACGGGTGGCGGCCGGACGGCGACTGGCGGCTTCAGCGTCCCGATGGGCGGAGGTTGAGGCATCGGCAGTCGCGGGTCGGGGACCTGCTAGGAAGGAACCGGGGCCGGCGGGCGGCACTCGCGATGGCTTCGAGCACGTCGAGGCTGCGCAGGCGGCGAAGCGCCATGTCGGACACGTCGGTGAAGTGCTGGCGGGTCGAGAGAAAGACAACGTCGAGGATGACCTGCGGATAGG
>JBDIBB010000118.1:0-11228 GCA_039812685.1 Vicinamibacteraceae bacterium
GGACCCAGGGCCGGTGCTGCGGCAATACTTCGCCGAAGGAGCGACGGGCCCGCTGTTCACCACCGACCTGGCGCTGGCCAACCCGGGGACCTCGCATGCCCGGGCCAGGCTGAAGTTCCTCACCGATGCGGGGCAGTCGATCGAGCAGGAGGTGACCATCCAGGCCCGTTCGCGCAAGTCCGTGCGCCTGAACACCGACGTGCCAGGCCTGGGCGCGGTGGGCGTGGCGACCGTCGTCGAGTCCACCGTGCCGCTGGTGGCCGACCGGACCATGACCTGGGATGCAACCGGGTACGGCAGCCACACGGAAACCGGCGTGGCCGAGCCGCGAACGCGGTGGTACCTGGCCGAGGGTGCGACGCACTCGGGCTTCGACCTCTTCTATCTCGTCCAGAACCCTGGCGAGGCCGCCGCCACGGTGGACATCACCTACCTGCGGCCGATCCCGCAGCCGCCCGTCACGCGGCGTCACACGCTGAAGGCCGGGAGCCGCTACACGATCTGGGTCAACCAGGAGGGATCTGAACTGGCCAGCACCGACGTCTCGGCGGTGATTGACAGTTCGTTGCCGGTGATCGTCGAGCGGGCGATGTACCTCGGCGGGCACGCCCGGATGTTCGACGCGGGCCACGAGAGCGCGGCGATCGCCGAGCCGTCGCAGCGCTGGTTCTTCGCCGAGGGCGCCACCGGTCCGTACTTCGACCTGTTCCTGCTGCTGGCCAACCCGGGGATGGAAGTGGCGCAGGTGCGGGCCACCTACCTGCTGCCCGATGGGACGACCGTGGAGAAGACCTACGACGTAGCGGCGCAGTCGCGGCGGAACGTCTGGGTCGACCTCGAGGGCGGCCGACTGGCAGACACGGCGGTGTCGACGGTGCTCGAGTCGACCAACGGCGTGCCGTTCATCGCCGAACGCGCCATGTGGTGGCCTGGGCCGTCGTGGCACGAGGCGCACAACGCGCCGGGCAGCACGCGCACCGGGGCGCGATGGGGAGTGGCGGGCTGCGAGGTCGGCGGGCCGCGGGGTGCGGAGACCTACGTGCTGGTGGCCAACACGTCGGCGACGGCCGCGCAGGTGCGCCTGACGCTGCTGTTCGAGGACGGGAGCACGCTGATGCGCCTGTTCGGGGTGGGTGCGCGCAGTCGCTTCCAGGTGAACATGGGCGATGCCTTCCCGCAGGCGTCGGGTCGACGGTTCGCGGTCACGGTGGAGGCGCTGGGCGAGACGCCAGCGCAACTGGTGGTGGAGCGGGCGATCTACTCGAACGCGCGCGGTGTGAGCTGGGCCGCCGGATCCAACGCGCTGGGCACGCTGCTGCCCTGACTACCAGGCACGGGGCGACGAGGCGGCCGCATCGTAGGCCGCCTCGAATCGCTCTGCCACGCGGCCCCAGCCGTAGCACTGAATCACGCGGGCGCGCGCGGCTGCGCCCATCGCCCGCGCCGGGTGGGGCGCATCGAGCAGGTCGGCCAGGGCCGCGGCGAGCCGCACCGGGTCACGCTCGGGCACCAGCCGGCCGGTGACGCCATCCTCCACGACGGCGCCGATGCCGCCGGCCGGGGTCGCCACCACCGGCGTGGCCGTGGCCAGCGCTTCGAGCACCACGTTGGGCAGCCCGTCCACGTTGCCGGCGTCGTCGCGGACCGAGGGGACCGCCACGATGTCGGCGGCGGCCATCGCCGCGGCGGTGCGGTCGTGCGGCAGCAGGCCCGGGAAGCGCACCCGGTCGGCGACGCCGTGGTCCCGTGCACGGCCGCGCAGTTCGGCATCGAGGTCGCCCGCGCCGGCGATCGCGCAGGCGAGGCCGGGCCGTGCGGGCGCGAGCCGCGCGATGGCGTCGATGAGATACTCGAATCCCTTCTTGCGGACCAGGCGGCCGACGGCGAACACGAGCGGTGCGTCGGGCGCCACGCCCAGGGCCGCGCGGGCTTCGGCGCGCCCGGCCTCGGAGACGGGCGCGAATCGCGTCGTGTCGACGCCGTACGGCACCACCTCGCTGCGATCGGCGCGCGCGCCCAGCCGCAGCGCGCGGTCGCGCAGATCGGCGCTGCAGGCGGTGACGAACCCGGCGTGGGCGAACGTCTGGTGCGCGATGCGGCCCAGGATCGCGTGACGTTCCGCCACGAACACGTCGGAACCGTGCAGGCTGACGACCAGCGGCCGCGGGCCGGCCGCGTAGGAGGCGATCACCCCGCCCGGCACCACCCAGTGACCGTGCACGATGGTGGCGCGATGGGCGCGCGCCACCTGCCGCGTCAGGCGCCAGCCGGCGGCCATCGCCAGCGGCGCCACCGCCCACGCCGCGCCGCGCAGCGCCGTGTCGGCGCGCAGGCCGCCCGCGTAGCCGAAGACGTGCAGCGCCGGGTGCGGTGCGTAGCGGAAGAAGTGGAAGCGCACATCGCCCTCGCGCGCCGGGCGCGTCACCAGCGGATGCCAGGGCGCCACCACGTGGACCTCGTGGCCACGTGCCGCCACGCCGTGCGCAATCGGCTCCATGAAGGTGCCCACCGTGTCCCCGGGGAACCGGGGATACGACGTGGTGACCATGACGACGATGTGGGGCATGGATCGATCGCGGGGTGCGGGTGGCGCCGGAGGCCGACGCGCGTCCGTCACGCTACCTCCGCCTGAAGCGCACCCGCCAGGGGGTGACCAGGGACTCGAGCAGCACGGCGGCGTGCAGCTTCGACTGGCCCACGCGGCGCTCGACGAAGACGATCGGCACCTCGCTCACGCGGCAGCCGCGCCGGTGCGCCTCGAACAGCATCTCCACGAGAAACGCGTATCCGTCCGAGACGATGCGGTCCAGCGGAATCCGCGCGATCGCCTCCCGGCGCCACACGCGGTAGCCGCTGGTGCAGTCGGTCACGGGCAGCCCGGTCACCGCGCGGATGTAGCGGTTGGCGAAGGTGCTCAGCACCAGCCGGTGCAGCGGCCAGTTCACCACGCTCACCCCCTGCAGGTAGCGCGATCCGATCACCAGATCGGCGCCGCCTTCGGCCTCGGCCACCATCGCCGGCAGGTACTGCGGATCGTGCGACAGGTCGGCGTCCATCTGGCACACCAGGTCGGCCGTGCCGCGCGTGGCGAGGGTCATCGCGTCGATGTAGGAGCGGCCCAGCCCGCGCCTGCCGGTGCGGTGCAGCACCTCGACGCGGCCCGGGAACTCGCGGGTCAGCGCATCGGCGACCTCACCGGTGCCATCGGGCGACCCGTCGTCGATCACCATCACGCGATAGCCGGCGTGTGCCATCACCTGGCGCACCAGCACCGGCAGGTTGTCGCGCTCGTTGTAGGTGGGGATGAGGACGAGGACGTCCATGCGTGTCAGGCGCGATCGGGCACGAAACGGCTGAGCGGTGCCGACGCCGCCACGATGAGCGCCGGATCGATCACGGGGATGCGGAACCGCTCCTGCGGGAAGAACACCAGGCAGACCAGCACGGCCGATGCCGCCAGCAGCCACAACGCGCGCGGTTGGGCCGCACGTCGCGCCACCTGCCGGGCGCCGGCGGCCGCCCATGGCAGCAGCAGCCCGTATGACATCACCGAGGCCCAGAAGTACAGCGCTGAGTGTAGTCGATACGACGGCCCGATCGGCACCACCGTGTAGAAGGCCTTCCTGGCCGTCAACCACAGCCAGGCAGCGGGCTGGTGTGCGATCCAGCCGAGGGCCTCGCGGTAGTAGACCGGCTCCAGTGCCTCCGGCGACAGGTCTGGATGCCGGGCCCGCAGCGCCTGGTTGGCGAGCTTCAGCGGCGGATTGGCCGCGAGGTCGCCCTCGCCGATTGCCAGCGGGTGATTGCCCGTCCAGAACGTCACGCCGCCCTCGGAGGCCACGAGCACGAAGCGCCCGTAGTGCAGGTGATTGCGTGCTGTCCACGGCAGAATCGTCACGGCCGCGCCCGCCAGCAGCACCAGGGCGAGCGCCAGCCGGTGCCGCCAGGCGAGCCAGGCCGCGGCCAGCGGGAGGAGGAACAGCGTGGCCGGCCGCGCCAGCACGGCGAGGCCCACCAGCAGGCCCGCCCCCAGGACGCGCGCCGTGTCACCCGTCTGCCGCCGGCCGTTGCCGGGCCCGTCGATGACCGTGCCGAGCGAGGCCGCCACGCCCAGCGCCAGCGTGCTGTAGAACGCCTCGCTGAGGGCGTAGGCGCAGATCCAGACGAGCGGCGGATACACCGCGGCGAGCCAGGCCGCCGCGACGGCGGCGCGATCGCCCAGGCTGCGGCGCGCGATCGACGCCACCAGCCAGATGCCCAGCGCGCCGGCGAGGCTCTGCGCCGCCTTCACCGGCACCGGCACCTCGGGGGGCAGGTGGCCCGCGCGAAGATTCGCGTCGAAGGCGACGAAGGGCGCCAGCACCAGCGGGTACAGCGGCGCGCGGCCGAAGCGATCGGCCAGCGGGTGGGGCGGCTCGTGCGGGAGGTCGGCCGTGAAGCCGCGTCCCGCCACGAGGTTCGCCGCCAGCGACAGGTACTCGCGCTCGTCGTGCGTGAGCGGCTTGCCCGTCCAGTAGGCGAGGCCGAAGCCGAGCCGCAGCAGCAGCCCCACCACCACGGCGGCTGCCACGCCTGCGGACCGGCGCCCGGTGCGCCCGGTGCGTGCCGCGCTCACCGCTTGCCGGCGCCCTCGGCGCGCAACGCCGAAATCTGCTCGGAGACCAGCCCAATCAGCAGCACGAGCACCGCGAACACGATCAGCAGCACGGCGCCGTTCGGGAGCTTCCGATCGACGAGCACCAGGTTGACGGCGCCGTAGAGGACGCCGAGCGCGAAGCTGCCGGCCGCCAGCGGTGCGAAGATGCGCAGCGGGCTGAAGATCGTGACCACCTTCAGCAGGATCAGGAGGAACTTGACGCCGTCGCGCGCGAGCCGGATCTTCGATTGGCCCACGCGCTGGCGCGCCTCGATCGGCTCGAAGGCGACGTTGTAGCCGGCCTTCACGAAGGCGAGCGTGGTGGTGGTGGGTGTGGAGAACCCGTTGGGCAGCAGGTGCAGGAACTCGAGCAGGCACTCGCGCCGCGCGCAGCGGAACCCCGAGGTGAGATCGGGGATCGGCCGGCCGGTGAGGTAGGCCGCCAGGTGGTTCAGCAGGGCGTTGCCGGCGCGGCGGGCGCCGGAGGCCTGCGTGGCCGGCGCGCGCGCGCCCACGACCAGGTCGTACTCGCCGAGCCTCGCCACCAGCCGCCGCGCGGCGGCAGGAGGGTGCTGGCCGTCGGCGTCGATCACGAGCACGTACTCGCCGCTCGCCTTGCGGATGCCGCTCTTCACCGCCGCGCCGTTGCCCTTGTTGTAGGGGTGCCGCACGACGGTCGCGCCCGCCTCGCGCGCGGCCTCGCCCGTCCCGTCCTCCGATCCGTCGTCGACGACGATGATCTCGTGCCAGGGGCCGGCGGCCGACAGCGCCGCGACCACGTCCGCGATCACCGGACCTTCATTGAAGGCGGGAACGACGACGGAGACCGAATCGGGGGTGGCCACTCAGGAGATCCGGGATGCGGCGCGCGCGGGATCGGCCGTCTCGCCCGCCGCCGGCGCGGCGGCGGCGCCTTCGGGCAGCTTGAGCTCCAGCGCCCGCACGCGGTAGAGCAGATCCTCGAGCAGGCGGCGGCTGCCGCCGATCAGGTCGGCCACCAGGCCGATGAGCACCGTCTGGAAGCCGACGATCATCAGCACCGACGACAGGACCAGCGACTGGATGTGCCCGAAGCCGGTGCCCGTCGCGAAGTAGTAGAGGAAGCGGAGCGCGCCGGCGAAGCCCACGCTGAAGATGGCCAGCCCGATGTAGCTGAACACCTTCAGCGGCTCGTAGGACGCGTAGATGCGGACGATGGTCGCCGCCGACTGCTTGATGTAGGAGAAGACGCTGTTGAAGAGACGCGACTCGCGCGTGCGCGGGTTTGTCGCCACCGGGACGTGGGCGATCGCCATCCGCCGCTTGCCCGCCTGGATGATCGACTCCAGCGTGTAGGAGAAGTCGGAGACGATCACCACGCGCAGCGCCGCCTCGCGCGTGTAGGCGCGAAAGCCGCTGGTCGTGTCGGGCACGGTCGTGTTCGACACCTGCCGCACCACCCAGCTGCCGAGCCGCTGCAGCAGCTTCTTGGACGGCGACATCTCGCGCACCGCCCTGATGTTGCGATCGCCGATGCAGATGTCGGCCTCGCCGCGCAGCAGCGGCGCCAGCAGCGTCGGGATCTCGCGGCCCTGGTACTGGTTGTCGGCGTCGGTGTTGACGATGAAGTCGGCGCCGAGCTTCACCGCCGCGTCGATTCCGGCGACGAAGGCCGCGGCCAGCCCCTTGTTGCGGCGGAAGCGCACGACGTGGTGCACGCCGTGCGCGCGCGCCACCTCGGCCGTGCCGTCGCGCGAGCCGTCGTCGACGATCAGCCACTCCACCTCGTCGACGCCCGGCACGTGGCGGGGCAGGTCGGCGAGCGTCGCCGGCAGCGTCTTCGCCTCGTTGAGGCACGGGATCTGGATGATCAGCTTGCTCACGTTCAGTCGCCGGCCGCGCCGATGAGACGCTCGATCACGCCCGCCCACGTCACCGTGCGGGCCCGTGCGTGGCCCGCCTCGCCGTGCGCCGCCGCCAGGTCGCGGTCGGCCGCGTAGCCATCGATGGCCGCGGCGATCGACGCGGGGTCGGCCTCGCACACCCGCCCGTTCACGCCGTCCTCGACGAACTCGAGCGGCCCGCCGCTGTCGCGCGCCGTGATGACCGGGCGCCGCGCGAGGAACGCCTCGAGCGTGACGTAGCCGAAGTCCTCGTCGAACGGGGCGTACACGACCGCCAGCGCCTCCCGATAGAGCCGCAGCACCTCGTCGTCGGACACCGCGCCGAGGAAGCGCACGCGATCGGCGACGCCGAGATCCGCGGCCAGGCGCTCGACGCTGGTCGCCTGCGTGCCGTCGCCGGCCACCACCAGGCGGACGCCCGGCGCCGAGGCCGCCACCGCGCGCACGGCCAGATCGATGCGCTTCACGCTCTCGATGCGCCCCACCGACAGCACGTAGTCGCCGTAGGGCCCCGCACTGAGACGATCGGCCAGGCGCGGAGGATGATACAGCGGCTCGGCCGCCAGGCCGTTGTAGCGCGCCAGGCGGTCGGCCGTGTTCCGCGCGTTGCTGAACACGGCGCGGCACTCGCCGAGCATCCGCCGATCCAGATCCATCAGCGCCTGGCGCAGCCCGACGTCCTGCTCCACGTGATCGAAGTCGGAGTAGGGCGTGCCCGCCAGCTCGTACGCCGCGCGGTACTGGTGAATCAGCCACGTCACCTTCCGCGGGTGACGGACGAAATACGACGGAAACTTGGTCCCGATCACCAGATCGATGGGCAGGCCGTTGCTCTCGGTGAGATCCAGCAGCCGCCAGGCGGCCGCGTGCGGGAGGATCTCGGTCTTCGGATACCACTTGAACGGCACGCTCACCAGCCCGGCGCGGTAGCCGTGCGCGCGCAACTGCTTCACCAGTTCCCGGACGTGGTACTCGGCGCCGCCCTCGACGAAGGGCACCTGCGCCTCGCAGACGATGACGGTGCGGATCGGCATGGCGGGACCGGCGGGCGGCAACTCTCGTGCCCTACGTCGCGTGGCGGAAGTTGATCACGTCGCCATCCGCCACGACGTAGTCCTTGCCTTCGAGACGGAACTCCCCGTGATCCTTGCAGGCCGCGATCGAGCCGCGCGCCAGCAGGTGGTCGTAGCGCACCACCTCCGCGCGGATGAACCCGCGCTGGATGTCGGTGTGGATCTCGCCGGCGGCCTCCTGCGCGGGCGTGTGGCGCGGGATCGACCACGCGCGGCACTCGTCCTCGCCGACCGTGAAGAACGAGATGTAGCCCAGCAGATCGTAGCTGGCGCGTATCACGCGATCGAGTCCCGAGTCGGCCAGGCCCAGATCGGCCAGGAACGCCGCGGCGTCGGCCGGGCCCAGTTCGGCGATCTCCAGTTCGATCTTCGCGCACAGGGCAAGGGCACGCGTGGCCGGGCTTTCGGCCCAGTCGGCGAGCCCGGCGCCGGCCACCGCCTCGTCGAGCCCGCCGATCTCGGCCTCGTCGACGTTGAGCACGACGAGCATCGGCTTGGCCGACAGGAACTGGAACCCGCGCAGCCGCCGCGCATCGTCGGCCGCCAGGCCCAGCGCACGCATCGGCCGTCCCTGCTCGAGCGCGGCCCGGCACCGTGCCAGCAGGTCCTGCTCCCGCTTGAGGTCCGGTGTCTGACCCTTCTTCAGCTCCTTCTCGAGCCGTTCCAGCCGCCGCTCGACGATGCCGAGGTCGGCGAGCATCAGTTCCTCGTCCATCGAGCGCACGTCGCGCGCGGGGTCGATCGGCCCGGGCGCGTGCGGCACGCTGGCGTCACGGAACGTGCGCACCACGTGCACGAGCGCGTCGGCGTTGCGGAAGGGGGCGACGTCGACCAGGTCGCGGGTGCCGGCCTGTCCCGCCGAGGCCAGATCGGCGAACTCCACCGTGGCCGGCACGTGCCGCCGCGGCTTGAAGAGCGCGGTGAGGCGATCCAGACGGGCATCGGGCACCCGCGAGATTCCGACGTTGGCCTCGAGCCGGCCGTGGTGACCGGGCCGGGTGCCCTCACGGGCGCTCGTCATCAGCCGGAAGAGCGTGGTCCGGCCAGTTGAGGGATAACCGATGAGGGCGGCTCGAAGCATCTGGGCTCGTGTGGGGCGGCGCGGCGGAACCGTCCTCTCGCGCGCCAGAACCGGGCATCGTAGCACGGCGACGGCGTGGCCCAGGCTGCCGGCGCGCGCGCGGCGGCGCGACGCCTGGATGAGGCAGGCTCGGTCGATCGCCCCATCTTCCGGTGACGCCATCGTCGCGAAGGCGAAGATCCGGCGAAGCGGCGCCGGCCGCTAGCTTCAACTCCTTCAACAACTTACTGGCTTGACTTGGCTCTGGGTCATGCCTACCATTGCGGTGGTTCCGAGTGGTCTCAAATGGAGTGAAGTGGTGTTCCGGGGCAGCCAGCAGGCACGAATCGACGAAAAAGGGCGGCTGAAAATCCCCAGCGACTTCCGCGGCGTCCTGGAGGACCGGTACGGGACTCGTGTGTTCCTCACCAGCTACTTCGGCGACTCGGTGCTCATCTTCCCCCTGCCGGTCTGGGAGGAGATGGAGAACAAGCTGCTCGCGCTGCCGAGCACGCTCGAAGAGCGCGACCGCCTGCTCGAGGCCGTGAACTACTACGGTGTGCTCACCGATCTCGACGCGCAGGGGCGCGTGCTGATTCCCCAGCGGCTTCGCGACTCGGCCGAGATCGTCGGCGACGTCGATGTCGTGGGCAAGCTCAAGGTGCTCGAGGTGTGGAACCACGAGCAACTGCGGGCCCGCGTCGAAGGCAAGCGGCTGACCAAGGCCGACCTGGCCGTGCTGTCGGACGCCGGCATCTGACGATCGCCATGATGGCCCATGTCCCCGTGATGGTCGCCGAGGTGCTGCACCTCCTGCAGCCGGGCCGCGGCGGGCTGTTCGTGGACTGCACGGTCGGGCTGGGTGGCCACGCGGCGGCGCTGCTGGACGCGGGCGCGACCAGCGTCCTCGGCCTCGATCGCGATCCCGCGGCCCTGGCGCTGGCGGCCGGCCGGCTCGAGGCCTTCGGCGATCGCGTGACGCTCGTGCACGCCGACTTCCGCGACATCGACGACGTGCTGGCGCATCGAGGCATCACCACGGTGGCCGGGGTGCTGGCCGACCTGGGCGTGTCGTCGATGCAGCTCGACACGCCGGAACGCGGGTTCAGCTTCCGCGCCGACGGCCCGCTCGACATGCGGATGGACACCACGCGGGGCGAGACCGCGGCCGAGGTGGTGGCCCGGACGCCGGAGCGCGATCTGGCCGACCTGATCTTCGCGTTCGGCGAGGAGCGGTTCGCGCGGCGCATCGCGCGGGCGATCGTGGTTGCCCGCCAGGTTTCGCCGATCCTCACCACGGGTCAGCTTGCCGCCCTGGTGCGGCGCGCGATTCCGCGGCGCGGCTACCAGCGCATCGATCCGGCGACGCGCACCTTCCAGGCGCTGCGGATTCACGTGAACCGCGAGCTGGACCGCCTCGACGCGTTCGTGGCCGCCGCGCTGCGCCGCTGCGCCGTGTTCGCGCGCCTGGCGGTGATCTCGTTCCACTCGCTCGAGGACCGCATCGTCAAGCACGCCTTCCGCGGCCTCGCGCAGCAGGGCGAGATGGCCTGCCGCGTGCTGACGCGCAAGCCCGTCGTGCCCGGCGACGGGGAGTGCGCGGCCAATCCCCGGGCCCGCAGCGCGCGACTGCGCGCGATCGAGAGGACCGCATGAGCCTGACCGGCGCGGAGTTCTCGACGGGCGCCGCGGTGCGCAACGCGGAGATCGTGCGCGAGCTCGACCGCACGCGCCTGATCGGCCTCTGGCGTGCGCTGCGCGTGCTGGTGACCGTCGTCGGCCTGATGCTGTTCACCATGTGGCAGCAGTCGCGCATCAGCGATCTGGGCTATCGCCTGCGTCAGGTGGATCGCGCGCGCGAGGACGAAGAGCGCCTGCTCGAACATCTGAAGCTGGAACTCGACACCCTGCGCGCCCCGTCGCGGCTGGCCGCGCAGGCCGGGCGGCTGCGGCTGGAGCCGCCAGGCCCGGCCGCCGCCTTCGTCATCGAGCGTGTCATCTCGTCGGAGCCACCCGGCGGGTCGGTCGTGGCGGCCCGCTAGCGGAGCACCCCGTGGACGCCAAACCCACCGCAGCCGACGCCCCGCCGCCGGTCGCCAACCGCGCCGACCTCGTGCGCGGCGCCCAGGCACGTGAAGCCGCCGAGGAGCGGATGGCGCGACCCTGGCGCGACGTCGTGCGCCGACGTCTCGCCGTGGTGGCCGCGCTCGGACTGATCTGGCTCGCGCTGATCGGCACGCGCCTGGCGCACCTGCAGGTCGCGCGTCACGAGCACTACCGGCAGTTCGTGGCCGCGCAGCAGGCCGACACCGAGACGCTGCCAGGCCTGCGCGGCCGCATCGTCGATCGGCGCGGCGAGACGCTGGCTGTCACCGTGCAGCGCGAGCGCGTCGTCGCGAGCCCGAAGGTGATCATCGAGGCGACGGCCAGGTCGGGCGGGCCTGCCGCACTCGCCGACCGGCTGTGCGCGGCGGTGACCGGGTGCACGCCGGCCGAACACGCGCGCATCCTGGCCGCGCTCACCGATCGGCCCGCCAGCCAGTACGCGCTGCTGTGGCGCGACGTGTCGCCCGACG
>JBDIBB010000119.1:0-11191 GCA_039812685.1 Vicinamibacteraceae bacterium
TCGCAAAGAGCCCCCTGCGTGGACCCGGCCCTCATGTCCAGGCCCCAAGCCCCAGGCCTCAAGCCCCACGCCCCAGGCCTGACGTCCGGGGGCCAGGCCGAAGGCCCGGCCCCCGCTCACCCTAGAACGTTACCCGCACGCCGAGCTGCATTTCGCGCGGCGGGAGCGTTGCGTTGTGCTGCCCGTAGCGGGGGTTCGGCACCAGCGTCGCCGCCGGGTTGGCCAGCGTCGGCCCGCTCAGGAACTCGCCCGAGTTGATCGAGTTCACGTCGTAGTTGGTCCAGTTGAACAGGTTGAACGCCTCGAAGATGAAGTCGGCGCCCGCCCGCTCCGCGAACGGCAGACGGTAGGTCACGCGCAGGTTCACCTGCTGGAAGTCCGGTCCATCCTCGCTGAAGCGGCCCACGCCGGGCAGCCGGTCGGAGGTCTTGCCGTCGCCGTTCCAGTCGTAGCCGCGGCGGCGGTTCCAGGGCTGTCCCGAGCCGTATTCGAAGATGGGCGCCACCGTGAAGGAGTAGGGCAGCCGCAGGATGGCCGAGGCGACGAAGCGGTACCGCTCGTCGGCGCGGCTGCGCCCCCACTCGGCCTCGATGTCGGCCGGATCGTTCGGGTAGTCGACCAGCGCCGGGCTGAAGTCGTCGTTGATGTTCTTCTTGTCGGCCACCGTGAACGACGCGGTGACGACGTGGCCGCCCTTCAGCGTGCCGTTGAGGCTCGTGACGAACGCCTTGTACTCGCTGCGGCCCTCGTTGGTGTACCAGTTGATCTGGTTGCGGGTGGCGTTGGGCCGGCCGCCCGTTGCGTTGCCCCGCCAGTTCACGTCACGCACGATGATCTCGTCGTCGCCCTTCACGTACATGCCCTCGAAGTCGACGAACAGTCCCGTGGCGCCGAGCCGCACGGTGTAGCCGCCGTTGGCCTGCACCGAGCGCGGGTTCACGAGCTTCGTGTCGAGGCCCGTCGCATCGCGCGGCAGCGCGACGCCGGTTGCCGTCGGATTGCTGGCGTCGAGCCAGAACAGCGCCGGCAGGCCGAGCACCGCGCCGTTGATGCGCTGCTGGATGATGCGGCCGGTGAAGCTGTTCTGCTGCAGTTCGGAGTGCGACGGCACCAGGAGGAAGCGGCCGGTGAAGAGGCCGACGCCGCCGCGCACGACGTGAGAGCCGTTGCCCTGGACGTCCCAGGAGAACCCGCCGCGCGGCTGCAGGTTGTTCGTGTCGCGGCCGCGCGGCTCGGGGTGCAGCGGGTCCGTGTAGTTCGGGTTGTTGCCGTTGGTGTCGAGATCGTAGCGCAGGCCGGCGTTGATCGTCAGCCGGGGAGACGGCTTGAGATCGGCCTGGACGAAGCCCGACAGCAGGTGCGTGGTGATCTCCGACTCGCCGGAGCCCTCCGCGTCGACGTAGAGCAGCGGCAGCACGCGCCCGTCGGTGACGTAGATCATCATGTCCCGCGGGTACACGGGGAAGTTCCACTTGTCCTTCACGAACTGCCAGGCGCCGCCGGCCTTCACGTCCATGGCCCACTTGCCGGTGCCCAGCCGTGTGAAGAACGTATCGCGCAGCTCGATGATGTCGCCCGTATCGGTCTGGTCGCCCGTGATGCCCGCGCCGGTCACCAGCGTGTTGCCCGACGAGAAGTACTCCGCCAGCGCGGTGGAGTTGTTCGGTTCATCGAACCTGCGCCGACCGACCTGAAACGACAACTGGTTCAGCGACGTGTTGCTGACCGTCCAGCTGTGGGTCGCCATCAGGTTCCAGTTGTCGCGGTTGAGATCCATGCCGGTGCTCGCGTCGGCGAGACCGCCCACGCGGAAGTTCTCCTGGCGGTACCGCTCGTAGACGAAGCGGGTCCGCAGGTTCTGCCGGTCGTTCACGCGCGCGTCGAGGCCGCCGAAGATCAGCGACTGGCTCACCGGGATCTTCAGATCGGCCGCAAGCGGGGTGTAGATGCCGCCCGGCCTGAACAGCGCGATGTTGTCCTCGCCGATCTGCTCGAAGCTGACGAAGAAGTGCGTGCGATCGCGCTGGACGGGCCCGCCCAGGGTGAAGCCGAACTGCTGGCGGCCGTAGTCGTTCTTCCTCGTCTCGAGCTTGCTCTTGCTGCGCAGTGCATCGTCACGGAAGAAGCCGAAGGCCGAGCCCTTCAGCTGGTTGGTCCCCGTCTTGGTGACGATCGACAGCGCACCCCCCGCCGAGCCGCCGATCTCCGTGTCGAAGCGGTTCGTGATCACGCGGAACTCGCTGATGGCGTCCTGCGAGAAGCGGGCGCGCGCCAGGCCGAGCGTCGGGTCGGTGAAGTCGACGCCGTCGACGAGGATCGTCGACTGGCTCGCGTTGCCGCCGCCGCCGATCACCGGCGACCCGCCGATGAAGCGGAAGCCGCCGCGCTCGCGCTGCACGCCGGGGGCCAGGAAGGCGAGCTGCTGGAAGTCGCGACCCACCACCGGCAGCTCCTGGATCTGCTCGGGGACGATGTTGGTGGACGAGTCGGTCTTGTAGACGTCGACGAGCGGCGCCTCGCCCACCACGTTCACCGTCTCGGCCACCGAGGCCACCTTCAGCGTGACGTTGAGCTTGAGCGTCTGGCCGACGCGCAGCACCAGGTTGTCCTGCGTGCCGCCCTGGAACCCCGAGAGCTCCACCTTCACCCGGTAGGTGCCGGGCTGGAGGGCGAGTGCCCGTGCCGTGCCGGTCTCGTCGGTGACGAGCACGGTCTCGAGCCCGGTGTCGGGCCGCGTGACGGTGACCGTCACGCCCGGCAGCAACTGGTTGGTTTCGTCGACGACGGCCACCTCGATGACGCCGTCGGAGACCTGGGCCGAGACGCGGGCCGATGTCCCGATCATGGCGAGCAGGGCCAGGAGGGCCACCGACGCGGCCGCGCGAATTCGCCGCGCGTAGCGCATGTTCTCCATCTCCTTCGTTCCTTCCCCGGGCGCTCGCAACGAGCGCGCCGAACCACACGATGCGCGCAAGGGCGCAGGCCGCGGTACATGGGCGGTACGCGCGGGCCGGAATCCGGCTGGTGGAAACCGTCGAACGTGCCAACGCGAGAGCGTGCCCCAGGGGGCGTCGGCGTGGTCTGTCGTGCCAGTTGAAACAAACCGAACGCTCGATATGTTTCCGCAGCGAGGGTATGTCGCTCCGCTTCCGGCGTCAAGTGTGAAGGCGCGCCAGCCGGAAAAGGCACGACCTGCCCAAGCCCAGCAGTGGAAGAAGGCACGCCATCCCGGTGAAAAGCCTCGCGCCACGCGTTACCCTGTTTCCGATGTCCGCTCGCATGCGCGCCGTCCAGGACCCCATCGTTCCCATCGTCGGCCGCTGGATAGGTGAGACGCCAGGCACGATCTCGCTCGGGCAGGGACTCGTGTCCTACGGCCCCCCGCCGGCCGCGCTGGAGGCGGCGCGAGCCTTTGGCGACGCGCCCGGGGACCATCTCTACGGGCCGGTGGAAGGCGAACCCGACCTCGTGGCCGCGATTGAGCACAAGCTCGAGACCGAGAACGGGATTCGCGTGCGGCCAGCGGCCCGGGTGGTCGTGACCGCGGGCGGCAACATGGCCTTCCTCAACGCCGTCCTCGCCACCGGCGACCCGGGCGACGAATACCTCCTCCCGGCGCCCTACTACTTCAACCACGAGATGGCGGTGACGATCGCCGGCTGCCGGCCGGTACCGGTGCCCACCCGGCGCGACTTCCAGCTCGACCTCGACGCCATCGAGCGTGCCGTGACGTCGCGTACCCGCGCGGTGGTGACCGTCTCGCCCAACAACCCGTCGGGCGCCGTGTATCCCGAGGCCGACCTGCGCGCCCTCGCCGCGCTCTGCGCCAGGCACGGGCTCTTCCATTTCCACGACGAGGCCTACGAGTACTTCACGTACGACGGGGTGACGCACCACTCGCCCGGTCGAGCACCCGAGGTCGCAGCCCACACCATCTCGCTCTTCTCGCTGTCGAAGGCGTACGGGTTCGCGGGCTGGCGCATCGGCTACATGGTGGTGCCGGCCGCGCTGTTCGAGGCCGTGAACAAGATTCAGGACACGAACCTCATCTGCCCGCCCATCGTGTCGCAGCGCGCGGCGATGGCCGCGCTGCGCGTCGGCCGCCGCTACGCCGGACCGCACGTCGCTGGGCTCGCGGCGCGGCGCGACCGGGTGAAGGACGCGCTGTCGCGGCTGGGCGGTCTCGTCGAGGTGCCTCCGGCGGCCGGCGCCTTCTACTTCCTGGTGCGCGTGCGGACCCGGATGCCGGACGTCGATCTGGTGGAGCGCCTCATCCGTGAGTTCCGGGTGGCCGTGCTCCCCGGCAGCGCATTCGGTTTGCGCGACGCGTCGTCGGCGGCTGTCCGGCTTTCCTATGGCGCGGTCGAGGGAACCATCCTCGACGAGGCACTCGCCCGGCTGGTTGCCGGGATTCGTGCCCTCGCGTGAACCCTGGCGGCCGCGGTGGTCGCCCGGAGACCGGCTTCGGTGATTGGCCCCGTCGGCCGGCGCCTGTGGGCAGGGTCCGCTACCGGCCCGATTCCGGGGTGACGGAATCCCGGCAATCGCGACTGCGATGTCGCGGGTTTTCAGCGTCGCGTGTCGTCGGCCCCGGATTGACAGTCGATCTGGCCGTCCTTACACTGGCACGCACTGTGTAGTTGTTGGGATCTGTGTGACCGGATCCGCCGGACCGCCGCACTCATCCCGCTTCGGCCGCGCGCTGGACTTCACCTGCCGCGTGTCACGTCCCAGCCTTCTCAGGAGGCCTCACATGTCCCGCTACACGAGGTTTGCCGCCACCCTGACCCTTGCCCTGGCCGTTCCCGCGCTGATGCTGGCTCAGCCCGCCATCAAGCGTGAACCGGCCCGGCCGATCGGCAGCGTCGAGGGCGACGCTCTCTACAACGCGTACTGCGCCGTCTGCCACGGCAAGGACGGCAAGGGCGGCGGACCGGCTGCCCAGGCGCTGAAGGGGCCGATGCCGGATCTCACGACGATGGCGCGCCGTAACAAGGGGGTCTTCAGCTCGATGGAGGTCGAGAGGATGATCACGGGCCAGGGCCAGTCGATGGCTGCGCACGGCAGCGAGGACATGCCGGTCTGGGGTCCCATCTTCCGCGGCATGAACGAAGATCCGGCCATGGCGAAGCTGCGCGTCTCGAACCTGGTCAAGTACCTCGGGTCCGTGCAGGTGAAGTAGCGATCCCGCGGCGTCCGCCGCGGCCGACCCATCCGGCGGGGATCCTGCGTATGATCCCCGCCGGCATGACTCTTCCCACCTTCGATGATGTCCAGGCCGCCGCCAGGCGGCTGCGCGGTGTGGTTCACCGGACGCCGGTGCTCACCTCCCGCGGCGTAGATGCTCGAACCGGCGCCACGGTGTTCTTCAAGGCGGAGAACCTCCAGCGATCGGGAGCGTTCAAGTTCCGCGGTGCGTACCACGCCCTCTCCAGGCTGTCTCCGGACGCGCGGGCCCGAGGCGTCATTACCTTCTCGTCGGGCAATCATGCCCAGGCGATCGCGCTGGCGTCGTCGCTGCTGGGTTGCAGGGCGACGATTGTCATGCCGGAGACGGCCCCGCGCGTGAAGCTCGATGCCACGCGGGCCTACGGCGCCGAGATCGTCGCTTACGATCCGGCCGTTGCCGACCGCGAGGCCATCGCACGGGAGCTGGCGGAGGAGCGCCGGCTCACGCTCATTCCGCCATTCGACCATCGCGACGTGATCGCGGGACAGGGGACGGCCGCCGTCGAGTTGTTCGAAGACGTGGGGCCGCTGGACCTGCTCCTGGTCTGCTGCGGCGGAGGAGGACTGCTGTCGGGGTGCGCGCTGGCCGCCTCCGGTCTCAGCCCGTCCTGCCGCGTCGTCGGCGTCGAGCCTGCCGCGGGTGACGATGGGGCACAATCGTTCCGGTCGGGAACGCTCCAGCGCGTCCACAATCCGGTGACCGTGGCCGACGGCGCCCGGACGCCGTCACTTGGCGCCCTGACGTTTCCCCTCGTCCTGGCGCACGTCAGTGACATGGTGACGGTGACCGACGACCACTTGCTGCGTGCGATGTTCCATCTGTGGCAGCGCCTGAAGGTCATCGTCGAACCCACGGGTGCGCTGGCCGCGGCGGCGCTGCTCGAGGGCATCGTGGAGGCAGCCGGCGCGCGGGTCGGTGTCCTGCTCAGCGGTGGCAACGTGGACCTCGGCGAGGTCGCCGGGTGGTGGCAACGCGTCAACTGACGCAGGATTTCCCGCACGAGGCGTGCGCCGGGATGCCGGCAGCTCGGCCCTGCCGCCATCGGTTCAAGTACCCGTCCCGCCAGTCGATTCCTCTCATGGGTCCGTGCGTCCTGCCCGACCGATGAGATGCGTGTCTCCACTCACCTGATTGCCGACCGCGAAGCGGTGGCCCGCCTGCCCGTCGAGCGGGATTCGGACCGCACCCTGGTACTGGCCTTCGGCCCCTCGGCCGACCAGGGCGTCCCCGAGGTGGTGGCCGCCCTCTCCCACGCCTTTCCCCGGAGTGTCGTCGCCGGCTGCTCGACGGCCGGGCAGATCCACGAGCGGACCCTGCAGGATCGGCACTTCTCGGTGGCGGTGGCGAGCTTCGATGCCGTTGACCTCGCGCCGGCGGTCGTCCACGTGGCTTCCGCACGCCACTCCAGGGCTGCCGCCGGGGAGATCCTCGCGCAGGTGAGCCGGCCCGATCTGCGCGCGCTGCTGGTTCTGGCCGATGGGCTCAGCGTGGACGCCAGCGAGTTCGTTCGCGGCATCAATGCCGCCGTGCCGCCGGGCGTGATCGTCACGGGAGGCCTGGCGGGCGACGGATCTCGGCTCAGGCGTGCGTGGGTTATGCACGATGGCCGGGCGGCCGATCGGGTGGTGGCGGCAATCGGACTCGCCGGCGACCGAGTGGTGGTCGGGCACGGCACGCGCGCCGGGTGGGAGCCGTTCGGGCCCGAGCGTGTCGTCACGCGCGCGGAGGGGGCGACGGTCTTCGAGTTCGATGGACGCCCCGCACTGCGACTGTACGAAGACTACCTGGGCTCGACGGCTGCCGGGCTCCCGTGGACGGGGCTCCTGCTGCCCGTCTCGCTGATGACCAGTTCCCACACTCGCGACTGTGTGCTCCGCAGCGTGCTGGCCGTTGACGAGACATCCGGGGCGGTGACCTTCGCCGGCGACGTCCCGCAGGGCTCACGTGTCCGGTTGATGCGCGCCAGCGCCGACCGCCTCGTGCAGGGGGCGTCCCAGGCCGGTTTCCATGGCCAGGCGCAACGGGCCGCCGGTCCGGTGCTCGCCGTCGCGATCAGCGGTGTCGGCCGCCGTGTGGCGCTCGGCGAGCGCACCGAAGAGGAGATCGAGGCCACGCTCGACGCCCTGCCGCCCGTCACGCGGCAGGTGGGCTTCTACGCCTACGGAGAGATCGGCCCCGGGGTGGACGGTGCCTGCGTGCTCTACAACCAGACCATGACGCTGACGACCATCGGGGAGGCGGCGTGACCGTGCATCCCGTGCTGGCCCGGCAACTCAATCGCCTGGGCCTGGACCCCGCCACGCCGCCAGGTGTCGAAGCCTGGCACGCGCTGCTCGGCCGCATCGCCCAGCGCTACGCGGATCTCGACCAGGAGCGCTATCTCGGCGAACGCGCGCTCGAGGTGGCGTCCCAGGAGATGCAGCAGCTCATCGAGGATCTTCGCCTCAGGAGCGCATCGGACCTCGCCGACGAGCGCGATCGCCTCCAGGCGATCATCGGGTCGCTGGGCGATGGCGTGTGCGTGATCGATCGAGCCGGCCGCGTGGTGCTCCTGAACCACGCCGCGTGCTCCCTGACCGGCACCGCGTCGGCCGACGCGGTCGGCCGGGACATCGAGAGCCTCGGATGGGTGTCGCCCGATCGGGCCAGCCGCCTGCGGCAGGCCTGCCGGCACGTGCTCCAGACGTGTCAGGCGTCCCGTCACGACGATCTCGAACTGCTGTCGGCCGACGGCACGACGCGATCCGTCGCCTGCTCGATCACCCCCGTGCTGCACGAGGGTCACGTCGGCGGGCTCGTCCTCGCCTTCCACGACGTCACCCGCCAGCGGCAGGCGAGCGCCGACCTGGTCCGCGCGCGCGACGATGCGGAAGCCGCGACGCGGGCCAAGTCGGAGTTCCTCGCCGCGATGAGCCACGAGCTGCGCACCCCGCTGAACGGCATCGTCGGCATGTCGGGCCTGCTGCTCGAGACCTCGCTCGACCCGACCCAGCACGAGTACGCCTCGACGGTGAAGACCTGCGCCGAGGGCCTGGTGTCGATCATCAGCGACATCCTCGACTTCTCGAAGATCGAGGCCGGGCACCTCGAGATCGAGGCTCTCCCGTTCGACCTGCACGCTGTCGTCGAGGACACGACGGCGGTGATGGCCGATGCCGCGTATCGTCGCGGTGTCGAACTGATCTGCGAGATTGCCGCCAACGTGCCGCGGGCCGTCATCGGTGACGCCGCCCGGCTGAGGCAGGTGATTCTCAACCTGCTCTCGAACGCGGTGAAGTTCACCGAGCGCGGCGAGGTGGTCGTCACCGTGACGCTCGCCGGCACCGATCGCGACGCCGACGCGTCGGGCACGCCGGAGCCGGCCATCCCCGTGCAGATCGAGGTGAGCGACACGGGGATCGGCATTGCAGCCGAGGCGCTGCCGCGGCTGTTCGAGCGCTTCACGCAGGCCGACCCTTCGACGACCAGGCGGTTCGGCGGCACGGGGCTTGGACTGGCCATCTGCCGCCGGCTCGTCGGGCTCATGGACGGGACCGCCACCGTCCGCAGCCAGATGGGCGTGGGCACGGTGTTCACCGTCACGCTGCCCCTGCGGGTGGACGCGACGGCTGCCCCGACTCACGATCGCTACGTCGCGGCCGGCGAACGCGTGTTGTGCGTCGACGACAACGCGCGGCAGCGCCAGCACCTGTCGGCCCTGATCACCGCGCTGGGCCTGCGCTGCACCACCGTTCCGCACGCCGTGGCCGCATTCGACGCGCTGCGCGAGGCGGTCCGGGCCGGCGATCGGTTCGGCGCGGTGATCGTGGATCAGCACATGCCGGACCTCGGCGGCGTGGAAC
Organism: Vicinamibacteraceae bacterium; assembly: GCA_039812685.1. Taxonomy (GTDB): domain Bacteria; phylum Acidobacteriota; class Vicinamibacteria; order Vicinamibacterales; family JAFNAJ01; genus JBDIBB01. The sequence continues at coordinate 9,073 of JBDIBB010000119.1, forward strand.
TGGTGCGCTGGATCAGGGCCGTGCCCTCGGTGAGCCCCACCAGCGTCATTCTCCTCAGCGTCCCGGGTGCGCCGTTGCCAGCCACCGACGATGGGCTGCGGCTGGCGGGCCGGCTGGCGAAGCCGGTCAGGCGTGCGGCGCTCATCGACCTGCTCGGCCAGTTGCTCGGCTGGACCGAACGGGTGGATGCGGGCGAGGCACGGCCGTCGGCGCGGGCCGTCGGCGGGGGCCGGCGCGTGCTGGTGGCCGAGGACAACGCGGTCAACCAGCGCGTGATCGTCGCGCAACTGCGGCGGCTCGGCTTCTATCCCGATCTCGCGCGCAATGGGCTCGAGGCCGTCGCCGCGGCCGCCACGGGTCGTTACGATCTCGTCCTGATGGACTGCCAGATGCCGGAGATGGACGGCTACGAGGCGACGCGCGCCATCCGCCGGCTGGCCGACCAGGCGCGCGAGGTCCCGATCGTCGCGCTGACGGCCAGCGCGCTCACCACGGATCGCGATCGATGCTTCGAGGCCGGCATGGACGCCTTCCTCGCCAAGCCGGTGGACCACGCGCGGCTCATCGAGGTCCTCGGCCGATGGCTGCCGAAGGCCTCGGTGGCCTGAGCCGCGTCACTTGCGTTCGAGCCGGCGTGTGATCACCACGAGCTCGTTGCCGCCAATGGCGGTCTGGCCCACGGTCACGCCGACGAACTCGAAGCCCAGCGTTCCGGCCTCGTGCAGTTCCTTCTCCATCGTCGAGGTCTTGCTCGTGGCCAGCAGCCTGTACTGCCAGTTGCGAACCTCCGCATCCTTGTCGCGCTCGAGGATGACCACCACCTCCCGGCCCCCGAACAGGCTCTGGAAGACGGTCTGGCCTTTGTACTCGTAGCCGACGTCACCCGCGTCCTCGAGCTCCCGCTGCATCGTGGAGGTCTTGCTCGTGGCGAGCAGCTTGTAGCGGTAGCGTCCCTTGGCCCCGTCGGGCCGGCGCGACATGATGGCGACCACCTGGGATCCGCCAAACGCGGTGTCGCCGCCCATCACGCCCTCGAAGCGGAACCCGGCCTCGGCGTTGGCGTTGAGTTCCTTCTCCATGGTCGATGTCTTGTTCGTGGCCAGCAGGATGTAATCGATCTCCTGCGCCGACGCCGCGGCGACGGTCGTGACGACGAGGGCCGTCAGCAGGACCGCGCGCGGGAGCGCGCGAGCGGCGAAGGAGCCAGGGGCGGTACACACGAGCATGCGAAACCTCCAGTGTGCAGAGAGTGGCGGGCGCGCGCCTCATTGTGACGCAGCCCCCGTTCCGGCGTCACGGGGACCACAGGCGGCGCCCGCGGTGCCGGAGGCGGCGGGAAACCGGCGAGCGGACGATGGCGCCGTTACGACGCCTCGGGCGCCTGCTCGCCCTGTCTGACGGTGAGCACCGGGCAATGCGCCTTACGCACGACGCGTTCGGCCACGCTGCCGAGCAGCATGTGTGCGATCGCGCCGCGCCCGTGGGTCCCGAGCACGATGAGGTCGGCCCGCTCCTCGCGGGCGTAGCGGACGATCTCGACGAACGGGCTGCCGGTGCGCAGCACCAGTACGGCACGATGCCGCTTCCGCTCGTCGGGCGTGAGCACCGCCTCGAGGCGTTCGCGGGCCTGACGTTCCATTTCCTCGTGCACGCCGGGGAGCGCGGCGACGTAGACCTCGGTGGTCCAGGCGTGCGCCGCGAGATCCTCGAGCACGTGCAGGACGTGCAGCGACGAGCCGAACGCCTCGGCGAGGGTCTTCGCGTAGTCCAGCGCGGCCTCCGACGCATCGCTGAAATCGGTGGCGAACAGGATCGTGCGAATGGCAGGCATGGCGGCCCTCCGGTGGCGGGGTGAGGGGCAGTGACCGCTTCCATTATCCGTCGGTTGGCAGCCCGACGATACCGCCACCGCCGGCCAGGTGTCCAGGCCCGGGTCGAGGCCGGTCGAGCCGTGGCGCGCGAGGGCGCCGTCGCCGGCCCGGACGGCCGGCAGCCGGATGATATACTCCGGCGCGATTATGCGTTTCGCGCCGGAATACGTCTCTCACGTCCTCACCGACAACTTCGACGACGCCAAGGCACTGTTCCTCGAACCGCTGCTCTCGATGCACTACGCCCA
>JBDIBB010000120.1:0-11138 GCA_039812685.1 Vicinamibacteraceae bacterium
ACGACGCGAATCCGCGGATCCAGCTGACCGCGAGCCACCGGCAGATGTCCCGATCGGTTCGACTGGAACGCGGCCAGGGCCGCGGCGTCCACGTCAGTCCCGGCCACCAGGCATGTGCGTGGCGTGGCGCGGTACCAGCCGGCGTGCGTGTGTGGCCGTTGTCGGCGGGCGTCCTTCTCGAGACGTGACGCGATGCGGCCGGTCCCGATGATCGCGGCCCGCCAGACGCGACGGTTCATGGTCGCGCCGCGGGCGTATCCCAGTCGGCCCGGGCGATTGGCATGCGCCACCCGCTGCCGAAGGCGCGGTCGGTCACCTTCAGCCCGGGCGGGGCCTGCCAGCGCTTGAACTCCGAGAGACGTACGAGCCGCAACACCTGGCGCACCGTGGCCTCGTCGAACCCGGAGGCCACCAGCGCCTCGGCCGAGTCGCACGCCTCGATGTGACGCTGGAGGATGCGATCGAGGATGTCGTAGGGCGGCAGGCTGTCCTGATCGGTCTGGCCGGGGCGCAGTTCCGCCGACGGTGGCTTGACGATCGTCGAGACCGGTATCACTTCCTGCTCACGGTTCAGCCAGGCCGCCAACTGGTAGACCATCGTCTTCGACACGTCGGCGAGGACGGCGAGGCCGCCCGACATGTCCCCGTAGAGCGTGCAGTAGCCCACGGCCAGCTCCGACTTGTTGCCCGTGGTCAGCAGGAGCGCGCCGGTCTTGTTGGCGATCGCCATCAGCAGGTTGCCGCGAATGCGCGCCTGGATGTTCTCCTCGGTCACGTCGCGCGGCAGGCCGGCGAAGACGCCGGCGAGGGCCGAGTCGAAGGCCAGCATCACCGGCTCGATGGGCAGCGTCAGCGTCTCGATTCCCAGCCGCGCCGCGAGATCCAGCGCATCGTCCACGCTGCCGGGGCTCGAGAAGGGCGACGGCATCAGCACGCCCCGAACGTGTCCGGCGCCCAGCGCCCTGACGGCAATCGTCGCGACCAGCGCGCTGTCGATGCCGCCCGACAGCCCCAGCACCGCGGACCGGAACCCGCACTTGCGCGCGTAGTCGCGGGTGCCGAGCACGAGCGCATCGAGCACGTCCGGCGCCTGGTCAGGCAGCCCTGGCGCCGGCCCGTCACCGAGCGCGTCGAGATCGACCACCAGCGTGTCCTCTGCGAACGCCCGTGCCCGGGCCCGCACCACACCCAGCCGATCGAGGACGAGGCTGCGGCCGTCGAAGACGAGGTCGTCGTTGCCGCCCGCCTGGTTGACATACACCACCGGCAGGCCGTGGCGGCGCGCGAGGCTGCCGAGCATCCGCTCGCGCAGCGCCTGCTTGCCAGCCGAGAACGGCGAGGCCGACATGTTCAGCACCACGCCAGCGGCCTGTCCACCCGCATGCTGCAGCGGGTCGTGGTGGTGGCGGCGCCGCTGCCAGAAGTCCCGGTCGTTCCAGACGTCCTCGCAGATGCTCACGAGGACGCCGCGGCCGCCCACTTCGGCCACGCCGCTTGTGGCCGGGCCCGGCTCGAAATAGCGATCCTCGTCGAACACGTCGTAGGTGGGCAGCAGGGCCTTGGTGAAGTGGCGCTCGAGGCGGCCGTCCCGGAGCAGAGCCGCCGCATTGAAGAGCGGGCGGCCATCCGACGCCGGGTTCACCAGCGGCAGGCCGACGAGCACCGGCGGCGCGCCTCGCAGCGCCTCGGCGAGCCGGACGGCCACCGCATGGGTGCGGGCGACGAATGCGGGCTGCAGCAGCAGATCCCTCGGCGGGTAGCCGGCCAGCGACATCTCCGGCGACACGCAGAGATCGACGCGCCCGGCGTCACGCACGGCCCGCTCGATCCGGCCGGCGTTGGCCTCGAGCGCCCCCACCGTGGGGTTCAGTTGCAGCAGCGCGAGTTTCATGACCCGCCGATGGTACAGCAGGCTGGCGGGCTCACGTGGCGGTTGCCGCGCCACTCCCCCGACCCGTCGGCGCCGCGCGGTGCGCGCCGGCCCGCGATCACCGCGTGGACGGTTCCTCGCGCTGGCGGGTGTCGTCGTTGAGGATGACGATGTCGACCCGTCGATTGAGAGCGCGGCTCAGGTCGCTGTCGTTGGCGGCGCGGGGGTGGAACTCCCCGTATCCGGCCGCCGACATGCGTGCCGGGGAGACGCCGCGTTCCATCAGGAACGCCACCACGTTGGTCGCGCGCGTGGTCGACAGCTCCCAGTTCGAGCGGTAGCGTGCCGTGTGGATGGGCACGTCGTCGGTGTGACCCTCCACCCTCACGCCGTTGGCCACCTCGGCCAGCGAGGCGCCGACCAGTGCGAGCACGGCCCGCGCGGTGAGCGACAACTCGGCGCTGCCGGTGGCAAAGGCGCCCGCCTCGCGCAACGAGACGATGAGCCCGCGCGGATCGGTGCGGATTTCGACGCCGCCCTCGGCCACCTGGCGTGCCAGGCCCTCGCTCAACCGCGACTCCAGTCGCGCCAGCACCGCCTGCATCGACGCCGGCGGGACGATCTGCGGCCTGAAGGATGCCGCCTCGGGTCCCGGGGCGCGATTGGCACCGCCGCCGCCGGGACCCCCGCCGCGCCTGGCTGGCGTGGGCACGTCGCCGTTGGCGAAGGCCGCCTGCATCGAGTCGACCACCTCACCCAGTTTGCGGGAGTCCACGGTGGAGATCGCGTACATCGTGGTGAAGAACGCGAAGAGCAGCGTGATGAAGTCGGCGTACGACACGAGCCAGCGCTCGTGGTTGGACCGGGCCTGGCGCTTCATCCGGCGCAGCGCCCGCACGCTCGACGTCATGCCGCCCGCGCCTCCGGGCGGAACGTGCGACTGGTGGCGTCGCTGGCGATGAGTCCCCTCAGCTTCTGGTCGATCAGCCGTGGGTTGAGCCCCTCCTGGATGGCGAGGATGCCCTCGAGCACGAGTTCGCGCCGCTTGGCTGCCGCCAGCGCCCGGCTCCGCAGCTTCGACGCGATCGGCAGCAGCATCAGGTTCGCCGATCCGACACCGTAGATCGTCGCCACGAAGGCGACGGCGATCCCCGCGCCGAGCTTGTTGGGGTCCGTGAGGTTCTCCATCACGTGAATCAGGCCGAGCACCGCGCCGAGGATGCCGATCGTCGGCGCGTAGCCGCCCGCCGATTCGAACACCTTGGCTGGCGACTCGTCGAGGTCGTCGCGGCTGAAGCTCTCGGCCTCGAGCATGGTGCGCAGGGTGCTCGGGTTGGTCCCGTCGACGGCGAGCATGAGGCCGCGCCGCATGAACGGATCGAGAATCGCGTCGGTCTCGTCCTCGAGCGACATGATGCCGTCGCGGCGGGCCTTCATCGCCAGGCGCGTGATGGTATCGATGATCTCGTCGGCAGGCGCGTCCTCGTCGTAGAGGACGTGCCGCAGGCCGCGCCACGCCCGCCGCACCTCGTCGACGGAATGGCTCAGCAGCACGGCGCCCAGCGTCCCGCCGAAGACGATCAGGGCCGCCGTCAACTGCACGAGCGAATGGAGCGTGCCACCCTCGAGGGCCTGTCCAAGCAGGACGAAGCCCAGTCCCACCGGCACGCCTGCCACCGAGGTGAGATCCAGGCGGCGGCGGGACGTCACCGGACGCCTCCGTGCTTCGTGTCCACCAGGCTCATGCCTGGCACGAGTCGCGCGGGTGGTGTCTGGTGGGATGCGGCCGCGCCTCCCGACAGCGCCCGCCTGAAGTCCTTCACCCGTTCGACGATGGTCTCCGGCGCCTCACGGACGATCAGCTTCTCACCGTTCATGAGCGCGATCACGGTGTCGGGGTTGTACTCGATCCAGGCGATCTGATCGGTGTTGACGATCATCGGGGTGCCGTCGAGGCGCGTCACCGGGATCACGACAGGCCTCCCCTGGCCCTCAGGGCGTCGGCCACCTCGACAATCCCGGCCAGCGGCGCGCGGACGTCTCCCCGCAGCACGCCGAACACCCGGCGCATGAAGGCCAGGTCCGCCGGCGTGTCCACCGTCAGCCGCACGTCGGGACGACGCAGCGGGCGCGGTGCGAAGGGCAAGGCCAAGACGAACTCCTCGGGACGTCGCCGCACGTAGGGAGTGACGTGCTCCCGTTCATAAGGGTCGACGGCACGTGCGGCGGCCAACCGCAGCACGTCCGTGCGCACGCCTTCCACCGCCCCGCCCACCGGCAGGCCGGTCTCGACGACGTAATCGGCACCGGCGGCAAGTTGCTGCAACACCCGCCCGGGCGCTTCGATGTCGACGGCCGGGTTGTCGGCCGTCGCGCGAATGACGAACGGGCCCGGCCAGGCCTCCACGGCCAGCGCGAAGCGGCCCAGCACGTCATCGAGCGGGCCCCGCACGACGGTGACGCCGGATTCGGCGCCAGCCTCCGCCACCGCATCATCGTCGGCTTCGACCGAGGTGGCGAGGATCACGGGACCGGCGCCCGACGCGACGAGACGGTCCAGGCAATAGCGCAACAGCGGCCGGCCCGCCAGTTCCGCCAGCACCTTGCCCGGGCATCGTCGCGAGCTCATGCGTGCCTGGAGGACGATGAGCGCGGCTGAATCGGCCATTGGAGGTCTCCGGCGGGAGCCTGGGGCGACGCCGGGACGCAGCGGCTCAGCGTCCCGGCTCGACTCCCGGGGCGGCGTCCGACGGGCTCAGCACCCTCAGGCGGTCCTCCCCGAGGAAGAGCCCTTCCTCGTAATTCGTCATCCACAGCCGATCCGTGAAGGCGCCGACGGCGGGCGGCACGTCGCGGCCGAGGGCCAGCGCGACGAGCCAGGCGGGGAAATCGGCCCCCGCGGCGATCGTGAGGGGGATCCCGCCGGAGAAACGCGGGTTGATCTCGAAGACGATCGGGACTCCGGCAACCACCCGGCACTGGACGTTGATGGGACCGAAGAAGCGGAAGACTCTCGCGCAGTCGAGCGCGAGGGCCATCAGCGCGGTGTCGGCGACGGTGCGGCCCCGATCGATCACGCCCGCGCGCACCACGACGCGCTCGCGCGGCACGGCCGACAGGGGTGTGCCATCGGGGCCGCAGAAGACGTCGATGGTGAACTCGGGGCCGTCGAGGTAGGTCTGGACGACGGGCGTGGGTACCAGATCGAGGAAGAACGAGAGGTGCCGCGCCACGTGCACGACGTGCGCGCCAATCGAACCGCGGCCGAAGCGGGGCTTGATGAACAGCGGAAACGCCGGATCCGCCGGCAACTGCTCGGGCAGGAACGTCTCGGCGGCGGCGATTCCACGTGCCCGCAGGCGCCGGCACGTCTCGTACTTGTCGTTGCAGGCCTCGGCCGTGTCGAGCGGTGAGACCGCCACGAGGATGCCGTCCTGGCGGAAACCCTCCTCGGCCGCCGCGAACACCGGCAACTCGTCGTCGATGGTCGGCACGAGCAGGCCGATCCGCTCGCGGACGCAGATGCGTCGTACCGCATCGAGGTAACCGGAATCGGTCGACAGCGGCACGGCGTAGGCGGCATCGGCGACGTGAACCGCGGGCGACAGCGGGTTCACGTCGGTCACGACCACTCGTCCGGTCACGCCAGCCGAGGCGATCGCGCGCTGGAAGGCGCGGATCAGCGGGACGCGCCTCGACGCGGCGGTCACCAGCACGTTGAGGGTTGTCGTCACGGGCGCATCGGTTCCGGGGACGAGTCGAGATGCAGCGCGGTCAGCGGCTCCCCGATTCGCAGATCCGCCACAAGCCGGCATCCCATCACCTGGTGCCAGACGTGAGCGCCGAGGCCGCGCAGCGGACGAAGGGCGATCAGATCCCCGGCCTCGAGCCTGGTCCCCGCCGGCAGGTCGCGCACAGCGTACAACCCCCGGCGGCTCGCCGTCACGTTGCCGGCCTCGACGGCGCCGCACCGGCGAGCGGGATCGCCCAGCAGGAGACGGGCACGGCGCGCGAGCGCGACAACGTCAGCCAGCTCGCCGGGCGTCGACGACACCGCGCGATCGATGGCCGCATCGGCGAGATCCGCGACCAGGTGGCGTTCGTACACCCGCGCGCCGAGCGCGACGGCCAACGCCGGCGCCAGGGGATCGGTCCCGTGATCCGAGAGGCCCACGGGCACGCCGAACGCCCGCGCCAGGGTGCCGATGACCGCCAGGCTGGCGGCCTCGGGAGGCGTCGGGTAACACGAGACGCAGTGCAGCAGCGCGAGGCGGGAGGCGCCCGCTTCCCTCGCGCACGCGACGGCCGCGGCCACTTCATCCATGGCCGACATCCCGGTCGACATCAGCAGGGGCAGCCCCGTGGCGGCGGCTTCCGCGATCAGGCGATGGTGCGTGAGGTCGCCGCTGGCGATCTTGAGGGCGTCGGCGCCGATTCGGACCAGCATGTCCACGGCGCGCTCGTCGAACGGCGTGGAAAGGAACGCCATCCCCTGGCGGCGCGCCTCGGCGGCCACCCGCCGGTGGGCCGGCTCGTCGAGCTCGAACCGCGCGAAGAACTCCCGCAGCGACGCCGCCTCGACGTGCATCGGCGCCGGGCAGTCTGCCGCCACCAACCCGTCGCCCCGGAGGCTCTGCAGCTTCACCGCCGAGGCCCCTGCCCTGCCGGCGGCAGTCGCCAGCGATACCGCCCGGTCCGGATCGCCGCCGTGGTTGAGGCCGATCTCGGCGACGACGAACAGCGGCGCGTCGCCGCCGACATCGTGTGGTCCGACGCGGAACGTCTCCGTCATGCGGGCCCTCCCAGCAACCGGCCCGCGATGGCAGGCACCGGTGCGAGATCCTCGACCAGCGCATCGGCGTCCTCGGCGGCTGCGACCGTGGGAAACGCCGGGCGCAACACCCGAATCGTCCGCATGCCGAGACGGCGCGCCCCGGCGATGTCGTTCTCGGGATGATCGCCCACCATCACCGCGCGATCTGGCGGCACGCCCAGCGCGTCGAGCGTCCGGGTGAAGACCTCCGGGGCGGGTTTGCCGCCGGGCACGAATTCGTCCGCGCAGACGATGACGTCCATCCGGGATTCGAGATCGAGCGCGCGCACCTTCGCCTGCTGGATCTGCGGCAGGCCGTTGGTGAGCAGACCAATACGCCATCGTGCGCGCCGCAACTGGTCCAGGGCGATTGCGCTCGTTCGGGGGAGCCGCAGGCGACGCCTGTGCGCGCGGTGTCGTGCCAGCCACTCGGCCGCCAGCGGGGCCGGCAGGCCGAGTTCGGCGCAGAGTTCCTGATAGGCGAACGTGGCCCGCCCCTGCCGATACAGTCCCTGCAGCCGGCAGAACACGTCCCGGCGCGATCGACCGCTGGCCGCCGCGATGACCGCCGACGTCGCGGCATAGCCGGCGATCGTGAACCGACGGATCCGGTAGAGGGTGTCGTCGAGGTCGAAGACGATGGCACGTGTGGGCATGGCAGGCGTCGGCATTGCGCGGCGGCGGTCGTCAGGCGGAGTTCAGGCCGGCCGCGCGCCGCGCCGCGATGGCCTCGGCCAGGATGGCGGCGATCCTTGTCGCACCCCGCCCGTCGATGGCGCGCGCGCCCCGGCCGGCCATGCGCCGTCTCCCGTCGCCGTCGGCGAGCAACGCCAGCGCCGAGGCGGCGACCCGGGCGAAGGTCGGCGGCGAGCTCCCAGCGCGCAGGATTCCGGCGTCATGCGCCAGCCCGGCGCGCGCGAAGGCCCGCAGCGTCTGCCGCTGGGCGTCGACGATGGCCACCGCCACGGCGGGCGTGCGCGCGGCCGCCGCCTCATAGAGCGAGGTGCCTCCCGCGAGGATGGCGACCGTGGCGGTCCTCAGGCTCGCGCCGAAGCGATCCGGGGCAACGACGGTCACGCCGAGCCGGCCACAACGGCGAACCATCGCCGGCGAGGGCGCCGTCAAGCCTGGCGCCAGGCTGATGTCGAGCGTGGCGCTCGCGTGACGGAGCGCCTCGACCAACCGGAGGGCCGTGCGGGAGCGTGGACCGCCCCCGAGGCTCACCAGCACGCCTCGCCTCTTCCCTCTCGTGCCGGTGCGGAGCCTCTGGTCTGGAGGTGGTGCCAGGATCGCGAACCGCGGGCCTGCACGGCAGCGTTCCGCGGGGCAAGCCCTGTCGGGGGCCTCGAGGCTGCCATCGATGGCAAGGTCGGCGCCGGTCGCGCCCAGGCCGAGATCGTGAATGGTGACGACGAGCACGCCGCGCGCGCGGGCGGCGTGTACCCAGGGCGCGCCATGGCGCGACGATGGATCGTCGACGACGACGGCATCCCAGCGGCGCGAGCGCAGCGTGTGCGGCGTCACGGACTGGAGCCGGGCCCCGCGCGCCTTCGCCACGCTGCGAGCCGTTGCCGCGCCCCGCAGGCTGACGAGCCAGGGCACGCCGAGGGCCGCGGCAAGCCGTGCGCTCCTGACGAGGTGGCCGAAGCCGAGGCGGGGACCGGCAGCCACCCGGAACAGCAGGCGCGGACCGGGCGACACCGCCCGGGAGGTCATGACGGCAGGCGGCGCCCGAGGCAGCGCCGGATCGCATCCACCACACGCTCGGCGTCCTCGACGGTCATGGCGCCCGACAGCGGCAGCGAGAGCGTCTGCGCGGCGACGCGTTCGGCCACCGGAAAGGCGCCCGGGGCGTAACCAAACCGCTCGGTGTAGTAGCTGAAGAGGTGCACGGGCCTGAAGTGGACGCTCGTGCCGATACCTTCCTCGGCCAGGGCGGCGGCGAGGCGGTCGCGCGTCGAACCGCAACGCGAGGGGTCGACCAGCACCTGGTAGAGATGACGCGCGTGCACCACCCCGGGCGGACAGGACGCCGGCAGGCGCAGCCCGGTTGCCTCGAGGCCGGCGTCGTAGGCCGCCCACACGCGGGCGCGTGAGGCCTGCATCTCCTCCAGGCGCGTCAGTTGCCGCAGCCCGAGCGCCGCCTGGATGTCCATCATGTTGTACTTGTAACCTGGCGTCACGACGTCATAGAACGCGGTCCCCCCCTTCGCGTAACGCGTCCATCCATCCCGGCTGAGCCCGTGCAGCGACGCGGCGCGCATGAAGGCCGCCGCCTCGTCGGAACCCGTCGTGACCATGCCTCCCTCGCCGGTGCTGATGTTCTTCGTGGCGTAGAAGCTGAAGCAGGTGAAATCGGCCGAGGTGCCCACCTTGCCGGCACTCGATCGGCCCTCGACGCAGTGCGCCGCGTCCTCGATCGTCACGAGATCGTTCCGCGCGGCGATGTCGCGCAGCGCCAGCACGTCGGCGGGCCGGCCTGCCAGATGGATCGGCAGCAGGGCTCGCGTGCGCCGTGTCACGGCGGCGCCGGCAGCCGACGGATCGAGCGTGTGGGTCACCGGATCGACATCGGCGAAGACCGGCGTGGCCCCCACGTGCAGGATGACGTTGACCGTGGCGCAGAAGGTGAGCGGGCTGGTGACGACTTCGTCTCCGGGCCCGATTCGTGCGGCCAGCAACGCCAGGTGGAGGCCCGCCGTGCAGGAATTGAGGGCGATGGCGTGCGGTGCGCCCACGTAAGCCGCAAACGCGGCCTCGAAGGCACGGACCCTGGGGCCCGTCGTCAGCCAGCCCGACCGCAGGACGTCGGCCACCGCCTCGACGTCGCCCTCATCGATGGCCGGACGGGCAACCGGCAGGTACGGCAGGGCGCTGGTCGTGTCTCGGGCCATCGGATCGCAGCGATTCTACATGGCGTTCCGCTCAGGCGGAGGCCTGATCCAGCGTCTCCGGACGGGCGGCCGCGAAGGCCGGCGCCCAACGGCGAAGCGCCGGTTCCACGTCGTACTGCAGGATGTCGGCGGCCGCCAGCCAGTCGCGCGCCCGCTGGGCAGCGACCAGCGCGTCGACGAAGCCCGTCAACTCGGTCGCGAGCGACCCGACGGCGTGAGGCGCTCCAGAGGCGAGGGTCGCCGCTCCCGCGATCGCGATGAGTGTCGACATTCCGTCGGCCAGTTCCGCCAGATCGGCACTCGCCGATTCGATGTCCTGGCCGCGGAATCCGTCGCCGATCGCCAGCGCGGCCTGGCAGAGGGGTTCGATGGACGACGCGGCTTCTTCGAGACACCGGCGCACCAGGCTCTCCGGCGTGCCGCTGCTCACCTCGACGGTTGCCATGTCGGTCAACGGGGTGACCATGATCCTGGGCTCGCGGAAGGCCGGCTCATCGATGCCATCGAACCGCACGTCGGTGACGATGTGCCCCATGGCAGCCACGTGGTCGTCGAGTGCCTCCAGCAGGCCACCCCAGGTAGCCCCGGTCATCTCCAGATTCGCGCCGTTCAACAGCAATCTCGGCATCCTCGACTCCGGCCTCGCGCGGAAACCTCACGCCCGTGCGGCCCGACGGCGCGGCGCCTCAGGGCGGGTTCTGCCCCAGGGCTTCCCGCGCGGGGTGCGCGGCACAGGCAGCCTCACCCGCCGTACCGGCACGACGCTCGCGAGTCGTCGTGCCGGCGGCGGGTGTCGGCGAGGCGACTAAAGAAGATCCATGGCCTTCCGATTACCCCTGCGTCAGTGAGTGAAGCAGGCGGTTGGCAGACCGCCTGAGGATCCCGGCAGGGAAGCCGGGTTCCAACTCTCAGGGAGGACACCATGGCATCGTTCTCAGTCGTCACCAACGTTGCGGCAAGCAATGCTCAGGCCAACCTGTATTCCACGAACGTGGGGTTGCGCTCGGCGTTGACCCGCGTCTCGAGCGGCTTCCGGATCAACAGCTCCGGTGACGACGCAGCCGGCCTGGCGGTGGCCAACGACTACCGCACCAAGGTCGCGATTCTCAACCAGGGCATCCGCAACGCCAACGACGGGCTCTCCACCCTCCAGATCAAGGACGGGGCGCTCGACAACATCAGCAAGCTGCTCGACCGGATGGCGACCCTGGCGACGCAGTCGGCCTCCAACGCGTTCCTCGGCGACCGCACCACGCTGGACAACGAGTTCCAGGACATCATCGCGGAAATCGACCGCGAGGCCCAGGTCGGGGGTCTGACCACCTCGACGGGCTTCTCCGTGTTCATCAGCGCCGACGCCGGCGCGGAGACGGTCGGAGGGACCGTCGGCGCCGCCAACGCGAGCGGCCTCGGGCTGGCGGGCGACATCACCTCAGCCGCCAATGCCGCCACCGCCCTGGGCACCGTGAGCAGCGCCATCAGCGCGCTGGGCACCGTGCAGGGCCAGGTGGGCCAGATCCAGAACCGGCTGAACTTCGCCATCTCGCTGGCGCAGTCGCAG
>JBDIBB010000121.1:0-11104 GCA_039812685.1 Vicinamibacteraceae bacterium
GCACGACCAGGCCCGGCCTGGCCGCACTCACCGTCACCCGCTCGGGCGGGATCAGCGTGGTGGGGCGCGCGTAGGTGACGGCGAACTGGCCGAGCAGGCCGTCGGCCACCGCCTGCAGGGCTGATGGCAGCGCCATGCTGGTGAGCACGACATCGCGCGAACCGCCCGATTCGACGGTGCCGCGGTCGAAGACGATGTTGCGGTACCGCTGCTCGTCGCTGGTGGCGGCGGTCATGTGCTCCTGGACCAGCACCACGTGCAGCGCGGTCCCGGCCGCGCGGATGGCGTCGAGCACCGGGCCGTCGGCCACGTTGCTGAACTCCGGGCCGTCGGTGGCCACCACGACGATGGCGGAGCGTTCGGCCTCGCGCTTCTGCAGTCCGCGCGCCGCCTCCAGGATGCCGTCGAGCACGTAGGCGCCCGAGCCCGATTGCGGGAACAGGCGATCCACGGCGCGCGTGAGCGTGTCGACGCCCGACGTGTACTCGGTGACGATGGTCGGCCGGTCGCCGAGGGTGATGTAGGCGATCTCGTGCGGGGGGCCGAAGCGCGCGACGAACCCTTTCAGGGCGTCGCGGAAGTTGCTGGTGTGGCGCGAGGTGGCCGCGCTGTTGTCGGCCAGCAGCGCGATCCGCAGCGGCGCCGTCGCGCGCGACACGCGCAGCACCTCGCGGGCGACGCCGTCCTCGCGCACGACGAGATCGCCTGGGACGAGCGCGTCGGCGAGCGCGCCCGTCGAGTCGCGCGCGGTGACGTAGAGCGTCCGCTCGCGCGATTGCGCGGCAAGGGTTGCCGCGGCGATCAGGATCAGGCACGGGAAGGTGAACCGGCGGACCGCGCGTCCGGCCGGCCCGGAACTGGATCGGAATGGGTGGGCCACGGTGCTACCTGGTCTGAAGGCGCCGACGATCGCAGTATACGCGGCCGGGGTGGCGTGCCTGCCGGACCTGCGCGGCGCTGGTCCCGCCCGGGCGGCACGGGTGCCACGGCGGGCCCGGCACCGGGGCAGGATGGCGGGACCGCGCGTACCGATGGGCTTGGACCTGGCGTCGGGCCCGCGCGCCGGATCTGCGCGGTTTTCGCGGGTTTTCCGCGGCTGCGTTCGTTGACGCTCCATCTACCGCGTGCTATAACCCCCGTGCGCCGCTCGCCCAGCCCTTCCTTCGGGCGTGGGCGCGACGCTTGCAGTGCCCCCTACCGCGGGTCCGGCCGGCCGATGCCCCGGCAGGAGCGCCTGATGATCCTCGACGCCTACATCCCGATATTGCTCTTCCTGCTGGTGGCGATCGGCTTCGCCGTGGTCACCATCGGGCTGGCCTGGAGCCTTGCGCCCAGCAAGTTCAACAAGATCAAGCTCGAACCCTACGAGTGCGGCATCGAGACGGTGGGCGATGCGCGCGACCGCTACAGCGTGCGCTACTACCTGGTCGCCATGCTGTTCGTCATCTTCGACATCGAGACCGTCTTCCTGTTTCCCTGGGCGGTGATCCTCGACAAGCTCGCGATCTTCGGCCTGATCGAGATGATGCTGTTTCTCGGCATCCTGATCGTGGGCTATGTCTACGCCTGGAGGAAGGGCGCGCTCGAATGGGCCTAGGCCCGCCGCGTCGTCATCACATCATGGATTCCCCGGACACGCCTTCCACGCCCGTCCCCGCTGGCGGAGCGGCCCCCGCTCCGGCTGCCGATGCGCCTGCGGCGCCAGCCGCCCAGCCGGCTGCGGCCAAGCCGGCTGCGGCCAAGTCGGCCCCCAAGGCCGAGCCGAAGGCGCCGCCGCCGCCGCCCGGCCCGCCCGATCCGCCGCCGCCCGCCGATGCCGTGAAGCCCGCGTGGCTCACGGCCCTGGAGGCGGCGCACCGTCCGGCCATCGTCGCGACCAGCTACTGGGTGGGCGACTGGAGCGTGATCGTCCAGCCCGCGCACGCCCTCGCCGTGCTGACGTGGCTGCGCGAGGCGGAGCAGTGCCGCTTCGACTTCCTGTCGGACCTCACGGCCGTCGACTGGCTGCCGCGCGAGCCGCGGTTCGACATCGTCTACTGTCTCTACTCGACGTCGCGCCGGCACCGCGCGCGCATCAAGGCACGGCTGGCCGACGGCGAGGCGGTGGCGTCGGCGACCGGAGTCTGGCCGGCCGCCAACTGGCTCGAGCGCGAAGTGTTCGATCTCTTCGGGGTGCCGTTCGCCGGCCACCCCGACCCGCGTCGCATCCTCCTGCCCGAGGACTGGCAGGGGCATCCGCAGCGCAAGGACTACCCGCTCGAGGGCCCGGGCGAGCTGATGATCGAGGATCCCCACCAGTGGCTCGAGCTGCGGCACCGGCAGCGTGAGGCCGCCTTCGAGTAGCGCCATGCCGCAGAACCCCCAGTCGCTGTTCGACACCGACGAACTCGTCATCAACATGGGGCCGCAGCACCCCAGCACGCACGGCGTGCTGCGGGTGGTGCTGCGGCTGGACGGCGAGCGGGTCGTCGATGCGGACGTCGTCATCGGCTACCTCCACCGGGGCGTCGAGAAGCTCTGCGAGCACCGCGACTGGACGCAGATCGTCCTGATCACCGACCGGATGGACTACGTCGCGGCGGCCACCAACAACCTCGGCTACTGCGAGACGGTCGAGAAGCTGATGTCCTTCGAGGTGCCGCGCCGTGCGGTCTACATCCGCACGCTGCTCTCGGAGCTGCAGCGGATCGCCAGCCACCTCGTGTGGCTGGGCAGTCACGCGATGGACATCGGCGCGGTCACCGTGTTCCTCTACTGCCTGCGCGAGCGGGAGCTCGCCCTCGATCTGTTCGAGGAATACAGCGGCGCCCGCCTCACCTACAACTGCATGCGGGTGGGCGGGATGCCCTTCGACCTGCCGGCCGGCTTCGACCGCAAGGTCCGCGAGTTCTGCGACATCGTCGAGGAGAAGCTGCTGGAGTACGAGACGCTGCTCACCCAGAACCGCATCTGGCTGGAGCGGACGCGCGGGGTCGGCGTGATATCGGCCGCCGATGCCGTCGCGATCGGCCTGAGCGGCCCGTCGCTGCGCGCCTCGGGCGTGCTGCGCGACGTGCGCAAGGACGAGCCCTACGCGGCCTACGCCGACCTGGAGTTCGACGTGCCGATCGGCGGGGCCGGCGACACCTACGATCGCTACCTGGTGCGGCTCGAGGAGTTCCGCCAGAGCACGCGGATCATCCGGCAGGTGCTCGACGGGATGCCCGAGGGCCCGGTGATGGGCAAGGTGCCGCGGCTCATCAAGCCGCCGGCCGGCGAAACCTACCACGCCATCGAGTCGCCCAAGGGCGAACTCGGCTACTTCATCGTCAGCGACGGCAAGGCCCTGTCGCCCTATCGGTTCCGGGTGCGCCCGCCGTCGTTCTGCAACCTCCAGGCGCTGCGGCAGCTCGTGCGCGGCCACCTGGTGGCGGACGTCGTCGCGCTGATCGGCACGATCGACATCGTGCTGGGCGAGGTGGATCGATGAGCCCGCGCCCCGCGTTCCTCCCGGCCGGCCGCTGGCCGCGCCCCGCAGGCCGCCCATGATCGACTCGGTCCTCATCCCGCTCTTCAAGATCGTCATCCTGCTCGTCGGCGTGCTCACCGCGGTCGCCTACATGGTGCTGCTCGAACGGAAGGTGCAGGCGTGGGTGCAGGTGCGCCTGGGGCCGATGCGCGTGGGGCCGCACGGGGTGCTGCAGCCGATCGCCGACGTGGTGAAGCTGATCATCAAGGAGGACATCACCCCGGCGCGTGCCGACCGGTGGGTCTACACGCTGGCGCCCATCCTCGTGCTGGTGCCGGCGCTGATCGTCTTCGCGGTGATCCCGATCGGCGAGTCGATCACGATGTTCGGGCGCGAGGTGCCGCTCTACCTCACCGACATCAACGTGGGCCTGCTCTACATCGTGTCGGTCTCCTCGGTGGGCGTCTACGGGATCATCCTGGGCGGCTGGGCCAGCAACAGCAAGTACCCGCTGCTGGGCGCCCTGCGGGCGTCGGCCCAGCTCGTCTCCTACGAGGTGGCCGTCACGATGACGCTGGTGAGCCTGATCCTCATGGCGGGCACCCTCAGCATGGTGGGGATCGTCGAGGCGCAGCGCGAGGCGGGTCTCTGGTACATCTTCGTGCAGCCGGTGGCCTTCGTCATCTTCCTGATCGGGGGGCTGGCCGAGACCAACCGCGCGCCCTTCGACATGCCCGAGGCCGAGTCGGAGCTGGTGGCGGGCTTCCACACGGAGTACTCGGGCATCCGCTTCGCGCTGTTCTTCCTCGCGGAGTACGCCAACATGATCGTCGTCTCGGCCGTGGCGACGACGCTGTTCCTGGGCGGGTGGCTGCGGCCGTTCCCGAACGTGGCGGTGCTGGCGCCGCTCGGCCTGGTGCCGGGCTGGGCCTGGTTCCTGCTGAAGACGTTCCTCTTCCTCTACTTCTTCCTCCAGGTGCGCGCAACGCTGCCGCGATACCGGTACGACCAGCTCATGCGGCTCGGGTGGAAGGTGCTGATCCCGCTGGCGATCGCCAACCTGTTCGTCACGGGCGCGGCGAGGGTACTGCTGTAGGTCGCGTATGGGCGAAGCCATAGCCTTCTACTCGCTCGCGGCGCTGATCCTGGTGTTCGCCGTGCTCGTCGTGAGCGCGCGCAGCGCCGTGCACAGCGTGCTGTTCCTGGTGGCGAACTTCCTGTGCGTGGCCGTGCTCTACGTGCTGCTGCACGCCGAGTTCCTCGCCGTGATCCAGGTGCTGGTCTACGCCGGCGGCATCCTGGTCCTCTACCTGTTCGTGGTGATGCTGGTGAACCTCAAGCGCGCGCCGGAGGAGGCCAGCGATCCCCGGCGGCGCGACCGGTTCGGGCTGCTGCTCTCGGGCGCCATCCTCGCGGAACTGGCGGCCATCGTGCTCTACAGCTTCGCGGCGCCGTGGTCGCACACCGCCGGCGCGGCGGCGGTCCCGGGCCCGGGCAACGTCGAGACGGTGGGCCGGGCACTCTACGTCGATTACGTCATCCCGTTCGAGGTGGCGTCGATTCTGCTGCTGGTGGCGATGGTCGGCGCCATCGTGCTCGCGAAGAGGGACCTGTGACGATCACACCGGGCCACTACATGGCGCTGGCCGCCGCGCTGTTCGCCATCGGGCTGATCGGCGTCATGGTGCGGCGCAACATCATCATCGTCTTCATGTCGATCGAGCTGATGCTCAACGCCGTGAACATCAACCTGGTGGCCTTCAGCCAGATGTATGGCCACGTCACCGGCCAGGTGTTCGCGCTGTTCGTCGTCGCGCTGGCCGCCGCCGAGGCCGCCGTCGGGCTGGGCATCATCCTGGCGTTCTACCGCAACAAGGAGACGGTGAACATCGACGAGATGAGCATCATGCGCTGGTAGCGGCGCCGCGCGCCGCCGCCCTCGTCCGGTTCCGAGACACGCCCATGCGTTACCTCGCCATCATCCCGCTCCTGCCCCTGCTCGGCGCCGCGCTCAACGGCCTCGTGGGCATCCGCTACTTCCCGAAGCAGGTCGCGGCGTGGCTCGCCTGCACGACCGTCGGGCTCTCTCTCGCGATTTCGCTCTGGGGCGTCGCCGAGATGATGGCGCTGCCGCCCGGGGCGCGCGAGCACGTCACCGTGCTCGCGACCTGGCTGCCGCCGATGGCGCTGCAGACGGCGGCCGGCATCGGCACCTTCAGCGTCGACTGGGCGCTGCGGCTCGACCCGCTCTCGGCCGTGATGATCCTCGTGGTCAGCGGCATCAGCTTCCTGATTCACATCTACTCGACCGCCTACATGGACGGCGAGCCCAGGGGCAGCTACGCGCGGTTCTTCTCCTACCTGAACCTGTTCGTCTTCTTCATGCTCACGCTCGTGCTCGGCGCGAACTTCCTCGTGATGTTCGTCGGCTGGGAGGGCGTGGGCCTCTGCTCCTACCTGCTCATCGGCTTCTGGTACGAGAAGGACAGCGCGTCGAATGCCGGCAAGAAGGCGTTCATCACCAACCGCATCGGCGACTTCGGGTTCATCCTCGGGATGTTCCTGATCTTCTACACCTTCGGCACGCTCGACTTCCGCGCGGTGGCCGGCGCCGCGGCCGGCATGCCGGCGGAGACCGCCGCCTTCGGCGCGCTGTCGATCGCGTGCCTGTGCCTGTTCGTCGGCGCCACGGGCAAGTCGGCGCAGATCCCGCTCTACGTCTGGCTGCCCGACGCGATGGAGGGGCCCACGCCGGTCTCCGCGCTCATCCACGCCGCGACGATGGTCACCGCCGGCGTCTACATGGTGGCGCGCAACGCCGTGCTGTTCGAGCACGCGCCGATGGTGATGCAGATCGTGGCCATCGTCGGGGCGCTGACGGCGCTGGTGGCCGCCACGATCGGCCTGGTGCAGAACGACATCAAGCGCGTGCTCGCCTACTCCACGGTGAGCCAGCTCGGCTACATGTTCCTCGCCACCGGCGTCGGCGCGTTCGCCGCCGGGGCGTTCCACCTGATGACGCACGCCTTCTTCAAGGCGCTGCTCTTCCTCGGCAGCGGGTCGGTGATCCACGGCATGGGCGGCGAGCAGGACATGCGCCAGATGGGCAGCCTGAGGAAGTACCTGCCCGTCACCTACGCCACCATGATGGTCGGCACGCTGGCGATCGCCGGCATCCCGCCGTTCGCCGGCTTCTTCAGCAAGGACGAGATCCTCTTCCGCACTTTCGAGCACAACCGGATCCTGTGGGTGCTGGCGGCGGCCACGGCGCTGATGACCGCCTTCTACATGTTCCGGCTGATGTCGCTCACCTTCTTCGGCGCCTATCGCGGACCGGCGTTCGAGGCCCACGTCCCGCACGCGGCGCACGGCGCCGGCCACGATGCCCACGCGCACGGCGGCCACGGCCAGTGGCACGGGCCGCACGAGTCGCCGAAGGCGATGACGGTGCCGCTGGTGGCGCTGGCCGCCGGCGCGGTGCTCGTGGGCTTCATCGGCCTGCCGCCGTTTCTCGGGGGCAGCGCCTTCGAGCGGTTCCTCGAGCCGAGCGTCACGGCGACGGCGACGCCCGCGTTCTCGCCGGCCACCGCGCCGGCAACCGTGCTGCCGGGTGCGATGCCGGCCGGCCACGGCACGGCGCCGGCCGCCGAGTCCGCCACCCACGCCGCCGCCGCGGCGCCGGCCGAGGCCGCCCACGGCGCCTCGCACACGGCGCTCGAGGTCGGCCTGATGCTGCTCTCGGTGCTGCTCGCCGCCGGGGGCATCCTCTACGCGCGGCACGTCTACGTGACACGGCCCGAGCTGTCGGAGGCGATCGCGCGCCGCTTCCCGGGCGCGCACCGCGTCCTGCTGAACAAGTACTTCGTCGACGAGTTCTACGGCGCCACCTTCATCGGCGCCACCTACGCGGCCGCCCGCGCGTCGTGGCTCTTCGACCGCAGCGTGGTGGACGGCGCGGTGAACGGGACGGGCTGGTTCACGCGGGCCTCGTCCTGGCTGTCCTCGCTCGTCGACCGGCACGCGGTCGACGGGCTGGTGAACCTGGTGGCCGACGCGCTGGGCGAGGCCAGCCACGTGTTCCGCCGCCTGCAGACGGGACTCGTCCAGAACTACGCGCTGCTGATGCTGCTGGGCGTGTTCGTGTTCGTCAGCGCCTACATGCTCTGGCGCTGAGGGTGTGTGGCGGTCCGCCGCGGCGGACCGCCTCCGGTGGTCGGTGACTGACGCGGCCCGCGATGGCGGGCCGTTCACTGGTGCTTATGCCGCTGCTCTCTACCATCCTGTTCCTCCCCCTGTTCGGCGCCATCGTGCTGCTGGCCGTGCCCCGCACCCAGGAGACCGCGATCAAGTGGCTGGCCAACCTCTTCGTGCTGGCGGGCTTCCTCGTCTCGCTGCCGCTCTGGTGGGAGTACGACATCCAGCAGGCCGGCTTCCAGTTCCAGGAGCGCGCCCAGTGGATCCCGTCGATCGGCGCCTCCTACTTCCTCGGCGTCGACGGCTTCAGCATCCTGATGGTGCTGCTGACGACGCTCTTCGGCGTGATCGCCACGCTGTCGTCGTGGACGGCCATCACCGAGCGCGTCAAGGAGTACTACGTCTTCCTCCTGGTGCTGCAGACCGGCATGCTCGGCGCCTTCATGTCGCTCGACTTCCTGCTCTTCTTCCTGTTCTGGGAGGTGATGCTGGTGCCGATGTACTTCCTGATCGGCATCTGGGGCAGCGACCGGCGGCTCTACTCGGCGATCAAGTTCTTCCTCTACACCCTGGCCGGCAGCGTGCTGATGCTGCTCGGCATCCTCGCCATCTACTTCCACAACCACAGCGTGACGGGCGTCTACACGTTCGACGTCCTCGAGTGGTACCGGCTGGGCATGCCCTTCGACCTGCAGTGGTGGGTGTTCCTCGCCTTCTTCATCGGGTTCGCCATCAAGGTGCCGATGTTCCCCTTCCACACCTGGCTGCCCGACGCGCACACCGACGCGCCCACGGCCGGCTCGGTGATCCTGGCGGCCATCCTCCTGAAGATGGGGACCTACGGCTTCATCCGCTTCAGCCTGCCGCTGATGCCGGAGGCCACGGTGCACTTCGTGCCCTTCATCGCCGCGCTCTCGCTGATCGGCATCGTCTACGGCGCGCTGTGCGCCATGGCGCAGCACGACTGGAAGCGCCTGGTGGCCTACTCGAGCGTCAGCCACCTCGGCATGGCGATGCTGGGCATGTTCGCCCTCACGCCGGTGGGCGTGGCGGGCAGCATCATGCAGCAGATCAACCACGGCATCTCCACCGGCGCGCTCTTCCTCATCGTCGGCATCGTCTACGAGCGGCGGCACACGCGCGAGATCGGCGAATACGGCGGGCTGGCCAAGGTGATGCCGGTCTACGCCTACGTCTTCATGGTGATGACGCTCTCGTCGATCGGACTGCCGGCGCTCAACGGGTTCATCGGCGAGATCATGATCCTGCAGGGCACCTACGTGGTGAGCAAGATGTGGGCGCTGGTGGCGGCCTCGGGCATCGTGCTCGGCGCGGCCTACATGCTGTGGCTCTACCAGCGGACGATGCTCGGCCGGATCACCAACCCGAAGAACGAGCAGTTGCCCGATCTGAACCTGCGGGAGTTCGCCACCTTCGCGCCGCTGCTCGTCCTGGCCGTCTGGATCGGCCTCTATCCGGCGCCCGTGCTCTCGCGCCTGCAGCCGTCGGTCGACGCCGTGGTGGCGCGGGTGAACCCGGCGTACCGTGAGCGCCTCGCGCGCGGAACCACACCGGGCGCCGACGACTGCGCCGATCCCGCGGCCCCGGCCGGCGGAGCGCCGTTCTCGACCGCGGCCTGCGATGACGGCAACGCGCCGCCCGCGCCCGCCGCGCCTCCCGACGCGGCCGCACCCCAGGGAGGGGCGCACTGATGCCTGCCGGCCTGTCGCTCTCGGACTTCTATTACCTGCTGCCGGAACTCGTCCTCACGGGCGGCCTGCTCCTGCTGCTCATCATCGAGAGCGCGACGCCGCGCGAACGCCACGGCTGGCTCGCGTGGTTCGCGGTGGCCGTGCTCGGCGCCACCCTCGTCAGCCTGCTGCCGTTTGCCGGGCTCGCCGTCCCCGTCGCACGCGGGCTGATGGTGGTGGACGGCTTCGGGCTGTTCTTCAAGGCGATCTTCCTCGCCGCCGCCGCGCTCACCATCCTCATGTCGCAGCGCTACCTCGACGTGGAGGGCGTCCGGCCGGGCGAGTACTACTTCCTCGTGCTCACCGCCACGCTCGGCATGATGTTCATGGCGGGCGGCACCGACCTGATCACCATCGTCGTCGGCCTCGAGACGATGGCGGTGTCCTTCTATATCCTGGCGGGCTTCATCAAGCCGAACCGCCGGTCGAACGAGGCCGCCATCAAGTACTTCGTGCTGGGCGCCTTCTCGCTCGGGCTGCTGCTCTACGGCATGTCGCTCATGTACGGATTGAGCGGCAGCACCCGCCTGCACGAGATCGCGCCGCTGGTGGCCTCCCACCAGGGCGGGCTCGCCCTCACGCTCGCCGTGGTGCTGCTGGTGGCCGGCGTCGGGTTCAAGATCGCCGCCGTCCCGTTCCACATGTGGACGCCCGACGTCTACGAGGGCGCGCCGACGCCGATCACCGGCTTCCTGTCGGTGGGCTCGAAGGCGGCGTCCTTCGCCATGCTGCTGCGCCTCTTCGTCGAAGGCCTCCCCTCCGCGCTGCCCGAATGGCAGACGCTCTTCTACGTGCTCGCGGTCCTCAGCATGATCGTGGGCAATGTCGCCGCCATCACGCAGACCAACGTCAAGCGCATGCTCGCCTACTCGTCGATCGCCCACGCCGGCTACGTGCTGATCGGCATCGTGCCCGGGACCGAACGCGGCATCACGGCGGCGATGATCTACCTCCTGCTCTACGCGTTCATGCAGCTGGGCGCCTTCGCCGTGGTCGCGCTGCTGCGGCGGGCCGACGTGGTGGGCGACGAACTGAAGGACCTGAGCGGCCTCTACCAGCGCAGCCCGGCGTCGGCCATCGCGATGCTGATCTTCATGCTGTCGCTCGGCGGCATCCCGCCCACCGCCGGCTTCATGGGCAAGGTCTGGGTGTTCGGCGCGGCGATCGACGCGGGGTTCGTGTGGCTGGCCGTCATCGGCGTCCTCAACAGCGCGGTCTCGCTCTACTACTACTTCCGCGTGGTGGTCTTCATGTGGATGAAGACCGACGTGGTGGCCTCGCCCGTGCGCCTGGGCCCGGCCCTCGGGCTCGCCGTCGGCGTGTCGCTGGTCGCCACGCTGGCGCTCGGGATGTACCCCGGGCCGGTGTTCGAGTGGGCCGAGGCCTCCGCACGGGCACTCGGCACGGCGGCGCCGGCACTGACGCTGAAGTAGGCGAGTGGTGCCGGAGCGCCGCATCCGCCGGCCATCCGGGCGACGGGCCGCGGGCGCCCCGTGACCCCCGCGGCTGACAAGCCCCAGGTCCCATGCCACCCTCCACCTGGAAGACCGTCGGATCGCTCGGCACCGTTGGGCTCTCCTTCGTGCTGGCCATCGTGATCGGCACCTGGGCGGGACACTGGGTGGACGGCAGGCTCGGCACATCGCCCTGGGGGTTCCTGGCCGGCTTCGTCCTCGGACTGGCCGCGGGCATCCTGAACGTCTATCGCATC
>JBDIBB010000122.1:0-11096 GCA_039812685.1 Vicinamibacteraceae bacterium
CACTTCCTGGTCCGCTACCGGACCAGCGCCCACCATCCGGACCACCCCCGCGATCTGGTCGTCGATCCGTTCGCCGGCGGCGCCTTGCTCTCCGCGCACGACCTGCGCGACCTGCTGCGGCGCCATGCCGGGGAAGACGTGGCCTACGATCGGCGACTGCTGGCGCCGGCCACCCGCGCCCAGATCCTCGCGCGCATGGCGGAGAACCTGAAGCGGTTGTACGTGGCCATGCGCTCGTTTCCGCACGCGCGCGCCGTCTCGGATCTGCTGGTGGCCCTCGATCCGTCCTCACCCACCGAACTGCGCGATCGCGGGCTGCTCGCCTACCACATGCGCGAATTCAGGCCGGCCCTGCGCGATCTGGAGGCCTGCCTGCTGGTGCAGGCGCGCGGCGGCGAGCCCGCCGAGGACCAGCGCGAGGAAGTGCAGCAGATCTGGGAGCACGTCAAGGCGCTGCGCCGACGGCTCGCCGGCCTCAACTGACGCCGTCGCGACCCCTGGCGGCACGCGATCCCCGAAAAGAAGAGGGGCGCCCCTCCGGAGGAGGAGCGCCCCTTGGGAGCCTGCCCCCGCGGCTCAGCGGATCCAGGCCCGCGCGCCGCGATCGGCCGTCAGAACGTCGCCCTGACGCCGAAGCGGAGGACGCGAGGCGCCAGCAGCGAGCTGATCGTGTTCGCGTTGCTGGCGTTCTGCCTGCCGCGCATCGACTGTGTGGTGCTCCCGTTGAACAGGTTGAAGATGTCCACGCTCGCCGTGAACCGCGCGCGGTTGAACAGCGTGAACACCCTGTCCACCCGGAAGTCCATCGTCTGGAAGTTCGGCAGCCGCTCGTCTCCCCGCTTGTCGAGGTAGACGGTTGCCTGGCCGGCGCTGAACGGCCGGGTGGGCGTCAGCACCGACCGGATGAAGGGATAGCCGCCGCGCGTGTTGTAGAACGCCGCGACGTTGATGTGCAGGGGCAGCGTGTAGGAACCGGACAGGCGGAGAATCCACTTCGTGTTGACGAACACGTTCCCGAGGCCGCTCGAGGTGGATTCCGGCGCGTACTGGCCCTTGTTCAGGCTCGACTCGATGCTGGTCGGATCGCCCGTGGAGGACTGGTAGTAGTAGCCCTGCGGGGTCTCGAAGTGCAGCGGCGCGTCGTTGTACGAATAGCTGCCGTTGAGCTGCCAGCGGTCCGCGAAGCGCTTCCGTCCGGTGAGCTCGAAGCCCTGGTAGTTACGGTGGAAGTCGCTGATGTTCTTCAGAGTGTACTTGGTCGGCAACTGGCGCGTCGGCACGTAGTAGGTGACCGTCGGGCACGTCGCACCCGAGGGGCACGTCGAGGCGGGCGGCGTGAAGGACGCCTGGGCCCAGTCGCTCGGGCCGAAGTCGTCGTAGACGGTGCCCCAGAAGTTGCCGTAGTTGCGCCAGATGTAGCTGGCGCTGATCGCCACCTGGTTGCCGAACTGCCGGTCGAAGGTGACGATGAACTCGTCGGTCTTGCTGGCGGTCACCCCGGGATCGACCTTGCCCGACGTGCTGGTGGCACTCGGGTTGTTGTAGTCGTACCCGCCGGTCCACTGCAGCGGCGCGGCGGTGAGCACCACCTCGTTGGCCTGGACGACCTTGTCGCCATTGACGTCGACCCAGGGGTAGCGCACCGTCGTGGCCACCACCGTGTTGTACGCGCTCGACATGCTGCCGGTCCCGAGCTGCTCCACGTAGCGGGAGTAGTTCAGTTTGACGACGTTGCGGCCGTCATCCGTGATGTCGTAGGTGAGGCCGAGGCGTGGCGACCAGTTCTTGAACGCAACCCCTGCCTTGGCGCCGGCGAACGAGACGGCGGGCAACTGGTTGAAGACCGCCCCCGGGTAGGAGACGCCGTTGTACTCACCGGCGTAGGTGGCCTTGCCGTAGAACGGCGACGCGTCGACCTTGGCCTCGTTGGCGAAGTCGGTCTGGTAGTCGAAGCGCAGGCCCAGGTTGATGACGAACCGGCCCCGGGTCCAGGTGTCCTGCACGAAGAAGTTCCGGTTGCGCAGGCCGTACTCGGTGAGGCCGCGGCGGTAGAGCTGCGCCTCGGCGGCCACGCCACGGTTGAAGCGGGCGTAGGCGTCGCCGCCCCACATGCTCTCGGTGTGCGCGATGTCGTTGCGGATCTTGAACCCAACCTTCAGCGCGTGATCACCCCCGAGGGTGTTCGGCAGGAAGTAGTTGGTCATGAAGTCGATGCTGTCGGTCGGCCGGACGTAGACCGCTTCCTGGTAGGATCGGCCCCACAAACCCGTGGAGATCTCGTAGGTGGCCTGCACGCCGCGCAGGCTCTCCTCGTGGAACGTCAGCGCGAAGTTGTTGCCGACGTGCGAGTACGATCCCTCCATCATCAGCCGGTCGCTGAAGATGTGCCGGTCGGTCCACTTGTAGCTCTTGGGCATCCCGGTCTTCCACCAGCTCGAGCCCAGGTCGGTCCGGGTGACGCCAAGCTGGCGCCAGGTCGTCTCGAGCGGCCGCACGTCGCTCGCGTCACGCGCGTTGCGCACCTTCTCGGCCGCGTTGAAGAACATCGACGCCTGGTTGTTCCTGAACGTCTGCATCTGGTACTTCAGGTTGTAGTTGTTCAGCAGCGTCGTGTCCGGGCTCAGGCACTTCCGGATCTCCTCGAGCGAGTAGTTCAGCGGCGCGGCCTTCATCGCCTGGCACTCGGCGCTGGCGAGGTAGAAGTTGTTGACGCCGACGCTGATGTTCTGCTTGCCGTAGCTGCCCCAGATCCACGCGCGGCCCTTCACGATGGGCCCGCCAGCCTCGATGCCGTAGTCCTTGATGTTCTGGATCGGGTTGCCGGTGGACGCGCCCTGGCGCCGCTGCTCGTCGCTGACGTTGACCGACTGGAACTTCTCGTCCGTGATGTAATACCGGCCCGATCCGCGCAGCTTGTCGGTTCCGCTCTTGGTGACGAGGTTGACGCCGACGCCCGGCGACTGCATCGTCACGTCGGCGCCGCCCGTCGAGATCTGCATCTCCTCGAACGCGTCGAAGTCGAAGTAGACCGGCGACCCGCCCGTCGCGGACATGTCGGTGATGTCGACGCCGTCGAGGTTCCACTTCTGCTGGCTCATCGCCGCGCCGCGCGCGACGAAGTTCGACTGCTGCCCCGAGGCGCTGCCGCCCACGTTCTGACGATCCATGGCCACGCCGGCCGACTGCTCCAGGATGACCCACGGGTCGCGCGCCGACGGGATGTTCTGGAGGGCCTCCTGCGTGAAGCGGCTGGTCCGGCCGGTGTCCTTCGTGTCGACCAGCGACGTCTCGGCCGTCACCGAGACCGTTTCCTCCAGCGTCGAGAGGCCAAGCGTCTGGTTCACCTGGGCACTCAGGCCGATCTCGACGCGGACGCCTTCCTTGATGACGATCTGGAAGCCCGTGAGCTCGAACTTCACGGTATAAGTGCCGACCTGGAGCTGCGGAAACCGGTAGCTGCCGGAATCGCTCGTGGTCGCCGTGAGCGGCCGCAGCAGGACGGGGCTGGTCAGCGTGACGACGACGCCCGGAAGCACCGCGCCGCTCGTGTCGTTGACACGGCCATAGATCTCACCCGTCTGCTGGGCGGAGGCTCCGGCCGCGCCGACAGCCAGCACGGCCGCCGTCAGCCAAACGATCAGTCGGCTCCTCATAAGCTTCTCCCTCCTGCGAGCTGCAACACGCTCTACGAAGCCCTGACAAGAATTGTGGCCCTCTGCGCCAGGGACGAGACGGGCGCCAGACGGACCGGGTACTCGGAACACCAGAGGCCAAGCAAACGACGAGCCAACTGAACCGTCCTCTCGCCCGCTCGCCCTCCGCGGGATCCCGAGCGTGATGGGGGAGTTCGGAGTGCCTTCGCATCCAGCAGGTTCGAGTCAGAACGGAATCTTGGATCCAACGCAGGAGATCCGTCCAAGGAAGCGTAGGGCGCAGCGCAGGTCGCCGGCGGGTGTCGTAAGATTCCGGGGCGCGAAATCGGGTCCGCTCGCCGGGATGCAGGACGGCGCCTCGCAGAGGCATCCGGTTCGCGCCCGATTCGTCTCCGCACTCGTCGATGGCCCTCATCTCAATCATCGTCCCCGTCTACAACGAGGCCGCCACGATACGCCTGGTCATCGACCGCCTGCAGGGAATCGACCTGCCCGCCGACCGCGAGATCATCGTCGTCAACGACGGGTCGACCGACGGCACGCGGGCGGCCCTCGACGGCCTCGGTCCGCTCGACAACGTGCGGGTGATTCACGCGGAAGTCAACGGCGGCAAGGGCAGCGCGATCCGCGCGGGCCTGGCCGCCGTGCAGGGCGACATCGTGGCAATCCAGGATGCCGACCTGGAACTCGATCCCGCCCAGATCGCCGACCTGGTGCGACCCATCCTGGAACGGGGCGCGCCGGTGGTCTACGGATCACGATTCCTCGGCGAACGGCCCGATGCGCCCTGGCTCACGATCGCGGCCAACCGCTTCCTGACGATGTGCACGAACCTGCTCTACGGCGCGCACATCACCGACATGGAAACCTGCTACAAGGTGATGCGCACCGACGTCGCACGCGCGCTGCGCCTCGAGGCGAACCGATTCGACATCGAGCCCGAGATCACCGCGAAGCTGCTGCGCGCGGGGCATCCCATCCTCGAACTGCCGGTGCGGTTCCAGCCACGATCGCGCGCGGCGGGGAAGAAGATCGGCTGGCGCGACGGCGCGCACGCGGTGCTGGCGCTGCTGCGCCACCGGTTGTGAGGGCGTCCGGACGCGCATGAACACGCCAGGCGCGCCCCCCTGGCCCGGGTGCCGAAGACGATGACGATCGGACGTGTCCTGGTGGCCGCAGCCGTTGCGCTGCTGGCCTGGACGGCGGCCGTCGCCTGCTCCGGCGGCATCGACCTGCGCGTCCTCGGGATCCCGCTCACCGCGCGCGCGGCCTGGCCGACGCTGGCCGCGGCGATGCTCGCGGCCCTGGCGGCCTGGTCAGGCGCGGGCTGGCGGCGGGCGGCCATCCTGGAGGACCTCGGCTGGCTGGCGCAGCGGCTCCACCGCCTGGCGACACCGCTGGCCCTGGCGCTGGCCGCGCTCGCGGCAGGCTTCGCCGTGAGCTTCGGCGCGTTCGTGGCTGGTGGTTCCGACTCCTACTGTTACGTGGAGCAGGCCGAGCGCCTGGCGGCCGGTACCTTCCTGGCTCCCGTCGACTTCGGATTCGACACGCCATGGGACCAGGCCGCCCTCTCGCTGGCGCCCACGGGCTTCGTCCCCTCCCGGGTGGTGCCCGGGGCCATCGCGCCCATCTGCCCGGCCGGGCTGGCGCTGGTCATGGCCATGCCGCGCGCGCTCGGCGCGCCGCGGTCGAGCGTGTTCTACGTCGTGCCCCTCTTCGCCGGCCTCGCGGTGTGGGCCGCGTTCCTGGTGGGACGGCGCCTGGGAGGCGCCAGCGTAGGCCTGGCCACGGCCGCGCTCACCGCCACCAGCCCGATCGCCCTGTACCAGGCCGAACAGCCGATGAGCGACATCCCCGCGACGGCGCTCTGGCTCGCCGCGCTGGCGCTGGTGGGACGCCGCACGAAGCCGACGCTCGGGCTCGCCGGCCTGAGCGCGGGGATGGCCGCGATGATGCGACCCAACCTCGCGCCGCTGGCGATGCTCTTCGCGGCCGCCGCCTGGGCACGACACGGGAACGAGCGCGGGTCGACGCGGGCGCGGGCGGCGCGCGCGGCCGCTGTGCTGGCGGGCGTCGTCCCGGCGGCGGTCGCCGTCGGCCTGATGCAGTGGCTCGCCTACGGGTCTCCGCTGCGTTCGGGTTACGGCAGCCTGGACGCGCTCTTCCGCCTCTCCCATGTCGTCCCGAACCTGGGGCGGTACGTGCCGTGGCTGCTGCAGACACAGTCGCCCCTGGTGCTGGCCGCCGCGGCGGCGCCGTGGCTGGCCGGGAGGACGGGGCGGCAGGACCCCCGGATCGACGCGCTGCTGCTGGCCGGCTTCGCCCTTGGCGTGATGTGCGCCTACCTGCCCTACGTGCCGTTCGACGACTGGTGGTACCTGCGCTTCTGGCTGCCGGCCATCCCTCCGCTGATCGCGCTGGCAACGGCTGTCCTGGCCCGGCTGGCGACGCTCACCCTCACGCGCTGGCCGCGACGCACCGCCCAGGTGGCTGGAGGCGCGATGGCGGCAGTGGGGCTCGTGGCCACCGTCGCCCTGGGCGCGTGGCAACTGGGCGTGGCGCGCGATCGCGGCGTCTTCAGGCTGGCCGAGTCGGAGCGGAAGTTCACCGCGGCCGGGCAGTACGTCGAGAGCGCCCTGCCCGCCAGCGCCGTGGTGCTCACGGTGTGGCACAGCGGCGCGGTGCGCTACTACGGCCACCGGCCGAGCCTCGTGTGGGACGCGATCGTCGCGGGCCAGTTGCCAGCGGTCGTGGAGGCGCTCGAGCGGCAGGGGCGCGAGCCATTCCTGCTGCTGGAGGACTGGGAGCGCGACGCCTTCCGCGCGCGCTTCGCCGGGCAGCCCCTGGCGGCGCTCGACTGGCCGCCGCGCGCGCGCATCGGGCGGCAGGTGTCGATCTGGGCCCTGGCCGACCGCGCGCGCTTCCTTCGCGGCGACACCGTGCGCAGCGATCGGATCTGGTGAGGCCGCGCCGGAGGGGCGGCCGGCAGGCCGCCCCTCGCGCGCCACCTCAGCGCGCGACGCCGGCAATCTCCTCGTACAGCGCCGCCGCGGCCACCACGCCCTGGTGGAAGTTGCCGAGATCGAGCTTCTCGTTGGGCGCGTGGATACGATCGTCGGGCAGGCCGACGCCGAAGAGCACCGACGGCACGCCCAGTTCCTTCTGGAAGGTGGCGACGACCGGGATGGAACCGCCCTCGCGCATGAACACGGGATCCTGGCCGAAGCCGGTCCTGATCGCGCGGCCCGCCGCCTGCACGTAGGCGTTGTCGAGCGAGGCCATCCACGGCATGCCGCCGTGCATCCGGGTGAGCGTCCACTCGACGGTCTTCGGCATCACCTTCTTCAGGCAGGCCTCCAACAGGTCGCCCACCTTCCCGGGCGTCTGGTCGGGCACGAGGCGCATGCTCACCTTCGCCATGGCGACGGCCGGCAGCACGGTCTTCGCGCCCTCGCCGGTGAACCCGCTGAGCAGGCCGTTGATCTCGAAGGTGGGGCGGGCGCTGGCGCGCTCGATCGTGCTGTAACCGGCCTCGCCGAACAGCCGCGGGGCGCCCAGTTCCTTCCGGTAGGCCTTCTCATTGAACGGGAGCCGC
This sequence comes from Vicinamibacteraceae bacterium, assembly GCA_039812685.1. Taxonomy (GTDB): domain Bacteria; phylum Acidobacteriota; class Vicinamibacteria; order Vicinamibacterales; family JAFNAJ01; genus JBDIBB01. The sequence continues at coordinate 7,249 of JBDIBB010000122.1, forward strand.
TTGAACTGCTCGCGCTCGGCGTCGCTGAGCGGCACGACATCGTCGTAGAACCCCGGGATCCTGATGCGGCCGCTGCGGTCCTTCATCTGCGCCAGCACCTGCGCGAGCACGATGGCCGGGTTGGCCACCGCGCCGCCGAACGTGCCGGAATGGAGGTCGGTCTTCGTCCCGCGCACGTCGATCTGGAAGTAGGCGAGGCCACGCAGCCCGTAGCACAGCGACGGCACGCCCTTGGCGAACATCCCCGTGTCGGAGATGACCACGACGTCGGCCCCGAGCAGGTCGCGATGCTCGCGGATGAACGGATCGAGGTTGGCGCTGCCGACCTCTTCCTCGCCCTCGAGGATCATCTTGAAGTTGACCGGCAGCCGGCCGGCCTGGGCCATGTGCGCCTCGAGGGCCTTGAAGTGCATGAAGATCTGGCCCTTGTCGTCGGAGGCGCCGCGCGCAAACAGCTCGCCGTCGCGCACGGTGGCCTCGAAGGGCGGCGACTGCCAGAGATCGAGCGGATCGACCGGCTGCACGTCGTAGTGGCCGTAGTAGAGGACGGTCGGCGCGCCGGGCGCCTCCAGCCATTCGCCGTAGACCATCGGGTTGCCGGGCGTGTCGATCAGGCGGACGTGGCGCAGCCCGATGCGCGTCATCTGCGCCCCGGCCCACTCGGCCGCGCGCCGCACATCGGCCGCGTGCTCGGGCAGGGCGCTGATGGAGGGAATGGCCAGCCACGTCTTGAGCTCGTCGACGTAGCCATCGCGATGCGTCTGGATGTGATCGATGACGTTGGTCTGCATGGGATGGACAACCTGCTGGAGGGCGATGGTTGACGAAGGGCGGCGCGGCGCGCCACCGGACAATTCAGCGCGGGATCTCGACGGGGGTCTCCTCGCGGTCGCTCCACTCCTTCCACGATCCGAGGTAGACGCGGACCCTGGGGTAACCGAGCAGCCGCAGCGCGATGTAGCTGTGGGCGGCGCGGTACGCCCCCTGACAATAGGTGATCACTTCCCGGTCGGGTGTGACACCGGCTGATTCGTACAGCGCGCGCAGCGCCGGGAGCGGCAGGAAGGTCCCGTCTGGCGCGAGGTTGCGCGTCCACTCGACGTGCACGGAACCGGGGATCGTGCCGCCGCGCCGGGCGCGTACCAGGTGCCCGGTGTACTCGTCGTCGCTGCGCGTGTCGAGCAGCACCACATCGGCAGGCACACCGTCGAGCGGCAGGGCGTCGCGTGCCCGCACACGATCGAGCACGTCGCGCCAGGTCGCCAGCAGTTCCGGTCGATGCGCCTCCGTCCAGGCTGCCGTGACCGCCTGTTCGGCGGCGGTCGAGAGCGGAAACCCGTCCCGGACCCACGCGTCGACGCCGCCGTCGAGCACCGACACGCGGCGGTGACCGAAGAACTCGAGGAACCAGAACGCCCTGGCCGCGCGCAGGCCCGACTGCTGGTCGACGAGCACCACGGGCCGATCCTCGCGCACGCCGCGCTGCTCCAGAACGTGGTGGACCATCCAGAGGAACGCACGAAGCGGAGCGGGATCGGTGTCGATCAGGCTGACGCCCCAGAGATCGATGTGGACCGAGCCGGGCAGATGGCCGGCAGCGAAGTCCGCGGCTGGCCGCCCATCGATCAGCAGGGGCAACTCGCGGCCGGTCTGCGCCTCGTCGCGAAGCCATCGGGCGAGCCGGGCCGGCGTGACGAGCAATCCCGGCGCGGCGTGGGCCCCTGCGGCGTGTGTCACCCGGTCATTCTATCGGGGGGATGGCCGCAACGGGAACACGTTCCGGCCGCGGCGTTCCGCCACGACGCCGGCCGTGCCGCCGGCCGTGCGGGGACGCGCCCGCCGGTCATCGCGGACCGGCGAGGGCGCACGGCGCGTCGGAGAGGCGCAACGGCGGCCGGAGCCGGGCCTCCGGGCACCCGCTCGCCGCCGGCTTCGGCGGCTCACAGCCAGATGTAGCGCGCCAGCAGCAGGGCGGCCACACCGTAGGCCAGCCAGTGCAGTTCGCGGGCCCGACCGCTGGCCGGGTAGGTGACCGCCGCGGCGATGAAGCCGAACGACAGCCCCTCGGTGATGCTGAAGGTGAGCGGCATCACGATGACGCAGAGAAACGCGGGGACGGCCTGCGCCAGGTCGTCCCACTCGATCTCGCGCGCTTCGCGCATCATCAGCGCGCCCACCAGGATCAGGGCCGGCGCGACGATCGGGTAGAGGATGACGCCCTCGCTCACGGTCACGCCGCCGCCGATCATCCGCACCAGGGGCGAGAAGAACAGCGTCAGCAGCAGCAGGGCGGCCGTCACGACGTTGGCGAGGCCGGTGCGTCCGCCCGCCGAGACGCCGGTCGCGCTCTCTACGTAGGCCGTCACCGTCGAGGTGCCGAGCGCCGCGCCGGCCACCGTGCCCACGGCATCGGCCAGCAGGGCCTGTCGCGCCCGGGGCAGCACGCCATCGCGCATCAGGCCGGCGCGGCTGGCGACGCCGACGAGCGTGCCGATCGAGTCGAACAGCGCGAGCAGGAAGAACACGAGAATCACCGGCGCGAGCGCCGGCGTGAGGGCACCGGCGATGTCGAGCTTCAGCAGCGTCGGCGCGATCGACGGCGGCGCGCTCACCAGCCCCTGGTAGTGGAGGATGCCGGTGGCGAGGCCGATGAAGGTGGTCACGGCCATGCCGGCGAGAATCGCCGCGCGCGCGCCGCGCGCCGCCAGCATGGCCGTCACCGCGAGACCGGCCAGCGCCAGGACGGTTACCGGCTCCCTGATGTCGCCGAGGCCGATCATCGTGCCGGGCCTGGCGACGATCACCCCGGCCCACTGCAGCCCGATGGTGGCGATGAGCAGGCCGATGCCGGCCGCCGTCGCGCGCTGGAGGAACGGCGGCATGGCGGCGATCACGCGCTCGCGCAGGCCGATGCCGGCCGTCAGCACGAACACGGTGCCGGCCATCGCCACCGCGCCGAGCGCGACGGGCCACGGCACCTGCATGCCGATCACCACGGCGAACGCGAAGTAGAAGTTGTGGCCCATCGCCGGCGCGACGGCAATCGGGTAGTTCGCGAAGACCGCCATCAGCAGGGTGGCGAACGCGCTCGCGAGGCAGGTGGCGGCCATCACGGCGCCGAAGTCCATTCCGGCGGCCGAGAGCACGGCGGGCTGCACGAAGACGATGTAGGCGAGTGCGAGGTAGGTGGTCACGCCGGCCACGACCTCCGTGCGCGGCGTGGTGCCATGCTCGGCGAGCCTGAACCAGCGGTCGAGAGTCGTCTTCACGCGCCGCCCCCTGCGACGGCTTGCGCGTTCGGGCCGTTAGCCGGTAATAAGCAGATCGCAAGCTCGTGCGGCGCACCGTGTGGCCGCATGCCAGGCCCCCCGTTCGATCTGTCCATGTCGCTTCTCCTGTTCCGCGCCACCGCCATGCGTCCGGGCGACCGGGCGCCCTCATCCGGTCGCCTGTCATCGCTCCCCGTGTTCATCCTGGCCGCGCTCGCCTGCCTGCACGCCCGCGACGCCACGCCGCAGCCGGCCCCCGCGCTGACCCTGGGCGAGGCGCTCGCCCTCCAGGGCCGCCACCACGAGACCCTGCAGGCGGCCGACGCGCTGCTGCGGCAACGCGAGGACGAGCGCGCGGCAGCGCACTCACTCTACTACCCGCGCGTGGAGGCGCAACTGCGCGCCACGCGCATCGACGCGCCGATCGAGATCGACCTCGACCCCATCCGTCAGGTGATCCTCGGGCTCCACCCGCAGGTGCCGGCCGGCAGGGTGCCGTCCTTCAGGACCATCGTGCAGGACGACGCCTTCTGGAAGGCCGACGTGCGCGCGACGTGGCCGATCTTCACGGGCGGTCGC
>JBDIBB010000123.1:0-11030 GCA_039812685.1 Vicinamibacteraceae bacterium
GCCCGTCCCAGCATCGAATAGGACGTCGCCAGGCGCAGCATGGCGTCCAGGTTGTGGGGATCGTCGCGGAGGATCCGCTCGAGCAGCGGGACGACATCGGCATAGCGCTGCTGCACGAAGAGCGTCGAGGCGCGCTCGATGACCTCGAACAGCCGCACCATGTCGACAGGGCGCGGCGCGTCGCGGCGCACCACCGGCTGCGCGCCGGCGCTCACGTAGCCCAGGCTGGCCAGTTGCTGGCGCGCCTCCTCGCTCAGCGATTCCGGCGCGGGCGCGGCTCCCGGCGCCGGCACAGGGTAGTCGTCGGCGGCCTTGCGCAGCGCCGCGGGCACGCCAGACACCGGTTCGAGATCCCTGGCCTCGCCGGGGTCGGCGGCCACGTCGTACACCTCGTACCGCCCGGCGAAGATCACCTTCTTCGTCGCGTCCAGGGCCATGATCTGGGGCTGCCAGCCGTAGCTGAGGAACGGCTTCATCGCCTCGCCCAGCACCACCTCCGGCTCGCCCCGGCGGAGGCTGTGGCGCGCGGCCTCGCCCGAGGGATCGAGCCCCGCCCAGTCGATCAGCGTGTGGTAGACGCGCCGCAGGCTCACCGGTGCGCTCGTCGCGCCCGCCTCCACGCCAGGTCCCGCGATCACCAGCGGCACGTGCATCGTCGGCTGGTAGAGCAGGTGGCCGTGCTGCAGCTCGCCGTGATCGCCAAGGCCCTCGCCGTGGTCGCTGGCCAGGATGATGGCCACCGGCCCCGGAGCGCGCTTCTCGAAGGCCTGCGCGAGCCGGCCCAACTGCTCGTCCATGGCCGCCACCTCGCCGAGGTAGGGCCGCTCCGCATAGCGCGTGCGATACGGCTCGGGCGGCGCGTAGGGAGCGTGCGGATCGAAGTAGTGGACCCAGAGCAGCAACGGCCGATCGGCCGGCAGGGTCTCGAGGTACCCGATGGCGCGATCCGTGGTGTCCTTCGCGCCGCGCTCCACGGCGCCCGGCGCCAGCTCGTCGTCGTAGGCATCGAACCCGCGGGCGAGGCCGAAGCGTCGGGCCAGGATGAACGCCGAGACGAAGGCCGCCGTCCGGTACCCGCCCTTCTGCAGCAATTCTGCCGCGTGCGGGAGATGTCCCGGCACCGTGCGCGCGTTCTCGTGGATGCCGTGGCCCGCCGGGTAGAGCCCGGTGAGCATCGAGGCGTGGCTGGGCAAGGTTTCCGGCACGGTGGCGTAGGCCTGCGTGAAGCGCCGCCCCCGCGCGGCCAGCGCATTGAAGGCCGGCGTCTCCACGCCCACGGCGTCGGGCCCGATCGCATCGGCCCGCGTGGTGTCGAGCGTGACGAGCAGGATCGACGGACGCGGCGCCGCTGCCGGCTGGCTGACCGAATCCCTGGCGCCACCCCGACCACACGCGGCGAACGCGCAGCAGGCGGCGAGAACCAACGCGACGGGAACACGAAGGACAGACATCGACACCTCGCGGCCGCACGGGCCCGCGGCTCCGGGGAACGCCCCATTATCACCGCGCGGCCCTGGCGCGGTGGCCTTCTGGGATCTGGTCCCCGGGCCCCAAGCCTCAAGCCTCAGGCCCCAAGCCCCAAGCCTCAAGCCCCCTCCCCTCCGGCCGATTGATCGCGTGATCCGGCGTCCACCCGCCGGCGATCGGCCGCACGAAGCGGCCCCGGTGACGGAGGTCGATGGTGACAACCGCAGGCCGCCCCTCAGGGACGAGGGCGCCGCGTGCCCAGGCTCCAATGGATCGCGCCCGCCGCGGGCGAGCGCTGCTCGCGCTGGCGCTGTGGATCACGGCGGGCGCCGCCGTAGCCGGCGCGCAGACCCGGGCCGAGCCGCTCGTCTGGGGTCCCCCGGGCCGGCACGGTCAGTTCGCGCCGCTCTCGGGCTCGTGGGCTGCCCTCGGCGCACTCGACAGCGCGCTGAACGCGCCCGCCGACGGCGCCACCGTGTTCGTCAGTGGCGGCGGGGCGGCGCTGCGCGTGGCCGTGTCCTCGGCCGGGTCGGGCGGCACGCTGATCGAGATCACCGACTCGGCCACCTACGACTGGCTGGAGTTCAACAACAAGTCGCGGATCTACATCCGCGCCCGGGCAGGCCAGACCCCGCGCGTCGTCTCCGATTCCGCGCCGCCGGATCCGGCTTCCGGCGGCAACAGCAACGCCATCGTCTTCAGCGGCGCCAACTCGGACATCGGCATCCAGGGCCTCACCTTCCTGGTGCGCGCCTACGGCAATGCCGAGACCGTGCGCCGGCCGTCGAAGGTGGGCGCCATCCGCTACAGCACGCTCGCCGGAGGCACGCGCCTGCAGGGCCTGCTGATCCAGGACTGCCGGTTCGAGCCGCTGGACCGCGCGCTGGGCGCCGTCGTGGCGATCCAGCTGGCCAACGAAACCGGCTCCACCAGCCTGCACCGCGACATCGGCATCCGCCGCAGCGTGTTCGACAGCACGGGCACGGTGGAGGCGGCATCAGACGATCTCGCCGCCATCAGCGTGGCCGACTTCGAGAACGTGCTGGTCGCCAACGTCCACTTCAAGCGCACCTCGACGCAGCCCGCCGCGAGCCAGATGCGCGGCGTTCGGGCCAACGTTCGCAACGGACTGATCGAATACGCCTACTGCGAGGACATCGGCAACGTGGGTGGCGCCAACGAGTGCGCGTACGTGTCACACCGCACGGGTGACGGCCTCGGATCGCTCGACGGCCTCGACGTCACCGTGCGCAACACCGCCGCGCTGAGCGCGAACCGTGCCTTTGCCGTGACCAGAGCGAACTCGACGATGTCGGTGGATCACGCCGTGGTGGTGACCGGATCGGCCGAGCAGGTGCTGCAGGTCGGCGAGGCCACCTCGTCGCTCTCCGTCAGCAACTCAATCTTCGTGCAGCTGTCGGGCAACGCCATGCTGTTGCACAACCCGCTGGCCGGCCCCTTCACGACACACCACAACCTCTATCGCTGGATCGGCCCGCGGCCGTTCACGCCCGACGCCACCGACAAGTACCCCGGATCGATGAACTGCAACGCGAACTGCGACCCGCTCTTCATCAACCCCCTGGGCAGCGATTTCCGGATGGCCGCGGGATCTCCCGCGCTGAAGGCCGCCAGCGACGGTGGCGACATGGGCCTGCTGCTGTTCTCGATCTCGCCGGCGACCCGGTCCTTCGGTACCAGCGGGGGAACGGGCGCGGTGACGGTCACGGCATCGGGACCGTGGACGGGGGCGCCCACCGTCGGGTGGATCACGCCGGCGTCCTATGGCCCCGTCGGGGGTGACGGCACGGCCAACTATCTCGTCGCCTCCAATAACAGCAGCACGACGCGCACCGGCACGCTGGTCCTGGCGGGAATCTCCCACACGGTCACGCAGGCCGGAATCGCCTGCAACCTGACGATCTCGCCCCCCACGCAGTCGCCGCCGGCCGGTGGCGCCAGCGGCGCGTTCACGATCTCGCAGGCGGCCTCCGACTGCGCGTGGAGCGCGGCGAGCGACGTGGGCTGGATGGCCGTCACGGGCGGCAGCACGGGCAGCGGGCTCAGCGGCAGCGTCGCCTACGCGGTCGGCGCCAACGCCAGCTCGGGGACGCGCGTCGGCACGATCTCGGTGTCGGGCGGAAGCGTCACGAAGACCTTCACCGTCACGCAGGCCGGCGTGGGCTGCAACTACACGCTCGACCGCTACACGACGACGCTGCCGCCGACGGCGGTGACGGGCCAGACGGTGCAGTTGACGGCCGCCGTGGGAGACTGCGCTTGGTCGGCGGCCTCCAACGCGGGCTGGCTGCAGATCACCGCCGGCGCCGGCGGTCTCGGCTCCGGCACGGTCACCTTCCGGGCTGACGCGAACCCCAACAGCGCCGCGCGCAGCGGCACGCTCACGATTGCCGGACAGACGTTCACCGTCCAGCAGCAGGGCGTCACCTGCACGCAGCAGGTGTCGGAGACGGCGGCCTTCATCGCCGCCGCGGGCGGCGCCGGCAATCCGGTGAGCGTGACCTCGTCGGCTCCCGACTGCTCGTGGACGGCCAACGTGAGCGGAACGTCTCCCTGGATCGCCCTCACTTCGGGGAACGTGCGGACCGGATCGGGCCCGGTGACGTGGCGCGCCGATCCGAACTCGAGCAGCCTGATGCGGACCGGCACCATCACGATCGCGGGCACCCCGGTGACGGTGAACCAGGCTGGCGCGGCCTGCGCGTTCACGCTCACCGGCAACGGCACGCCGGCCCCGATCCACTCCGGCGGCGGCGCGGGCAGCATCGGCGTCGACGCGACGGCGGTCGACTGTCCGTGGTCGGCCGCGAGCCAGGCCGACTGGATCACGCTCACCGGCCCCACCTCGCTGACTGGCGACGGCGCGGTGAACTTCAGCGTGGCGCCCAACGCCAGCAGTCTGCCCCGCCTCGGCACGATTCTCGTCGCGGGCCAGTCCTACACCGTCACGCAGAACGGGCTCTCCTGCGCCTACGCGATCTCGCCGACGCTGGCGATGGTCGGCGTCGAGGGAGGCACGGGGATCGTCGACCTGACGGCCGCGGTGGGCGACTGCACGTGGAGTGCCACGCCCGCGGCGGGCGTCGACTGGATTTCGGTGACCTCGCCCAACCCGGTGGTCGGCAGCGGCACCGCCACCTACGCCGTCGCTGCCAATCCATTGAGCACCGAGCGTGTCGGGCTGTTGCAGGTCGCGGGCCTCGGCCTCACGGTGCGTCAGCCGGGTGTGGCGTGCACCTACACGCTCTCGGCGCCCGGCGCCTCGGCCGGCAGCGCCGCCACCAGCGGCACCGTGACGGTGACCACCAGTGCCGCCGACTGCGCCTGGACCATCGTCGCCGGCGAAGCGTGGGTGACGACCTCCGGTCCGGCGCAGCGGGTCGGATCGGCCGCCGTGAACTTCTCGATCGCCGCCAACCCGAGCAGCCTCGCACGCGACACCACGCTCTCGATCGCGGGCCGGGGCTTCGCCGTGCACCAGAATGGCGTGCTGTGCACCTATGCGCTCACGCCCGCGTCGGCCAGCGCGACGGTGGCCGGCGGCACGCAGACCGTGAAGGTGACCACGCCCGCCTCCGACTGCGCCTGGACCAACACGAGTTCGCACGACTGGCTCGCCATCACCTCCGGCGCGCAGCGCCAGGGCACCCAGAACATCACGCTGAGCATCGCCTCCAACGCCGCTTCGTCGAAGCCGCGAACGGGTACGGTGACGATCGCCGGGGGCAGCACGACGAGCACCTACACCGTGACCCAGGCGGCCACCGCATGCACGATCGTCGTGCCGGCTTCGGTGGCGGCGACCGTCGGCGGCGGCACGGCCGGCATCGACCTCGCGCTGACGCCTGCCGACTGCGACTGGACGGCCACCACCGACGTCCCGTGGCTGACGCTCGCGCCGGATCAGCAGGCCGGATCCGGCAGCCGGCGGCTCGAGGTGACCGTCGCGCCGACGACGTCGAGCAAGGCGCGGACGGGAAACGTCACCATCGGGTCGAAGAAGGTGGCCGTGACCCAGCCCGGCATCACCTGCGCCTACACGCTCTCCTCGCCAACGGCGAACTTCGACTACAAGGCGGCCACCGGGGTGGTGGAGCTCACGTCGAGCGCGGTGGACTGCCAGTGGGGCACCACCAAGAGCGCGGCATGGGTGACGCTGGGCGTCACCTCGGGCACCGGCAGCAGGCTGGTCCCCTACACCGTGGCGGCCAACGCGACCACGCTGCCCCGCCAGGCCTCGGTGATGGTCGGCGGCGTCGAGCACCTCATCACGCAGGGGCCCGCACCCTGCGGCATCTCGCTCGCCAGTTCGGGCGGCAACGTCACCGCGGGCGCCACCACGGGATCGTTCTCGGTGACGGCGGTGTCGGTCGAGTGCTCGTGGTTCGTGTCGAGCACGGCGCCCTGGATCACGATCACGCAGCCAGCCCCGGTGACGCCGGACAGCCCGCTGCCGCTGAGCGGCCAGGGCAGCGGCGCGGTGAAGTTCTCGGTGGCCGCCAACACCTCGAGCAAGCCACGGGCCGGCGTCATCAACGTCGGCGATCGGGCCTACACGGTGACGCAGGCCGGCGCCGCCTGCACCTACACGCTCGTGCCCACGTCGGTGGCCGTGCCCCCGGTCGGCGCCTCGGGAACCATCGGCGTCACGGCATCGGTCACCGACTGCGAGTGGACGGCCTCGACAACGGTACCCTGGGTGGCGCTCGGCAGCCGATCGGGCACCGGCAACGGCGGCCTCTCCTACTCTGTGGGCAGCAACACGGGCACGAGGTCGCGCACCACCAGCATCACGGTGGGCGGCAAGTCGGTGGCGATCAACCAGTCGGCGCAGGGCGTGGGCGGCAGCCTGTTCACACGTTACCTCGCCGAAGGCGCGACCGGACGGCTCTTCTCGACACGGTTCGCGCTGTTGAACCCCGGCACGTCGACGGCCGCGACGACCATGCGCTTCCTCACCCACGACGGCCGCGTCGTCGAGCACAAGCTGAGCATCAAGCCATCATCGCGCGTCACCGTCGAGGCGCAGCCCCTGGTGGGCGACGCAGAGTTCTCCACAGAGGTCACCTCCACGGCGCCGCTCGTCGTCGATCGAACCATGACGTGGGATGTCACCGGCTACGGCAGCCATGCCGAGACGGCCGTGCAGTACCCCGCCGAAACGTGGTACCTTGCCGAGGGCTCCACGGCCGGCGACTTCGACCTCTTCTACCTGATTCAGAATCCCAATCCGGAGCCGGCCGCCGTCGAGGTGATCTTCCTGCTGCCCGGCGGCATGACGCCGGTGAAGAAGACCTATCGGGTGCCGGCCGACTCGCGGTACTCGGTCTGGGTCGATCTCATTCCCGAGGTGTCGGACACCGACGTCTCGGGCGTGGTCACCGCCGACCGGCCGATCATCGTCGAGCGGGCGATGTACATCAGCCGGCCCTGGGCGATGTTCGCCGGCGGGCACGAGAGCATGGGCGTCACTGCGCCGAGCACCGAGTGGTACCTCGCGGAGGGTTCCACGGGCCCGTACTTCGACACGTACTTGCTGGTGGCGAACCCCTCGACAACCGCGGCCGACGTGCTGGTCACCTACCTGCTGCCCGGCGGCGGCGCCCTCGAGAAGTCCTTCCCCGTTGGGGCGCAGAGCCGCTTCACCATCTGGGTGGATCAGGAGGACCCGCTGCTCGCCGACACCTCGGTTTCTGCGATCGTCCGCGCGACCAACGGCGTACCGATCATCGTCGAACGCGCGATGTGGTGGCCCGGCAACTGGACCACCTGGCACGAGGCGCACAACAGCGCCGGCGTGACCGAGACGGGCACGAAGTGGGCGCTCGCGGAAGGAGAAGTGGGCGGCAGCCGGAACACCGAAACCTACGTGCTGGTGGCCAACACCGCCGGTCGCGCCGGTCAGGCGAAGCTGACGCTGCTGTTCGAGAGCGGCGCACCGGTGTCGCGCACCGTCGACCTGCCGCCCAACAGCCGCACCAACGTGGACATCGGCAAGACGTTCCCCGAGGCGCGCGGCAAGCGCTTCGGCACCATCGTCGAAAGCCTCGGCACCAGCCCGGCGCCCATCGTCGTCGAGCGGGCCATGTATTCGGATGCCGGCGGCGTCCACTGGGCCGCCGGCACCAACGCCGTCGCCACCAGGCTCCCGTAGAGCGCGGGTTGCGCGGATCAACACGAGCAACCTGCGCGTTCAGGCGGGTTGCGCGGATCAACATGAGCAACCTGCGCGTTCAGGCGGGTTCGCTGCCGCGCGTTGATCGCGGCGCGGTCCCGGCCGGTTCCAATTGGGGATAGAATCCGCGCGGAGGGGCGATGGCCCACACCATCTTCGATCCGCGGGTTCGCGATTCGCTCGTGCAGCGGCTCCTCACCCTCACGCCGGAGCGGCGTCCCCGGTGGGGGCGGATGTCGGCGCCGCAGATGGTGTCTCACCTCATCCAGGCCTGCCGGATGGCATGCGGCGAGCTGCCGGTGGCGCCCAAGGCATCGCCACTGCGCTCGTTCCCGCTGAACTGGCTGGTGGTGCACTGGCTACCGTGGCCGAAGGGAGCGCCCACCGCGCCCGAGCTGGCGGCCCGGTCAGCCGAGCAATGGGACCGCGACATCGACGACCTGGTGACGCGCATCCGGAGGTTCAGCGAGCGCAACCCCTCCGATCGGTGGCCGGAGCATCCCGCCTTCGGCGCGCTGTCAGGTGCCTCGTGGGGAGTGCTCGCCTACCGTCACATCGACCACCACTTCGACCAGTTCGGCATCTGAGGACAACCCGAAACCTCGGGACACCAGCTCGAACTGGTCAGGCCCCCGGTCATCGAGCCACCGGACGAGGCCGGTCCGCGCCGCGAGGACCGCGGCAGGCCAGCCTCCCCTGATCGACGCGGACCGAACGTCCGATAAGGTACGTGCCCATCGCCGACGTCCGGCTCCCCGGAGTACCTGTGCCCGAATTCCGACGATCCTTCCGCAGCTGCCTGAGCCTCGCCGTGCTCGCCGGCCTCCTGCTGGCACGCCCCGCCCTGGCCCAGACGGCCACCGCCCCCGAGTCGCACCGCTGGGGCGTGAACGACGACCACATCGTCACCGGTCCGGCACCCGACGAACAGGGACAGCTGCCGCCAGGCGACGTGCTGCTCCAGGCCCGCCAGGCGGGCCTCGGCTGGGCGCGCTACGTGCTGTTCTGGTTCGCCGTGAACCCGGCGCAGGGCACCTACCAGTGGGATGCGCCCGACCGCGAGATCGCCCGGCTGCGCGCCGCCGGCTTCAACGTCCTCGTGCACGTCGCCTATCCGCCGGCGTGGACCACCGGGGCCCGCTACGCGAACCAGCACTCGGCGTTCTGGTGTCTCGACGAGCAATCACCCGACGGCGTGAAACAGGGCCAACCCGGCTCGGACGAATTCTTCAACTGTCGGGACTCGGAGCGCCGGCCGGGCTACCGCGCGCCCGGCCAGCCACCGCTCGCCGATCGATCCGCGGACTTCCGGACGTTCGTCGACGCCGCCGTCCGCCGCTACCAGGGACAGGTGAAGGCCTGGAGCTTCGGCATGGAGGTGCACAACCAGGTCTTCTGGCGCGGCAGCATCCGGCAGTTGATGGACGAGGTGCTCCGGCCCGGCTACGAGGTGGTGGAGGCCGTCGATCCGGGCCTGCTCGTCGCCGGCCCCGACGAGGACGTCGAGGCGTCCTACGACGCCGTCATGGCGATGGAAGCTGCCGACATCGCGAGCGGCAAGGGCCGCGTCTTCGACGTGCTCGCCTTCCACGCCTTCAACCACTCGGGCTGGGACACGCCGGAGAAGATGGACCGGAAGTGGCGCAACGGCGGATGGGGGGATTGCCAGTTCGAGACCCCGGGCATGCCGCCATCCTGCTCGATGAGGGGCATCGCCGAACACTACGCGAAGGGCCGGCCCGTGTGGCTCACCGAGTTCGGCTACCAGGCGGACTCGGCGGCGGACGCCAACGCCGGCGCCTGGCTGGCGAATTGGATCGACGGCATCAAGGCGCGGCCCTGGATCGACAAGGCGTTCTTCTATCGGCTGCGGCAGGACGATGGGGTGAAGGACTTCGGCCTGTTCGCGGCCGTACCCCCGGCTCCAGGGACGCCTGCGCCCGCCGCCACCGCGGTGCGGTCAAGGCTGGCGACGCAGGCGCTCCCCGAGTTCAGCTACCTGGCCGAGGGCGCCGTCGCCGACTTCTTCGATCTCGACGTGCTGGTGGCCAACCCCAACCCGCAGCCCGCGCCCGTCAAGCTCACGTTCCTCCGCGACGACGGCGCGGTGGAGACGCTCGCCGACACGCTGCCGGCCACCTCGCGGCGCACCTACGCGGTGGGACGAACCGCCGTGCCCGCCCTCGCGACAGCGCGCGGCGTCTCGACGCTCGTCGAGTCGACCCTGGGCCTGCCGCTGGCCGTCGAGCGCACGATGTTCTGGGATCGCACCGGCTACTACGGCGGGCACACGGGCTCGGCGGTCGCCGAACCGGCCACGCGCTGGTACTTCGGCGAGGGCTCGCAGGGCTTCTTCGACACCTACGTGCTGCTGGCCAACAGCGGGAACACCGACGCGCACGTCACGGTGACGTTCCTGCTCGACGGCGAAGGGCTCGCGCCGGTCGTCGGCCAGGTTCAGGTGCCCGCCAGGACGCGCAGCACCATCGGGGCGATGGACTACCCGGAACTTGCCGACAAGTCGTTTGCCATCATCGTCGACGCCGACGCGCCCATCATCGCCGAGCGGGCGATGTACTTCGGCCAGGTTCCGTTCTGGGCCGGCGGCCACGAGTCGGCGGGCGTCACCGCGCTCTCGAGAACCTGGCTGCTCGCCGAGGGCGCCACCGGCACGTTCTTCGACAACTACGTCCTGGTGGGCAACCCGGGCGAGACGGACGCCGAGGTGACGTTCACCTTCCTGCTGGCGAACGGCAGCGTGGTGGTCGGCACGCCGCATCGCGAGAACGGCGCCACCGGCCTCGGCCGCGTCGGGGCGCGGTCGCGCTTCACGCTCGACGTCGAGAACGCGGGCCTCCGACTCGATGTCCTCGCGGGCGATCCGGCGCAACTCAGCGACGCCGCCGTGTCGGTGAAGGTGGAGGCGTCGGAGCCGGTGGTCGTCGAGCGCGCGATGTACTGGCCCGGGAACTTCACCACGTGGGCCGAGGCGCACAACAGCTTCGGCATCACCGAGACCGGCACCCGGTGGGGCCTGGCCGAGGGGCGCAACGGCGGGCCGCGCGCCTTCGAAACCTACATCCTCGTCGCCAACCCGTCGGACCAGGATGCGACGGTCACCGTCACCTTCCTGCTGCCGGACGGCACGACGCAGGTGCTCGACAGGGACGACCAGGGCAGTTCGCCGCTCGTGGTGAAGGGGAACTCACGCTACACCGTGCCGCCGTGGCAGATGCCGTCGGGCGAGTTCGGCGCGGTGGTGGAATCGACCAGCGGCGCGCCGATCGTCGTCGAGCGCGCGATGTACTGGACGCCGCCGGGCGGGACCCCGTGGGCCGGCGGGTCCAACGCGACGGCGGTGAGGCTG
>JBDIBB010000124.1:0-11029 GCA_039812685.1 Vicinamibacteraceae bacterium
CCGGGCGGATACGAGGAATACCGCTGGAGCCGCGACCAGCAGGCGAAGGCCGCGGAGGCTCCGGCCCGGGCCCCGCGCCCCGCGCCGGCCGCGGCGCCGGCCGTCGTCTCACCCGCTGGCCGCAACGCGCCGCCCGTCAGCCCGCGCGGCAGCCTGGCGGCCGACCTCGCGCCGCCGGAGCCGACGCGCGAGCAGAGGAAGCAGCACGAGGCCGCCCAGCGGCGCCACAGGCGCGCCGTCGAGGCGCTGCGCGCGCGCATCGCCGAGGTGGAGGGGCGCATCAGCGATCGCGAGAGCGCCATCAAGGCGTTGGAGCAGGCGATGTCGGCGCCCGGTTTCTACGAGAACCACGCCGACAGCAAGCCGGTGCTCGACCAGCACCAGGCGCTGATGTGGGAGGTCGGCGACCTGATGAACCGCTGGGAGATGCTGCAGCAGGAGGCGGCGGCGCTCGACGCGCAGGCGCCGCGCCAGCCGCGAAGCTGATCCGGCGCGGAGCCGGCCTGCCACGGCGCGGGGCACGGCCGCGCGGCAATTCTCGCATCCGGTCGCGGAATTCGACGCGCGGCCGGTTCCGCCGCGGCGACCACAGCCCTGGATCAGCCCGCCCCGCGTCCGCCACGCGGTCGCCCCATTACAGATTCGTCAGACGCCGCCGATTGTGTAAGCGGCCGGCACGGTGATGGCCACCCACCGGAAGCCAACCGGCGAACATCCCGCCGGGTGCCGCGGCGGAGCCCCGCGGCACGTGCCTTGCCCTCACCCGAAGGGGCGGCTCACGACGAGCGCCCCCGGGACACAGCCATGCACGCGACCCCGCCCGCCGACCCCGTCTCGCCGCGCCGTCCGCGCCCGCGCGTTCGCGGGGTGCCGTCGGGCTTCTTCCGCGACATCGTCGAGAGCCTGCGCAACGCCGTCATCGCCGTGCGACGCGACGGCCGGCTCGCCGTGATGAACGACGGCGCCTACCGCGCGCTGGGGGTCACTCCGGCGCCGGGCGACATCGGCCGCCCCTATGCCGAGGTGCTGCGACCGTGCCCGGAGATCGTGCGCATCCTCTCGAGCGCGTTCGAGCTGAACCTGCTCCCGAATCGTGCCGAGCTGCGCCTGAAGGGCACCGGCAAGGTGATCGGCTACACGCTGGGCCTGGTGCGTGACGCCGCCGGCGAGGCGACCGGCGCCACGCTGCTGTTCAAGGACCTGACCCGCGTGGAGCAGCTCGAGGAGCGGGAGCGGCTTCGCGACCGGCTGGCCGCGCTGGGCGAGATGGCCGCGGCCATCGCCCACGAGGTGAAGAACCCGCTGGCCGGCATCGAGATCATGGCGGGCCTGCTGAAGCGGCGCGTCGCCGAGTCGGCCGAGGCGCAGTCGCTGCTGAACGAGATCATCCACGAGGCGAAGATGGCCAACGCCATCGTGATGGAGGTGCTCGAGTTCGTGCGCCCCATCCGCCTGCACGTGGAGCCGGTGGCGCTGGCGCGCGTGGTGGACGAGGCCCTCGCCATGGCCGAGGCGGTGGTGCCGCGGCGTCGCGTGCGCGTGACCACCGAGCTGCCGGCCGGCCTGGTCGCGGTGGAGGCCGACGCGCAGCAGCTGCGCCAGCTCGTCACCAACCTGGTGATCAACGCCTTCGAGGCGATGGACGGCAACGGTCGCGTCACGATCGCCGCGCGCCAGGTGGCGGGCGGACACGGCGCGGGCTGCGTCGAACTCGAGGTGGCCGACGACGGCCCCGGGGTGCCCGACGAGGCGCGCGACCGCATCTTCAGCCCCTTCTTCACCACCAAGCCCCGCGGCTCCGGCCTCGGGCTCTCCATCGTCCGGAAGATCGTCGACGCGCACGACGGGCGCATCGACGTCTCGAACGGGCCGTCGGGCGGCGCCTGTTTTCGCGTGACGCTGCCGGTCACCCCGCTGGGTGACGAAGCGAACGCGGGCGAGGCCGCGTGATCCCGGCAAGGAAGGACTGCTTCATGGGCCGTATTCTCGTCGCCGACGACCACGACTCCCTCCGCCGCGGCCTGGTGCGCGCGCTCAGCGACGCCGGTCACGACGTCGACGATGCCGGCAACGGCAACGCCGCGCTGGAGCGGCTGCACGAGTCGAGCTACGACGTGGTGCTGAGCGACATCCGCATGGGCGGCGCCGACGGGCTCGACGTGCTGCGCACCACGCGCGCGATGCACCCGGCCACCGCCGTGATCCTGATGACCGCGTTCGGCTCGATCCAGATGGCCGTGGAGGCGATGAAGATCGGGGCGTTCGACTACGTCACCAAGCCGTTCGAGATCGAGGAGATGGAGGTGAAGATCGCCAAGGCGCTCGAGCACCGGCGCCTGCGGCACGAGATCGACTACCTCCGCCACACCCAGGCCGACATCTACGACTTCGACCGCATCATCGGCGCCAGCGGCGCGCTCAAGCGGGTGCTCGACGTGGTGCGCAAGGTGGCCCGCAGCAACACCACGGTGCTCGTGCGCGGCGAGACCGGCACCGGCAAGGAAGTGATCGCGGGCGCGCTGCACCACAACTCGCTGCGCGCCAACCGCAACTTCGTGAAGGTGAACTGCGCCGCGCTGCAGGAGAACCTGCTCGAGTCGGAGCTGTTCGGTCACGAGAAGGGCGCCTTCACCGGCGCCGACAAGCAGCGCATCGGCCGCTTCGAGCAGGCCGACGGCGGCACGCTGTTCCTCGACGAGATCGGCGACATGAGCCCGAACACGCAGGCCAAGATCCTGCGCGTGCTCCAGGAGCACGAGTTCGAGCGGCTCGGCGGCACGCGCACCATCCGCGTCGACGTGCGCCTGATCGCCGCCACCAACCGCGCGCTGGCGGGCATGGTCGCGGCCGGGCAGTTCCGCGAGGACCTCTACTACCGCCTGAACGTCGTCTCGATCGACATGCCCCCGCTGCGCGAGCGGAAGGAGGACGTGCCGGCCCTCGCCGAGTACTTCATCCGGCGCTTCGCCGGCGAGCTGAAGAAGCGCGTGGACGGCCTCGCACCCGACGCGGTCAAGCTGCTCGCGCGCTACAACTGGCCCGGCAACGTCCGCGAGCTCGAAAACGCCGTGGAGCGCGCGGTGCTGCTCACCGACGAGCGCCTGATCTCGGTGGCCGACCTGCACCTCGGCGACACGCCGGCCACGGGCGACGCCGGCGAGCGCGGCAGCGTGGTGAAGCTGCCGCCGCGCGGCATCGCGCTGGAGGAGATCGAGCGGCAGGCGGTGGTCGAGGCGCTGAAGATGAGCAACTGGGTGCAGAAGGACGCCGCCGAACTGCTGGCCATCAGCCCGCGCGTGATCAACTACAAGATCAAGGTGCTGGGCATCCCGCTCCCACGCGCCCGCCGCGTGCTGGAACTCGACGAGCCGCTGCCCGACGCGGCCTCCAGCGAAGTGGCCTAGCGCCCCGGGACTGGACGCGCGGTCGTCGCGCCCGGCGGCGCCGCGAGCAGCGTTCCGAACACCGCCGCGGCCCGCTCCATCTCGGCCATCGTGCCGATCGACACGCGCGTCCACGTCTCGCACGGCGGAAACGGGCGCCCCACCATCACACCCTCCGCGCGGCACGCCTCCTGGAACGCCTTCGCGTCGCGGCGGATGTCGGCGAACACGAAATTGGCCTGCGAGGGCGCCACCGTGAAGCCGAGATCGCCGAAGACCTTCGCGGTGAAGGCCCGCGCCGCCGCGTTGCGAACCCGCTCCGCACCCAGCGCCCCCCGCGCGCCCAGGGCGGCCTGTCCCGCAGCGAACGCCAGCAGGTTCACGCTGTTGCCCAGCCGCCACGGGGCCATCCGCTTCATCGTGTCGGGGTGCCCGACGGCGTAGCCCAGGCGGATGCCGGCCATGCCGTAGGCCTTCGAGAACGTCCGCGTCACGAACACCTTCGGATCGGCCAGCGCCATCGGCACCGCCGACTCGTACGACGGATCGTCGACGTAATCGTGGTAGGCCTCGTCGATCAGGATGAAGGTGTCGGGAGAGGTCGCCCGTATGCGCGACACGAGGCCACGCACCGCGGCCGCGCCGTGCAGCAACCCGGTCGGGTTGTTCGGGTTGCACAGGAACACCAGGCCCGCACCCTTCGCCCGCCCCGCCACCGCGTCGAGATCGAGTTCGAGCGTGCGGGCGTCGACCGGGATCTCGATCACGGGCCGCCCGAGCTGGCGCGCGCGCGCCGCGGGGCTCTCGAAGGTGGGCAGGCCGGCTACCAGCGGGTGGCCGGCCGACGTGAACGCGTCGACCGCCATGCGCAGGATCTCGCCCGAGCCCGACCCGGGCAGCACGTGCTCCGGCGTGACCCCGTGCGCCTTCGCGAGATCCTGCACCAGCCCGGGCCGCATGAACCGCGGGTACCGGCCCGAATGCCGCAGCGCCGCCCGGACCGCCTCGACGACCTCGGGGAACGGTCCCACCGGGTTCTCGTTGCTGTCGAGGCGAAGCACCCCGATGGCCGGCTCGGGCTGCCCGCCGCGTGCCAGCCAGCCGGCGGCGGCCTCGGCGCCGCGCCCGCCAATCGCCATGGCCCCGGCAGCCAGCGCGCCGGCCCGACCGGCACGACCCATGAAACGGCGGCGCGACAGGCGCATCATGTCCCCTCCTGGTTGGTGGCGCGATGATACGCCGAAGCCGTGCACCCCGCCAGACGCCGCACCGCGCGATCCGGTGGCGGCGCCTCCGGGACGCGGTTCACACATCGGCCCCGTGATGGTATCGTTCGTCCTGACAAACCGCGAGGATCGCGGAAAGGAGCAGCTCATGCTCTCCCCCCACCTGATTCGGCAGGTCGAGCAACACGGCGAGAAGCTCGCCGCGAGCCTCGTCGAGGAGTTGCTCCAGCATCCCGGCACCACCTCCTACCGCACGATCGCGCGCGACGAACTGCTCGCGCACTCGCGCGATCTCTACGAGCGCCTCGGCGACTGGCTCGCCGGCCGGTCGCACGCCGAGATCGACGCCAGGTTCGGTCCGCGCGGCGCCAGCCGCTTCGCCGAGAGCGTGCCCGTCGAGGAAGTGGTGCTCGCGCTCATCATCTCGAAGCGCCGGCTGCGCCGGCACACGAAGGAAGTCAGCGCGCTGAGCAACGCGGCCGAGATCCACGCCGAGATGGAAGTGGACCAGATGGTGGGCGCCTTCTACGACAAGGTGACGTATGCCATGGTCCGCGGCTACGAGGCTGCCCGCCGCGAGGCCGCCCACCCGCAGAAGCACGGCACGCCGCTGCTCGGCGCGATGAAGCCGGGCGACATCGGCTGGGTGCCCTGACCGGCGCGGCGCGCCGTCCGCCGGCGCGCCACACGCGGTCGGCCCCGGCTACGGCTTGGCCGGCGGCGCCGGGTTCTCGCCCCCGTCCGCGATGAACTGCGCCATCCGCTCCTCGAGCACCGGCAGCGGCACCGACCCGATGGCGAGGATGGCGTCGTGGAACTTGCGCTGATCGAACTTCGGCCCGAGTTTCTCCTCGGCCTCCCTGCGATGGCGCCGGATCTGGATCTCACCGAGCTTGTAGGCAACGGCCTGCCCCGGCCAGGAGATGTAGCGGTCAACCTCCGTCGTGATCTCGTGCTCCGAGAGCGCGGCGTGTTCGCGAAGGTAAGCCTGCGCCTGCTCGCGCGTCCAGCCGAACTGGTGGATGCCGGTGTCGATGACCAGCCGGCACGCGCGCCACATCTCGTACGTCAGCCGGCCGAAGTCCTCGTAGGGCGTCTCGTAGATGCCCATCACGGTCCCGAGCCACTCGGTGTAGAGCCCCCAGCCCTCGCCGTAGCCCGAGAAGTAGGTGGAGCGGCGGAACGCGGGGCGATCCGGCGCCTCCAGCGCCAGCGCCGCCTGGAAGCTGTGGCCGGGCGTGCACTCGTGCAGCGTGAGCGCGGCCAGCGTGTAGAGCGGGCGTGACGGAAGATCGTACGTGTTCATGAGGCACGCCTCGAGGCCGCCGCGGCCGCTCGTGTAGATCGGCGCGATCGCATCGGGCACCGGACGCAGCCCGTGCCGGTAGCGCGGCAGCGTCCCGATCGTGTCGCGCAGCTTCCCGTCGGCCTGCTTCACCACGTAGGCGGAGTAGCCCAGCAGCTCGCGCGGGGTCTTCGCGTAGAACTGCGGATCGGTCCGCAGGAACGTGAAGAACTCCGCCATCGTCCCCTTGAAGCCCGCCCGCTCCCTGGTGGCTTCCATCTCGGCCTTGATGCGCGCGACCTCCCTGAGGCCGATGTCGTGGATCTGCTGCGCGGTCAGGTCCAGCGTCGTGTACTTCTCGATCATCGCCTTGTAGAAGGCCTCGCCGTCGGGCATGGCGCTGGCGGCCAGCGTCGTCCGGGCCCTTGGCATGTACTCGCCGCGGATGAAGGAGAGCAGCCGCACGTAGGTCGGCGCGACGACGTCACGGAACACCTCGGTCGCCGAGGCCAGGATCTCCTTCCGCTCGGACTCGGGAATCGACGACGGGATCCGCGCAAAGGGCGCGTAGAGCGGGTTGGTCGAATCCGCCGTCGTGTACGGCTCGATCGTCTTGTCGCGCCCCTCGATCGCCACGCGCGGCACGCTGAACCCCCTCCCGAGGCCGGCGCGCATGTTGGCGATCTGCTCGTCGAAGTAGCGCGGCAAATCGCGGAGCCGCGACAGGTACCGACGATATCCCTCCGCGTTCGGGAACCCCTGGCCCGGGGCGCCGGCCGTCCAGAAGAACGTGTCGCTGTTGAACGGTGCCTCGTAGGTCCGGAACCTGATGTCGTTGGCCTGCGCCTGGATGACCGTCCGGAAAATCCGGGCGTTCACGCGCTCTTCGGCCGAGAGCTGGTCGAACGGGATCTCGTCGAGCGCGGCCAGGGTCTTCGTCCAGTAGTCGAGCCGCGCCTGCTGCGATGCGGCATCCACCCTGGGGAACCGGTCGCTGACGCCGCGGTCGGCGGGATCCTCGCTCCGTCCCATGTCCCGCTGCCGCCACGTCCATTCGGCGGTGTAGAGCGCGCGCAGCCGCGCGTCGGCCGAGCCGGCGGCGGCCGGCGCCTGTGCCGGTGCGGGCCGCGCGGTCAGGAAAACGGCGGCCAGCACGAACAGCAGAGGGATTCGTCTGATCAGCATCGATTCTGTCCTCGGGGGCAGCATCCGGTCACGACACCTGAGCTGGCTGGGTGAGTGTAGCAGGACGGCGGACCATCCTGAGCGCGAGACACCGCGCCGGCCCGCGATCCCCGGGCGAGCAGGCGGGCGACAGCGATTGCATCCTCGGCCGGCTCGCACCACCCGCGCCGCACATGCGCCGGCGCGATCTCCGCTGCACGCGCGCTCCGTCCCGCCAGCGCCCACGACACCCGCAGGCCCCTGCCGCACGGCCGTGAGGTGCAGGTGTATCCTGTGGCGCGCGGCAGGCTGATTCGAGGCGGCAGCAGGCGTCGCGCGGCAGGCATGCCGACCTACCCACTGCCCTCATTCCTGCTGCTCCTGGCCGGCCTGGCTGTGGCTGCACGCCTCACCCGGTCGGGGCGCCGACGCGAGCGTCAAGACCGCCGTCTCGAGGTTGCGGCGGTCCTCGCCGTGACGAGCATCGCGACGCTCATCCTGTCGGCCGGCACCTACCTCACCCTGGACGGTTACTTCGACCATATCGAGCCCAGCGTGGCGGCCCTGAGCTGGCTGTGGGCCCGTGGTGACCCGGTGTATCTGCCGGCGGACTCGCCTCGCGTCTACTCACTGCTCTATGGGCCAATGACGTACGTCGTCAACGGAACCGCGATGCGGCTGGCGGGCGCCTCGACCTTCTCGGCGAAGGTCGCCGGGGCGGTGTCCGTGCCGTTTACGCTCGTCCTCCTGTGGTGCGCGCTGAGGAAGACCGTGGCGTCGCTCGCAGGTCACCGAATCGTCCTCACGCTTGCGATGGGCTGGGTCGCCGCGTTCCTGCTGATCTTCAACAACGCCGCGTATTGGTGCCGGCCCGACCCGTTCATCGTGTTGGGTGTGTCGGCGGCGTGGTGCGCCGTCCGGCGCCGTGGGCCGGCGGGCTGGATACTCGTTGGAGCCTGTCTCGGCCTGGTGGTGAACCTGAGGGTGACGGGCTGGGTGTACCTGCTTCCAGTCATGCTGGAGCTGTGGCTCTTGGAAGGTCCGCGGCGCCTGTTCGGCGCGTTGCTCGTCGGCTCCGTTGTCGCCGCGGCTCCGTTCCTGGCATGGCCTCATGAACTGCCGCTCGCGAACTACCTCGGCTGGTTGCGGGCATCGGCGCGTCACGGGTTCCGCTGGCAGCAATTCGTCCTGAATCTGCAGTGGCTCGCGGTTCTGGCGGCCGTTCCCCTGGCGACGTTCAGAGCGCCCGTCGATCGCTCCGATCGATGGAGGTTGAGCGCCTGTGCTGTCGCGGGCCTCGGTGCTGCGCTGGCAGGAGCCAAGGTGGGTGCAGGTGTGGCCCACCTGTATCCTCTCGTCCCCTCACTGGTGGCAGCCTGCGTGCCCCGAATGGCCGCCAGCGGCGTGGCGCTCCGTCGAGCCGCCACCGCCAGCGTCGCGGGGTTGACGCTGATGCTGGGCGTCGGCGTCGCGCAGCAGTTCCGAGCCCTGACCGTGACCGCAGCCAGATCCGAGCCGCTGGCGCGAGACGAGGTTCGTCGTGCCGTGACGGCACACCCGAACGCGGCCGTCGCCGTCGGGTACAGCCGGTCCTACGCCAGGTCGTTCGAGCGCGCGGAGGCCGTCTACCTGGGCGGGCCCTATGTCTTCGACGCCCCGGCAGCCATGGACAACCAGTTGGCAGGCATCGAAATCCCGGAAGTGTCAGTGGCGTTGCTTGGCCCACGCGGCGCAGAATACTGGCTCATCGCGACTGGAGAAGACCCGTTCGTGATGGCGAGCGCCTACGGGCCAGCAGATCTCTTCCCCCGCTGGTTCGTCGCGGCCTTCGAGAGCCGCTGCCGGCGCACCGCGTCGGGGAAGGTCTTCGACCTGTGGCGCTGCAGCGACGCGGTGCCGTGACGCCGCCCGCTCACGCGCGCGGGTGCGCCTTCTTGTAGACCGCGAGCAACTGCGCCACGTTGACGTGCGTGTAGCGCTGCGTGGTGGAGATCTGCGCGTGCCCGAGCAGTTCCTGGATGGCGCGCAGGTCGGCCCCGCGCCCGAGCAGGTGCGTCGCGAACGAGTGCCGCAGCGCGTGCGGGCTGATCCCGAACTTCAGGCTGCACTGCGCCACGTAGCGCCGCACCAGCCGGTGCACGCTCCGCCCCGACAGCCGGCCGCCGCGGTAGTTCAGGAACAGCGCCTCGCGCCGCTCGGGCCGCCACCGCCGCCGCGACGCCCCCCGCTGCGCCGCCGCCCGCTCCGCATCGTCGTCGACGCCGGCGGCCATCGCCTCGGCGACGATCGCGTGCCGATCCTTGAGCCACGCGCGGATCGCCGCCTCCGCGCTGCGGTTGAACGGGACGATGCGGGGCTTGGAGCCCTTGCCGAGCACCCGCACCATGCGGCTGGAGAGGTCGACGTCGGCCACGTCGAGCCCGACCAGCTCGCTCAGGCGCAGGCCCGACGCATAGAACAGCTCGAGGATGGCCCGGTCGCGCCGGCCGAGCGGCCCCGAGGTGTCGGGCGTCTCGAGCAGGCGCGTCATCTCGTCCTCGGCCAGGTGCGCGGGCACCTTCACCTCCACCCGCACCTGGCCCGCGAAGATCGTGGGATCGCCCTCGAGCGCGCCCTCACGCCGCAGGAACGCGGCGAACGACCGCAGCGCCGCGATCTTGCGCGCCGTCGACGCGCGCGCGAGCCCGCGTCGCTGCAGTTCGGCCAGATAGCCGCGGATGGCCGCCGCGTCGACGTGCTCGGGCCGCACCTCGCCCCGCCTGCAGCCGCGCGCCGCCGCCACGTGCGCGATGAACTGCGTGACGTCGTTGTCGTAGGCGAGCACCGTGTTGGGCGAGGCGTTGCGGTTCAGCCGGATGTAGTCGAGGAAGTCGGCGAGCAGGTCGCGCAGCGCGCTGCCCTCCTCCTCGCGGCGCGCCTCACGTCGTGGCATCGCGCGCCTCGCCCGCAATCCTGAGCCCGTGCTGGCTGGCCCACCGGGCGAGCGCCTCGAGCGCCCGCGCCGAGTGCGCCAGCTTGCGGTCCCGGCCGCCGCGATGCCGGCCCTCGAGCGACGCCAGGATGCCGAAGGTGATGTTCGTCGGCTGGTAGTTGGAGGCGTCGGCGTGCGAGACGTAGTGCGCCAGCGCGCCGATCGCCGTCTCGCGCGGCGCAACGAGCGTGGGCCGGCCCTCGTGCACGCGCGCGGCGTTGATGCCCGCGAGCAGCCCCGAGGCCGCCGACTCCACGTAGCCCTCCACGCCCGACACCTGTCCGGCCAGGAACAGGCCGTCGCGCCCGCGCACCTGCCACGTGTCGCGCAGCACCGTGGGGCCGTTCACGTAGGTGTTGCGGTGCACCATGCCGAAGCGCACGAACTCGGCCTGCTCCAGGCCGGGGATCATCCGCAGCACGCGCGCCTGCTCGCCCCACTTCAACTGCGTCTGGAACCCCACCAGGCTGAAGTGATCGCCGGCCAGCGTGTCCTGGCGCAACTGCACGATCGCGTAGGCCTGGCGCCCGGTGCGCGGGTCGATCAGCCCCACCGGCTTCATCGGGCCGAAGCGCAGCGTGTCGCGCCCGCGGTGCGCCATCACCTCGATGGGCAGGCAGCCCTCGAAGAACTTCGTGTTGTCGAAGTCGTGGACGGTGGCCGACTCGGCCGACACCAGCGCGTCGTAGAACGCGTCGTACTCGTCCTTGTCGAACGGGCAGTTCAAGTAGTCGCCCTGCCCATCGTCCACGCCGCAGGCGGGTGCTGCGGGGCCGGTGGACACCGGGGCGTCTGCCACCGCCTCGGTTCGGGGCGGCAGGCTGCGATCCCAGCGCGAGGCGCGGAACACTTTCGTGCGGTCGATCGACTCGGCCAGCACGATGGGGCTGATGGCGTCGTAGAAGTAGAGGTGATCGCGGCCCACCAGCCGCGCGAGGTCGGCCGAGAGCGCGTCGGAGGTGAGCGGGCCGGTGGCCACCACGAGCGGGAACATCCCGCT
>JBDIBB010000125.1:0-10883 GCA_039812685.1 Vicinamibacteraceae bacterium
CGGCGCGGCTGCTGCCGTGGCCGATGGGGTCGCGGCGGCAGGGGTGGCCACCGCCGGCGGCGCGGCCGCCGATGCTTGCGAGGCCGGATCTTCGCGGAGCGTATCGACCCCCGCCACACCGGCCGTCGCGGCCGGTGGCGCCGCGGCGGCCACGCCCGCGTCGCGCGTCGCGACGGCCGGCACGCGCGCGAAAGCCGACTCCGCGTCGATCAGGCCGCGCAGCGCGCGCCCGTACTCTCCCGCGCGCCAGGCGGCGACGGCCGCGGATTCGCGTCGCGCGGCGGCGGCCAACTCGGTGGAAGCACCCTCCGCGCCGGCGCGGCCCATCGCCAGG
This sequence comes from Vicinamibacteraceae bacterium, assembly GCA_039812685.1. GTDB lineage: Bacteria > Acidobacteriota > Vicinamibacteria > Vicinamibacterales > JAFNAJ01 > JBDIBB01. Next base: position 335 of record JBDIBB010000125.1, read on the forward strand.
CGGCGCGCGCGCGCCGCCTCCGCCCGCATCGGCCCGAGAATCTCCTCGACGAGTTGCAACGCCGCGGGATCCGACGCATGGCGCCTGAGGTACGCCTCCGCCAGATCCATGGCTCGCAGCCGATTGCCGGCCGACAGGGCACGGCGCGCCTCCTCGAGTCCGGCATCGGCAACGGCTTCATCGCTGCGGTCCGTGACCGCTGGCTTCGCAATCTCCCTCACCGCCTTCTGCTCGGTCACGCTCGGCTCGCCGGATGGGACACTGGCCGGCACCTCTGCATCCCGCTCGGTGCGCGACGCGGCCAGCCAGATCGCCGCCGCCAGCACCGCGCACGCGGCAGCCCAGGCGACTGCCCGGCCGGCTTGCCGCCGGTGCGGTCGCGCTTCGGCGAGCTCGAGCCAGTCTGCGGGGATCGCGTCCGCGTCGCCCGGCCCGGTGCCTGCCAACGCGCGCTGGAGTTCCTCCAGGGCCGCCCTGGATCGGCTGTCGCCGCTCGGGGCAGGCGCAGGCGCGACCGCGCCCTCCACCGCCTCGACGGGCACCACGACGGGCGCGGGCGTTTCCGTCGGCACCTCGATCCACACGGGGTCGCGCGAGTCGTCGCCGCCGGTTTGCAGCGACGTTCCGGCCGCTGCCAGACTGCCGCCAGACCATTCCCCTGCCGGCGCTCCGAGGTCCAGCACCTGGATGACGTCGTCTTCGCCTTCCCTCGGTGGCCAGGCGAGATCCGGCGCCGGCGGCGGCGCAGCCTGCGCGGCCGGTCCCTCCTGCGCTGCGTCGCCGACCTCCGGAGCCGCCGCGGCTGCGACGCTCACCGGGTCAGCGGTCCCGCGCTCCACAGTCGCCCCGGGCCGCGGCGCCTCGACAGCATCGAGCGAGGCCGCTGCGGGGCGTACGTCGATCACATAGGATTCGGCCCCGTCGAGGGCATCGAGTTCGAGCACCTCGATCACCGCCTGGGGCGGTGGCGCGGGATGGCCGTGCGCGCCTGACCATGGCTCGGGATCGGAAAGGATCGGGGGCGACGGTGGCTCCGCCCCGCGTGGTGCCGGCGCGGCATCCGGTGCCGGGTGGTGCTGCCGGGCCGCCGGCGCAACAGGAGAGGGCCCGGCGTCGGCCTCCCGGCCGTCGGCTTCAGGACGCGGCAGCTCCAGGATCTCGATGCTCTCGAGGTCGTCTTCCGGGGGCGGCCAGATGAGGAGATCCTCCTCGCGGCGGTTCGCCGGGTTCACGCCTGGCTCCGGGGGGGCACTGCCTGCCAGTATAGGCCCGCATCCGGCGCGTTCCGCGGGAGCGTCTCGCCTGTTGTCGCGGCCGCGCCCCGACGCCCGCTCCGATTTGACCACCGGAACGGCTGGCGCTAGAGTGGCGGTTTGTCGTTTTCCGCCGGATCGCTCCCCTCGCCTCGCCGCCCGATGATTCGCCGCCTCGCCCGCCGCTTCGTGCTCGTGTTCTGTGTCCTGATCGGGGCGGGGTGGCCCGCCGGTTCCGCCTCGGCGCAGACGCCTCCGCCCCCGACGGTGCAGTGGTACCTGGCCGAGGGCGCCACCGGCAGTTACTTCGAAGAGGACATCCTCATCGGGAACCCGAACGCCACGGCTGCCGACATCAGGATCACGTTCCTGCGGTCGGACGGCGGCTCCACGGTCGTCGACACCTTCACCATGGCGCCATCGAGCCGGCGCACGGTCCGCGTGAACGCCATCGCCGGACTCGAGAACGTCGGCGCGGTCTCGGCCGTGGTCGAGAGCACCAACGGCCAGTCGATCGTCGTCGAGCGGACGATGTACTGGGCGAATGGGGAAAAGCGCGGCGGCCACACCTCGGAGGCCGTGGCCGGGCCGGCGGAGAAGTGGTACCTGGCCGAGGGCGCCACCGGCTACTTCGACACGTTCGTGCTGATTGCCAATCCCGATCCGGAGCACGCCGCCACTGTGAAGGTCACGTTCCTGCGCGACGACAGCAGCACGCCCGTGGTCCTGCCCTCGTTTCCGCTCGCGCCCAGCCAGCGCACCACCATCTGGGTGAACCTCGACGTGCCGGACCTGCACGCCACGGCGTTCTCCACCGTCGTGGAGTCGACCAACGGCACGAAGCTGCTCGTCGAGCGCGCGATGTACTTTCCGCCGCCGCCGGAGAACGGCACCTGGGAGGCGGGCCATGGCAGCGCCGCCGTCACCGGCCCGGCCACGAAGTGGTTCTTCGGCGAGGGCTACACGGGCGACACGCCCGCGCTCGCCTTCGACACGTTCCTGCTGCTGGCCAACCCCGGCGACACCAAGGCCGATGTCGCCGTGGAGTTCCTGCTCGACGGGGAAGCCTCGATCGTGAAGACGTACCCGGTGGCGCCCCACACGCGGCAGAGCGTGTGGGTGGATCCGCTGCCGGATCGCGACGGCCGGCTCGGCGACGCGATGTTCTCGATGCGGGTGGAGAGCACGCAGCCGATCATCGCGGAGCGCGCGATGTACTGGGGCCCGCAGGTCGAGGGCGTCACGACGTGGATCGAGGGGCACAACACGCCCGGCGTCACCGCCGCGGCGCTGAAGTGGGCGTTTGCCGAGGGCACCCAGGGCGGCGTCGATCCAACGGGGCTGCCCTTCGACTCGTACTTCCTCATCGCCAACCCCTCGGACGCGGCGCTGTCGCTGCGCGCCACGTTCCTGCGCGAGGACGGCACCGGCATCGTCCACACCTACGAGGTGCCGGCGAAGTCGCGATGGACGCTGCCCGCCGGGCTGCTGCCCGAGATCACGAACCAGAAGTTCGCGGCCTTCTTCGAGAGCACGAACGACGTGCCGTTCGTCGCCGAGCGCGCCATGTACTGGGGCGCCGGCTGGTACGGCGGCAGCGGCGCCACGGGGACGCCGTTCACCGGCGCCATCGCCACGCCGCCCGCACCGCCGCTCCCGCAGGTGACCGCCATCGCGCCGGCCGAGGGCTTCACCACGGGCGGGCTCGAGGTGACGATCACCGGCACCAACTTCCGCGCGGGCTCGACCGTCACCATCGGCGGCGCAGCGGCCACGCAGGTCGTCACGGTGAACGCCACGACGATCCGGGCACGAACGCCCGCGCGCCCGGCCGGGGCCGCCGACGTCGTGGTGACCGCCGGCGCGGCGAGCACGACGCTCACAGGCGGCTTCACGTACGTGGCGCTGCCGCAACCCGAAATCAACTCGGTCTCGCCGTCGAAGGGCCCCACCGGCGGCGGCACCGACGTCACCATCACCGGCATCAACCTCGCGACCATCGTCGAGGTGACGTTCGGCGGGCTGCCCGCCACGCGCATCACGCAGGTGACGCCGACCTCGATCGTCGCGCGCACGCCCGCGCGGTCAACGCCCGGCATGGTGGACCTCACCGTGCGCTCAGCCGAGGGGCTGACAGCGACGAGAACCGACGCCTTCACCTACGAGCGCGCGCTCGCCACCGACAACATCCTGGCGTTCGGTGACAGCAACACGGAGGGGATGATCGCGACCAACTGCGCGTGGGTGCTCATCGCGAACCCTGCGTTCGTGTGTCAGTCCTACAACGACGGCGGCTACCCGTTGCGACTGCGGGCGCTGCTGCAGATCGACTACCCCGAGCTGACGATCACCGTGAACAACGCCGGCAAGGGCGGCGAGTGGGCCGCCGACGGCAGGAACCGCCTGCCGGGCGTGATGCGCGCCAGCCACGATCTCGTCGTGATCATGGAGGGCATCAACGACCTGAACGGGGCGGGCTCAGGCTACATCCCCACCATCGAAAGCAGCCTGCGGTCGATGGTGCAGACGGCGAAGGCGGCGGGCAAGGCGGTGTTCCTGGGGACCGTGCTGCCGGTGGTGCAGGTGGTCGTGGACGGCCTCCCGTACTACAAAGGGCCCGGTGTCGACGTCGCGGCAGGCGACGCAACGATCCGCGCGCTGAACGGACGGATCAGGGACGTCGCCCAGCAGGAAGGCGCCACGCTGGTCGACTTCTACTACAGCTTCACGAAGCCGGGGATCAACACCGCATCCCTGTTGAGCGGCGACGGCCTGCACCCGAACGCGCTCGGGTACGCACGCATGGCCGAACTGGTCCGCGGACACGTCATCGAGCAGTTCGACGGCAAGCCCCCCATCGTCCCGTAGCGGCCACTGGCGGCGGCCGCGGAGCCACGCGGCCACGACCCGACTGCGGGGATGAATCACGCCGCCCCGCGCTCCGGTCACCCCGACTGGAGGCGGCCCCTCAGGCCTTCTCCCGGACGGGGATCTTCGTGCCGGCCGCGGTGCGCGCGCCCCCGCCACGCCCACCACGCCCGCAGGGCCAGCAGCGCGCCGAGCACGATGGCGTAGCGCCGGGGTTGGGAGACGTCAGCTTTCACCAGCCACCAGAAGTGCGTGACGGCCGCGATGGCGGCCGGGTACGCCAGCCAGTGCAGGCGCCGCCAGTTGCGGCCGCCGAGGCGGCGAATCCAGCCGGCCGTCGACGTGGCCGCCAGCGGCGCCATCAGCGCGAACGACGTCGCGCCCGCGATGATGAAGGGCCGCTTCGTCAGATCGCCCGCAATCGACGGCCAGTCGAAGAACTGATCGAGCACCACGTAGGTCAACAGGTGCAGCACGGCGTAGAAGAAGGCGAAGAGGCCCGTCATCCGGCGCACTGCGATCACCCGACTCCAGCCCGTGATGCGCCGCAGCGGCGTCACCGCCAGCGATCCCAGCAGGCAGACGAGCGCCAGCGTCCCCGTGTCGTGCGTGACCGTTTCGATGGGGTTGACACCGAGCACGCCGGTCGCCGCCCGCCCGGCCAGGACAACGGCCGGCGACAGCAGCGTGAGGAACAGCAGGGGCTTCGCGTAGCGCATGGATCGCATGAGGTCCGGGGCGCGAGCGGCGCGCGCCCGCGCCCACGAACCGCCGTCGGGCTGCGGGCCGTCGCCAGCGAAGGTGACGTCAGCGAGAACCAGCAAAGCGGGACTCGAGGCCCCAAGCCCCAAGCCCCAAGCCCCAAGCCTCAGGCCCCAAGCCTCAGGCCCCAAGCCCCTCAGTAGTTCCGCTTCAGGTCCATCCCGGCGTAGAGCGAGGCCACCTCGTCATAGCCGTTGAACATCAGCGTCTTGCGCCGGAAGAACTCGCCGATGCGCCGCTCGCGCGCCTGGGTCCAGCGCGGGTGATCCACCTCGGGGTTCACGTTCGAATAGAACCCGTACTCACGCGGGTTCGACTCGTTCCACGCCGTGCGCGGCTGCCGGTCGGTGAAGCGCACCGCGACGATCGACTTGATGCTCTTGAAGCCGTACTTCCACGGCACCACCAGGCGCAGCGGCGCGCCGTTCTGGTTTGGCAGCGCCTTGCCGTAGAGGCCCACGGCGAGCAGCGCCAGGGGGTGCAGCGCCTCGTCGAGCCGCAACCCTTCCGTGTACGGCCAGTCGAGCACGGGCGAGCGCTGGCCCGGCATCTCCGAGGGCCGCAGCAGCGTGGTGAACTGCACGAACTTCGCCTTGTCGGTCGGCTCCATGCGCCGGACGAAGTCGGCGAGCGGAAAGCCGACCCACGGCACCACCATCGACCACGCTTCCACGCAGCGGAGGCTGTAGACGCGCTCCTCGAGCGGAAACCACTTCAGGATGTCGTCGATGTGGTAGTCGGCCGGCCTGGCGCAGTGTCCCTCCACCTTCACCGTCCACGGGCGCGTGAGGAGACGTCCGGCGTTGCGCGAGGGATCCTCCTTGTCGAAGCCGAACTCGTAGAAGTTGTTGTAGCCGGTGATCTCGTCCCACGAGTTGGGCTTCCCGGCGTTGCTGCCGGGCCACTTCCGCACGTCCGGCAGGGCGGGCTGGGCGGCGGCCGGCGACACCAGCGTCCCGCCCGGCACGAGCGGCCCCAGCAGCGCCGCGCCGGCGCCCACCACCGCGGCCCGCATCACCTCGCGTCGCGACCGGTAGAACCGCTCGTCGGTGATCTCGGAGCTCCGGAACCGCGGTGCCCGCCGAATCAACATCTCCACCTCTCCGATCCGCCCCGCCAGGCGGCCCCAGCCGGCCGGCGGCGTGGCCTGCGCCTGACCGGGACCTCCGGCCGCCGCCTCCTCTCGTGGCTCGCGTCGCCTTCCATTCTCGCACGGCTGATTCGGGCCTCCGCCCGCAGGGGTCCGTGGTGAGGGCGACGGTGTATGCTGCCAGCCATGCCCGACACCGGACACGCGTGGGCCGATCTCGTGTCGCTGGCCGTGCACGAGCTGAGAACGCCGGTGAGCGTGGCGTCCGGCTACGTGAAGATGGTGCTGGGCGGCCACGGCGGCCCGCTCAGCGACGCGCAGCGGGGGGCGCTCGCGGCAGCCGACCAGTCGAACGCGAAGGCCATCGAACTGCTGGCCGAACTGAGCGAACTGGCACGCCTCGAGACCGGACGCATGGCGCTGTCGACCGGGCGCGTCACGATCGAGGACCTGCTGGCCGACGCGGTGGCACGCTTCTCACCACCGCTCGGATCTCCCGTCCGCTGCTTCGCCCCTGGCCCGGTTCCGCCGGTGACGATCGACGGCGATCGGACACGGCTGGCACGCGCGCTGGCCGTGCTGGCCGCCGCGTCCTCGCGCAACCGGCCCCAGGCGCCGGCCATCGTCCTGTCGGCGCACGTCCGCGCCGGACACGTCGCGCTGCTCGCCGCCGCCGCCACGATCGAGGTCCCCGCCGGCGCCGCCGACACCGACGACCTCGGCCCGTTGCCCGAGACCGAGGGTGGACTGGGTGTGGGGCTGCCGCTGGCACGCGTGATCGTTCACTTGTCAGGCGGACGCATCGGCGTGCCGAGAGGCGGCGACGCCCGCGGCGAGTTCGCCGTGGTCCTGCCGCTCGCCTGATTGCGACGATGGGTGACGGGGTGCGGGAGTCGAACGCTCCATCGGCCGGGCGCGTGTCGATCCTCATCGTCAACTGGAACGGTGGCGGGGGCCTCATCGCGTGCGCCGCCGCCGCGGCCGCAACCGGCGCCGAGGTACGGCTGGTCGACAACGCGTCGACCGACGGCAGCGCCAACGCGGTCATCGCGCACGTGCCGGGGGTACACGTGCTGCGCGCGCCGGAGAACCTCGGATTTGCGGGCGGCGTCAACGCGGCCGCGCGCGCCGCCGCCGGCGACTGGCTGCTGCTGCTCAATCCTGACGCGTGTCTCGAGGCGCGCGCCCTCGAGACGCTGCGCGAGGCGCTCGAAGCCGACCCCGGAGCGGCGGCCGCCGGCGCGTGCCTGGTCGGTGAGTCGGGCGAACCGCAGCGCGGCTTCGCCGTGCGCCGCTTCCCCACCCTCGCGTCGATCGCCACCGACCTGCTGCTCGTCGACGAACTCTGGCCGGGCAACCCCTGGCGCCGCCGCTACCTCGCGCTCGACGTGCCGCTCGATGGGGATCGCCCCGTCGCGGTGGATCAGCCGGCGGCCGCCTGTCTCATGATCCGCCGCGAGGCGTTCGATCGCCTCGGCGGCTTCGACGAGCGGTTCCACCCCGCGTGGTTCGAGGACGTCGACTTCTGCCGTCGCGCGGCCGCCGCCGGCTACCGCATCCTGTTCGTCCCGCGCGCGCGCGTGGCGCACGCCGGCGGCGTCTCGCTGCGCACGCTGGACGCAGCCGCCTTCGCGCGCGTGTGGTACCGCAACCTGCGGCGCTACGTCGCGCGACACCACGGCGCCATCGCCCTCGGCCTCGTGACCCTGCTCATCGCCGCCGGCATGGGACTGCGCGTGGTCGCCGCGACGCTGGTGCGTGAACCGGCACGCCGCACGGCGGCGTGGGCCGTGCTGCGCGACCTGCTGCGATCCCTGCGCCTGTCATGAGCCGCGACGACGGTCCGGCGGCCGCGCGCGCGAGAGACCACGCGCCCTGTGGCGAGCTCCCGGACAGGCGGCCGCGCCTCGTGAGGACACGGCTGGAGGATGCGCGACCGGCCGCCGCGGCGGTCGGTGCGCCCCGGCGTCCCGGCGCGATGGCCCGCTGTGCTACCCTCCCCTCGTCCGTGCTTCGACACGCGCGCCATGCCGCCTGCCTCCTGGTGACGCTCGTCGTCGCATCGCCGCCCGTGCGTGCGCAGGTGCGCTTCGCGGACGCCGCCGACCGCGAGGCGTTCGGCCGCTGGTTCGTGTTGCTGGCCGATGCCCAGTTCTACCGCGCCACCCCCGACGTGGACGACTGCGCGGCGCTGGTGCGTCATGCCGTGCGCGAGGCCCTGCGCTCGTCCTCTCCCGACTGGCGGCGGCGCATCGCGCTGCCGGCCGGATCGGCGGTTCCCGCGCCGGTGCACGCCCGCGCCGCGCAAGTCGACGGGGCGCTGCGCCTGTTCCGCGTGCGCGCCGACCCCGGGCCGGACTACGCCGAGTTCGCCGATGCCCGCACCCTGGTCTCGCTCAACGCGCGCCCGCTGGGACGCGAGACGACCGCCCTGCGACCCGGCGACCTGCTCTACTTCCACCAGGACGGCCAGTCGCTGCCCGACCACCTGATGGTGTTCGTCGGGCCGTCGGCATTCGAAGCCGAAGGGCGCGACTGGGTGGTCTATCACACGGGGCCGTCGGCGCCGCGGCCGGCCGGCGTGCCCGCGCCAGGTTCGCCGCCCGGCTCACCGGGAGAGGTACGCAAAGTGCGCCTCGCCGACCTCGTCCGGCACCCCTCACCTGCCTGGCGGCCGGTGGCGGCCAACCCACGCTTCGTCGGGATCTTCCGCCTCTTGCTCGATTCCCGGTAGTCGCGCTGACGATGCCCATGCCGTTCATCACCCACGCGTCCTCCCAGAGGCTGCCGCCCCGGCGCGCCCGCACGCTGCTCGCGCTGGCAATCGCCTGCTCGGTGATCGGGTCCGCCCGCGCGCAGGACACCGACGCGCCCCCCGGCACCCTGCCCGCGTTCTCGCTCACCAGCGAGCGCATCTTCGAGCCGGGCAGCCAGACGCCGCCGGCGATCTCGGTCATGTTCCAGCGGCTGGACCATCTCGATTTCCGCGTCTACCGGGTGCGCGACGCCGCCGCCTTTTTCGCCGGCCTCCGCGAGCCGCACAACCTCGGCAGCGCCGAGTCGTACGTCGAGCAGGAACCGACGCGGATCGAGCGCATCGCGCGCTGGAAGGCCCGGTGGCGCGCGCTCATCGTCGACTTCCTCCGGATGCAGGTCTCACACGACTATCGCCGCGCGCGCCGCGCCGCGGCGCACCAGGACGCGATCGTCCAGCGCCGCACGGTGCAGTACACGCAGTTCGCGCAGGTGCCGCTGCTGAACCCCGAGCAGGTGGTGGCGACGTGGCGCGAGCTGCTGCCCAACACGCGCGACATGGACTCGCGATCCATCCCGCTGGACCTGCCGTCGGCCGGCGTCTACGTGGTGGAAGCGGTCCACACCCACCTCAGGGCCTACACGGTGGTCGTCGTCTCCTCGCTCGGCCTGGTCACCAAGGCCGCGCCCGGCCAGATGCTGCTCTTCGCGGTGGATCGCCGGACCGGCGTGCCGAAGGCCGAGTGTGCGGCCAGCGTCATCGTCAACCAGGAGGTGCGGGCCGCGGGCCTCACCGGCGCGGATGGCGTCTTCGCGGCCCATCTGCCCCAGATCGACACCGAGAACGCCCTGGCGCTGGCCCGCTGCGGCGACGACACGGTGGTGAACGACCCCGGCGGCTACTTCCTGCGCGAGTACGCGCGCGAGCTCAAGGGCTTCGTCTACACCGATCGCCCCGTCTACCGGCCGGGCCACACCGTGCACGTCAAGGCCATCCTGCGCTGGATGGACGGCGGCCAGCCGGTGCGCTTCGACCGCCAGCAGGTGGAGATCACCGTCGCGGATCCCGACGGCAAGATGCTGCTGCGCCAGCAGCGGCCGGTCGACCGCTTCGGCGCCGTGTTCACGTCGCTGGCACTGCCGGCCGCCGCGGCGCTCGGCGACTACACGGTCACGATCAACTCCGGCGAGCAGGTGGCCACCGGGAGCTTTTCGGTCGAGGAATACCGCAAGCCCGAGTTCGAGGTGGCGGTCACCGCGCCCCAGCGCTTCTACCTGAAGGGCACGCAGGCGACGATGAAGGTGCGGGCCCGCTACTACTTCGGCCAGCCGGTAGCGCGCGGCCGCGTCAAGTACGTCACCTACTCGGCGTCGTACTGGTCGCCGTGGCGTTGGCTGGACGGTGACAACGACGATGCCTACGTGCCGGCCTACTATGGCAACGAGGAGAGCGAGGCCGAGGCGACGCTCGACGACAACGGCGAGGCCACGATCACCGTGGACCTCCCCGCCGTCGGCGAGGGCGGCGATCTCTCGATCCGCATCGAGGCGCGGGTGACCGACGCCACCGGCCGCGAGGTGAGCGGGCGCACGACGGTCTTCGCCACCGAGGGTCCCGTCGTCGTGGCCTCGCAGGCCAACCGCTGGGTGTACGCGCCGGGATCCCAGGCGTCGTTCCGGGTGCGCGTGGTCGATTACGAGGGCCGGCCGCAGCCTCGCGCCAGCGTGGCGCTGCTGCTGGGCCGCGTTGGCGACGGCGACTACTCGGCGGATCCCGCGCTCACGCCGGTCGCGTCGGCCACCATGGCCACTGGCGCCGACG
>JBDIBB010000126.1:0-10827 GCA_039812685.1 Vicinamibacteraceae bacterium
AGGCCGCCTGACCTCGGTAACCCGATTTATGGCGCGACGGAGAGGGCTTGGGTAACAGTTACTTTTGGCGCGACAGGGCGTCGCATCCGCAGCCGCCGCGCGCCGCGATCCTGCCGCCGGCCGAGAGGAAGCGACCCACCGGTCGCAACCCCACCCCGTCACCGTGCCCCCGCTCCCTCCAGCGATCGCCTCTCGAACGCGTCGGCCCAACGCACACGCGCGGTCATCTGCATGAGCACGAAGAGGGTGATGACCGCGCCGAGCGTCACGGCGAGCCCCGTGTAGCCCTCGAAGAAGAACGCGTAGCTGAAGAGCACCAGGAAGACGAACTGCGCGGTCCCGGCCTGCAACAGCGCCCGCCGCATCCCGGTGACCACGCGCAGGTAACTGATCACCAGGACAAGGCTCGTCGTGGCCGCAATCGCGAACGACACGTGAATCGACAGGTGGTCCACGAGGTAGGCGAGCAGCAGGTGGAAGGCGAAGAACGCAGCCGCGAGGAAGAAGTGATTCATCGGGTGCAGGTTCTCGCCCCGCACCACGCCGAGCATCACCAGCACCGCGAGGAAGAACAACAGCGACACGGGCGCGAAGAACGTGATGCGCGCCGCGACGGGCCCGGGATTCAGCCGGTTGGGCGGATCCATCCCGAGCTTCTGGCCGGTGACCAGGTTCTCGAACCGCCAGGTCAACCGCCACCCGCCGCCCACGCGCTCGCTCGTGGTGGGCGACATGGTGCCCGGCGGGAAGTCGATGGCGGTGAAGTCGGTCGTCATCCGCAGTTCGAAGTCCCTCACCTGCGTCACGTCCCGATCGCCGAACGCGTACAGCCACGTCCCGAGCCCGCGCGAGCGATAGCCCACCTCGACGCTCACCTGGCCGTTGGCCGGGACCAGGGCCGACGCCGATGCGCCCTTCTGGAGGACCTCGCCGGTCGTGGGCGCCTTCCCGTCGAGCAGGAACACGAAGTCGTCGTAGATCGCGGTGGAGTTGGGGAAGTCGAAGCTCACATGAAGCCAGCGGGGCTCGGCGTCTGGATTACGGAACGTGTAGCGCCCGTGAAAGACGACGCCGTAGGTGTCGTACCAGAGCAGACCGCGCCGTCGATGATCGAGGGAGAGCCCCACCTCCACCCGGGAGGCCATGAGGGGAGCCGGCGCGAAGACGCTGGCCGGGCGGGTCACGGTACGCTCGGCCGTCGCCCGGCCCTCCTGATCCTTCTCGGTCACGGTCTCGGTCACCATGCCTTCACGGGCGACCCGCGCCGTGGGAGCCGCCTGCTGGTGCGGCCCACCCCACAGCAACTCCACCTCCTTGGTCATCCGTCCGTCGCTCTCCCCCGTGCGAACGCCAATGGACGCGCCGAGGACGAACCACGCGCACGTCGTGCCCACGAAGATCAGGACGATGGCCACGAGCCGGGATACGGTCACCACACCCTCCTCGCCGCGGCGGACCGGTCGGGCGGTCCGGGACACGGCCGGCCAACAGCATGGCGTGACGGGTCGCCCGGAGTCCTCAGCGGGACGTGAGCGTTGCGTGAGGGTTGGGTGATCGCGTGCGTCCGGGGCGCCGCACGAGGCCGAGGGTGAGGCCGAATCCGAAGGCCGCACCCTCGACCGCGCCGATGGCCGCGCTGGTCACGGGGCCGAACTCCGGCTCGCCGACCGCGCGCGCCAGGGGGCGGAAGGAGAGCTGGGACTGGCGCGTCGCCTGGGCCAGGGCGTTGACGAGGCCCCCCACCATCGGGCGCCCGCTGGCGCCGAGGGCGACCGCGGCCACGGCACATGCGCCAGCGACCAGGGCCGCCGCATGGAGTCTGGCCGCGCCCCGCGGGGCCGCCATCGCGCCACCTGTCACGCGCGATGTCGCCCTCGCATATCCCGCGCCCACGGCCGCGCCCACCACCAGGCCCTCGAAGGGCCCACGCATCTCGAGCCCGACGCCGAAGAGCGCGTCGAGCGTCCACAGCACGAGGAACCGCCCGATCCAGCCGGCCAGCGCGCCGCCGGCGGCCGATGCCGCCATCAGCGCCGCTCCGCGGGCCGAACGCGCCAGTGCCTCTGCCGCCGACAGTCCCGCACCAACCCAGGCGCCTCCCCACCCGCCGGCCAGGGCGCCCACGATCGCCAGCACGGGCGCAGCGGTGAACGGGGCGTTCGCTCCAGGCAGGAGGGCAAGGCACGCCCCGCCCACGCCGCCCGTCAACAGGCCCGCTGCCGCGGCACCGAGGGTGCCCGTGGCCCAGCGCCACCCGGCCTGCCGCCACAGGCGCGCGGCCCGGATCCGTGCGAGGCCCAGCACGACGCCGACGCCCCCGCCGTCGTGCCAGATCGGCACCTCACCGGCACCGGGCACGTCCCATCGCGCGTCGCGCATCAGGGCGCGCGCCGCCGAGCATCCCGGACGCGACCCCAGCCGGGCCATCGCGCGGTCGGTCCCGAGCACATGGAGGCGTTCCGCGGCATCCCTGCGCTCGTCGTCGGTCAACTCGCGCGCGCACAGCCGCGCCAGCCAGCGATCGATCTCGCCGTCCCTGTCTTCGAGCGGCCGGGGCGGCTGCCGGATCGCGTCCTGGACAGCGGGCTCGACAGGCGGGGGAGATGAACCCGCCACCGGTGCACGTTCGCCCGGATCCCTGTCAGCGATGGGGCCCTCGTCGGGCTCCTCGACGACCTCGGGGCAGACGAATCGATACCCGTGGCGCGAGACGGTGCGGATGAACCTCGACTCGCGCGGGTCGTCACCGAGCGTCCGCCGGAGCGCACGGACGGCCTGCGTCAACGCGCCGTCGGAGACCACGACGTCGGACCAGACGCTGGAGAAGATGACGTCTCGGTGCACGGCCTCTTGGCGTCGCGCGAGCAGCAGCACCAGCAGGTCGAAGTACCGGGGGATCAGCGGCACCTCGCGTCCCGCCCTCACCAGCAACCGCTGGCGGGGCGAGACGACGAAGCCGGCGAACCGGAAGCGTGGCAACGACACCGTGGCCGTACCGGGTCGCGCCTACCGCGGCCCGCCGGTCCCAGCCGCCTTCAGCATCGCCTCGCGCGCGGCGCGGAACTCGTTGCCGGGCGCCCACTGCGGCCAGGTGTCGCCATTGGCTACGCGCAACGCCACGCCGTAGTAGAACTCGCAGTCCTGCACCATGCCCGCCACGTCCCAGTCGGGGCGCACCTCGTCGGACGGCGCGTGGTAATGCTTCGCCGTGTACTCGTCGCGCACCTGCTGGCCGTAGCCGGCCGGCTTGCCGACGTGATCCTGCCCGGCGCCGGCGTTGAGCGCGGGCACGCCCTGCTTGGCGAACGGGAAGTGATCGGAGCGGTAGTAGCCCCCCTTCTCCGGCTCGGCCTCGGGCTTCACCACGCGCCGCTGCGTGGCGGCGACGGCTCGCGCCACATCGTCGAGATCCGAGGCGCCGTAGCCGACGATCTCCACGTCGGTGGTCGGCCCGTAGGGGTTGAGCCCGTCCATGTTGATGCTGGCCAGCGTCTTCGCCAGCGGGTAGAGCGGCGTCACCGCGTAGTACTCGGAGCCGAGCAGCCCCTGTTCTTCGGCGGTTACCGAGACGAAGAGCAGCGAGCGCTTCGGCCGCGGCACGGTCTTCGTGAAGGCGCGCGCCACCTCGAGCATCCCCGCCGTGCCGCTCGCGTTGTCGAGCGCGCCGTTGTAGATGCGATCGCCGTTGACGGGCGCGCCGATGCCGAAATGATCCCAGTGCGCGGTGAACACGACGAACTCGTCCTTCAGCTTCGGATCGCCGCCCTCGAGCTTCGCCACGACGTTCGTCGAGTCGAAGGTGCGCAGGGTGTTGGTGAGCGTCATCGAAGCGGTGACGCCGAGCGGCACCGGGCGGAACGCCTTCGAGACCGCCTGCTTCTTCAGCGCCTCGAAGTCCTGGCCCGCCAGCGCGAAGAGCGCCTTCGCCCGATCGAGCGTGATCCAGCCCTCGAGCGCCGACCGCCCCATGTTCCGGTCGGGCGCCACCAGGTGCATCTGCTCGGCCGTCTTGCCCTGCACCACCGAGAAGGGATAGCCGGCCGGGCCGGTCTCGTGCACGAGGATCACGGCTGCGGCGCCCTTCTTCGCGCCCATCTCGTACTTGTAGGTCCAGCGGCCGTAATAGGTCATGGCGCGGCCGCCGAACATCGCCGGATCGAGCATCGCGGGATCGGCGGGATCAGGTACCGGTGGATCGCCGACGAGCATCACCAGCGTCTTGCCCTTCGTCTCCACGCCCTTGTAGTCGTCCCAGCCGAGTTCGGGCGCCTCCACGCCGTAGCCGACGAACACCATGTCGGAGTTCTCGACGGCCACGCGCTCGGTCACCCGCATGGTCCACATGACGACATCGTCGAACCACTTGAGCGTCTGCGTCTGGTCGCCCTTGCGGAACACAAGCGGCGCCGGCGCCGCCGTGATGCCCACCAGCGGCACGCGCTGCACGTACGTGCCGTCGGGGTTGCCGGGCGCGAGGCCCATCTGCCTGAACTGGCCGATGAGGTAGTCGACGGTCTTGCGTTCGCCGCCGGTGCCGGGAGCGCGGCCCTCGAACTCGTCGGAGGCGAGCACCTTGATGTGGCCCATGATGGCGGGGCCGTCGATCGGCGGCGCGGCCGGCTGGGCGGCGGCGAGCGCGGGTGGGACGAGGAAGAGAACAGCGGCGAGCAGGGATCGCGTCATCCGAACCCTCCAGGAATGCCGCCCCGGCGATGCCGGGGCTGGAGGACGCGATTGTAAACCCGGGGGCGGGCGAACGCGCGGCCCACGTGCCGCGACCAGGCCGGCCTCCGGCCGGCGGCCGCCCCGGAGAAGGGGGACGGCCGCCAGCCGCATGACGCCGGGTACTAGAAGTAAGCCTTCACCACCAGTTCGATCACGCGCGGCGCGCCGATCGTCGTCGTGATCAGGCCGAAGGTGTTCGGCGCGGAGATGTCGCGGGCTGGCGGGCCCATGTTCGGATGGTTGAAGAGGTTGAAGGCCTCTACCCTGAACTCGAAGTAGCGCGCCGAGCTGGCGAGGTTGAACTTCTTGCCGAGCATCATGTCGACGTTCCAGTAGCCGGGCGCGCGCGCCGAGCCCACCGGGCAGTTGCCGAAGGTGCCGAGCGGCGCCATGGCGAAGCCGTTGATGTCGAGCCACTTGGTGATCGACTGGTCGGAGGGCTTCCAGTTGCCGACGCAGTTGGGGCGCTCGAACCCGCGCTCACCCTGCAGCGAGCGGTTGCGGCCGTCGATGATGGTGACCGGGACGCCCGTGCGCGCCTGGAAGATGCCGCTGACGCGCCAGCCGCCCAGCAGCGCGTCGGTCAGGGTGTTCCAGTCGCTGCCAACCGCGCGCCCGGATCCGATCGGCAGCTCGTAGCTCGCCGAGGCGACCAGGTTGTGGCGCACGTCGAAGAACGCTGGCCCGTATTCGGCCTCCGGATCGTACGTGTTCTGCCAGTAGGCGCCTTCCGAGTTCACGAAGCCGGCCGCGCCGTAGAAGCCGCGGTTGTTGCTCTTGGCCTTGGCCAGGGTGTAGGACGCCATGTATTCGAGACCGCCCGTGTTGCGCTGACGAACCCCCATCTGCAGCGAGTTGTAGTTGGAGTGCGAGCGCGACGTGGTGGCGGCGATCGTCGTGATGAGCGGCTGCGCCTTGTAGAGCGGCCGGCGCGTCGCCTTCGGCGCCCACGTCAACGGGTCGCCCACGCCCGGCAGCGCCTGGTTGCCCTCGGTCGGCGTCACCAGGTTGGTGGCGTCGTGTCCGACGTAGCCGATCTGCGCCGACATCGCCGACGACAGCTGGTACTCGAAGAACACGTTGTACTGCTGGGTGAACTGCGGCCGCAGGTTGGGATCGAACGCCCGGACGTTGCCCGTCGGCGTGGTGCCGGGGATGAGGTCGCTGAAGCCGCTGGCCGCGGTGCCGGCGCCAGTCGACGAGTCGTAGTTGACGTTGGACTCGAAGAAGAACGGCGGATTCAGCGGCAGGCGCAGGTTGGCGCCCGTGCCCTCCATGAACTGCGAGATGCCGTAGCCGCCCCGGAGCACCGCGCGGTCGCCGAGCTTCCACGCCGCGCCGAGTCGCGGCTCCCACCCGTTGTAGAACGGCTTGTAGAGGGCGCGATCCTCGATGCTGCCGTCCTTGGCGAAAATCTGTGCGCCGGTCGTGAGATCGAAGTTCGACTGCCGGTTGTCCTTCTCCACCAGCGGCGACGTGTAGGCCCAGCGGATGCCCAGGTTGAGCGTGAGGTTGGGCGTCACCTTGAAGTCGTCCTGCGCGAACAGCCCGATGCGATTCTGCAGGTGCGTCCAGGGATCGTCGGGATCGCCGCCGCCGCGTCCCTTGCTCGAGGCCAGGTCGAGCAGGAAGTCGGAGAACGCGTAGCCGGTGAACGCGCCGTTGTAGTTGATGAAGCCGAGCACGCCGTTGTTGCCCGCATAGAACCGCTGCTGGTTGTAGTGCAGGAGCTGGCCGCCGAACTTCATCGTGTGGCGTCCCTTCAGCCACGTGAGCCGCTCGTTGATCTGGAAGGTGCGGACCAGCGTGTCGCTGTTGCTGGCGATGTTGCCGGGAGCCGTCAGGCCGCTGCCCCAGCCGATCGAGCTCATGCCGCCGATCGGCTGGCCGCCCGCGATGCCGTACTTCGCGTTGGCGCTGCCGATGCCCGCCCAGTCGGCCACGCCGTTGGCCCGGCTCGTGCTGATGTAGCCCACCAGCGCCTCGTTGACGATGGCGGCGCCGAACAGGCGGTTCCAGTTGAAGCCGACGTTCCAGAACGGCTGGTCGTCGAACGAGCCCATGATCAGCGGGAACGCGGCGAGCGTCGTGTCGCTGCGGAACGACTTCATCGACAGGCGGCCGAAGATCTTGTCGTTCTGCGACGCGTTCCAGTCGAGCCGGATGTCGCCCTGGTGCGCGCGGACCTCGGTCAGCGTCTGGCCGACGTAGTTGCCGGTGACGCCCGCCACCGGGGCGTTGGGCAGCGGGTAGTTGGCCGTGTCGCCCAGGATCGCCCGCGCGACGGGGCTGATGCGGCTGGCCGGGATCTGGTTGTTCGGGAACGGCAGGCCCGTCAGCGGGTCGCGGATCACGACGTTCACGCTCGAGAGGTCGCCGTTGCGCCACGCCGCGGGCGCCACCGACGCCGTCGTGGCTCCGGGCGCGTCCTGGCGCGAGCCCTGATAGTCGCCGAAGAAGAACAGCTTGTCGCGCATCAGCGGCCCGCCGAACGTGGCGCCGAAGATGTCCTGCCGGCGCTTGGGCTTGGCCGCGCCGGACCGGTTGTTCTCCCAGCGGTTCGCGTCGAGATCGCTGTTGCGGTAGAACTCGAACGCGTTGCCCTTGAACATGTTCGATCCCGACTTGAGCACGCTGGCGATCACCGCGCCGCCGACGTTGCCGGTGTCGGCGGTGTAGTTGTTGGTCTCGACGGCCACCTCGGCCACCGCATCGGGGCTCGGCTGGTAGCCGACGCCGTTGTCGAGGCTGTCGTTCACGTCGAGGCCGTCGAGCGTGTAGTTGTTCACCTGCTCGCGGTTGCCGTTGACGAACGGCCTCGCGCCGCTCTGGCCGGGCACGCTGGTGAACCCGGCCGGGTTCACCGTCATCGTCCCGGGCAGCAGGAGGGCGAGCTGGCTGGCGTTGCGGCCGTTGAGCGGCAGCGTCGTCGCCGTGCTCCCCGAGATGACCTCGCCCACGGTGACCGTCTCGGTCTGCAGGATCGGCGCGGCGGCCTCCACCTGGATGGTTTCCTCGAGGGTCCCCACCAGCATCCGCAGGTCGAGGCGGGCCACCTGCCTCGCCTCGAGCGTGAACTCGGGCGTCGCCGCGGTCCGGAACCCGCTCAGCTCGGCCTTCACCGTGTAGCGGCCCACCGGCACCGACGTGACCGTGTAGTTGCCGGCTTCGTTGGAGACCGCCACGTACGGGACGTTGGTGGCGACGTTGGTGGCGGTGATCGTGACGCCCGGCAGCGCGGCGCCGGTTTCGTCCGTGATCAGGCCGGTGATCGACGCGGCGCCCGTCTGCGCATGGGCGGTTGCCACGCAGCAGGCGAGCGCCAGCAGCCACAGCGCGACGACGCGTGGCGTCCTGACAGTAAACATGTCTCCCCCTTCGTGCCGGCGTCGTGCCGGCCCAGGCTCTGATGCCGGGCGTTACCTACACCAGCCCGGTGCATTTGTCAAAGGACGTCGGCACGCGAACCGCGGACGACAGCAGCCCGGACGCGCGTCGCCCGATGCGGCCGAACTACGGCCCGCACACCCGCCAGGTTCCCCGGCGGCCGGCGGCCCGTCACTCCACCAGCAGCCGGCCCGCGTCCATCACCTGGCGGTCGTCGAACCAGACGCTCGGTGAGAGCACGAGGCCGTCGAGGTGGCTGGCCACGCGCACGGTGCCGCCCATCGACTTGTTGTCGCCGAAGGCGATGTGGATGGTGCCCATCACCTTCTCGTCCTCGAGGATCACGCCGGTGACGCGCGCGCGGTCGTTGGTGCCGATGCCGAACTCGGCCACCGTGCGGCCGTCGGCGCCGTGCGGCTCCAGCAGTTCGCGCAGGCGATCGGCCTCGGGTCCGCCCTCGATCGTGGTGGCCAGGCCGTCCTCCACCGTGATGCGGATCGGCGCCGGCAGCAACCCCACGCCGGCCATCGAACCGTCGACCACCACCACGCCCTGCGACCGCCCCTCGATCGGCGCGAGGTAGGCTTCGCCGGTGGGCAGGTTGCCCCACTGGCCCTTCTCCCGGAAGAGCCCGGTGCTGGCGAGCGCGCGGCGTCCGGCCACGGGCATCGTGATGTCGGTGCCGCCGGGCGCGGTGACGCGGATCACCGCGGTCCGCTCCATGAGCGCGCAGATCCGCGCCGTCCGCGCCGCGATGGCGTGGTAGTCGGCGCTCATGCAGCGCACCATGATCTCCTCGGTGACGTTGGGCAGCGTCGCGATGCGGACACCGCTGGCGCTCGCCGCGCGCCGGGCGTCGGTGTGCGTGAGCGACTTCGACGTGGGGCACAGCGCCACGTCGACCATACCCATCAGCGCGGCCACCTCGGCTGGCGGCTCCTCGCCGTTGGTGCGTCGCGGGAGCATCTCGACGAGCAACACGTCGTGGCCCAGTGCGATCGCGGCCTGCCGCAGCGCGTAGCCGATGCGGCGCAGCGGCTCGTCGGTCACGACCAGGACGCGCTCGCCGGGCTGCACGCCCATGCAGTCGCGCACGCAGACGGTGGCGGCGTGGAGGAGGTCGGTGGGAATCGACATGGGGAGATTGTAGTGCTGGTGGGGGGAGGGATTCCCGGCATCCGTGCTCGAGCCACGGCGCGCGCGACGGGCCGCCCCGGAGTGACGCGGTGAGGGCCGCGCGTGCCGGGAACGCGGCCCGCCGCCGCGGCGGTCGTGAGGGGAGGGAGAGGGCGCACCCGGGGCGTGCGGGTTGCACGCCCCGGGTGGCGACAGGCGTTCGGCCGGCGACCGCCCCGGGGAGGAAAGCGGTCGCCGGCTCGTGACGCGCCGGCCGGGAAGCCCAGCCGCCCGTGGCGAAAGTGGCGCTGCATTCGACGGGCGGGGCATCCCGGCTGGCGGCGTTGCTCCTCCCTCAAATACTGGCCGTATTCTCGGTCGTCGCGCCTGGCCAGCCGGGCGCCGCGCCCGTCTCGGTGCGACGCGGCACTTCCACCACGGACTGCTAGAAGTAGAACTTCACGACCAGCTCAATCACCCGCGGCGCGCTGACTGTCGTCGTGATCAGCCCGAAGGTGTTCGGCGCCGAGATGTCGCGCGCCGGAGGCCCGAAGCTCGGGATGTTGAAGACGTTGAAGGCCTCTGCCCGGAACTCCACGTAGCGCGAGGCGTCGACCTTGAACCGCTTGCCGAGGACGAGGTCGATGTTCTTGTAACCGGGCGCCCGTGCCACGCCCGTGGGGCAGTTGCCGAAGGTGCCGAGCGGCACCATGGCGAAGCCGTTGATGTCGAGCCACTTGGTGATCGACTGGTCCGACGGCTTCCAGTTGCCGACGCAGTTGGGCCGCTCGTTGCCGCGCTCGCCCTGGAGCGAGCGGGCGCGACCGTCGGTGACGGTGACGGGAACGCCGGAGCGTGCCTGGAAGATCCCGCTCAGACGCCATCCGCCGAGCAGCGCGTTGGTCACGGCATTCCAGTCCGATCCCAGCTTCTTGCCGCTGCCAATCGGCAGCTCGTAGGTCGCCGAGACGTTGAGGTTGTGGCGGACGTCGAAGAAGGCCGGACCCCAGTCGCCCTCGGGATCGTAGGTGTTCTGCCAGTAGGCGCCGGCCGAGGCGACGACAGCGCCGCCGCCGTAGTAGCCGAGGTTGTTGGTCATCGCCTTGCCGAGGGTGTAGGACACCATGTACTCGAGGCCGCCGACGTTGCGCTGCCGCAGGCCGGCCTGCAGCGAGTTGTACTGGCTGCGGGCGAGCGAGGTGGTGGTGGCGATCGTCGTGATGAGCGGCTGGGCCTTGTAGAGCGGCCGGCGCGTCGCCTTCGGCGCCCACGTCAACGGGTCGCCCACGCCCGGCAGCGCCTGGTTGCCCTCGACCGGCGCGACGAGGTGATCGGCCTTGTGCCCGACGTAGCCAATCTGCGCCGACATCGCCGACGACAACTGGTATTCGACGAAGGCGTTGTACTGCTGCGTGAACTGCGGCCGCAGATCCGGATCGAACGCGCGGACGTTGCCGGTGGGCGTGGTGCCGGCGACGAGATCGGCGAAGCCGGCCGAGGCGCTGCCGGCGCCGGTCGTGGCGTCGTAGTTGACGTTGGACTCGAAGAAGAAGGGCGGGTTCATCGGCAGGCGCAGGTTGGCGCCGGTGCCCTCCATGA
>JBDIBB010000127.1:0-10779 GCA_039812685.1 Vicinamibacteraceae bacterium
CACCACCGATACGCCCGACCCGGCCTGCGCCAGCACCAGCGCCGTCGTCCGCGTGCGGGCGACGGCCACCCCGCAGGTCCACCCGCGCGCGCCGGCGGCCCCGGCGACGTGCACCGCGAGGCGATGCGCGCCGCCGAACAATCGATCGAGGCCCGATGCGTCGAACACCACGCCCGCTCCGCGCGCCGCCTCCACGCGCGGGGAATACTCGCGCGCCAGCAGCGACAGCGCGTCGGCAGACGCCTGAGGGCTGCCATCGGCAACACCATGCACGATCACGCATGCGAACACGGGGATCCTTTCTGGCTTGGGGCTTGGGGCTTGGGGCTTGGGGCTTGGGGCCGTGTTCACCCGCTTCGCGGGGTGCCGGGCGCTTGCCAAGGCGCAAGGCGGCCAGCCGGATCCTCAGCGCAAGTTGGGGGGCCTCCAGCCGTGCCGCTATGCCGACCTCACGTCCTCGCCCGTGGCGCTCGCGGTGTCCGCCGAAGACCGGATCTCCACACCCTGATCGCCGTCTCGCCATCGTGCCCCGGTGACGTGGACGCGCGTGACGAGCCCGGCCAGCCGCCTCGCGCAGGGATGATCTCCGGCCCACTCCCCGGCCGTGCCTCCGGCATCGAGGCGTACCGAGAACCCGCGGGCGCTGCGCGTGGTCGGCTCCGGCGCCAGCACCAGGCACGCCGTCTCGCGCCCCTCCACCAGCCGCGCCAGGCGCAGCCAGATGGTGAATGACAACCGCCGCAGGAGCGGGGCCGGCACCTCGCTGAAATCGAGGACGACCACGCCGAAACAGCCTGCCTGCAGGACGAGCGCGGCCGCCTTGATTGCCCGATCGAGTTCCTGGTCCTGGAGGGCCCTGGCCGCTCCCGTGGCGAGGCCTCCGGCAGGCATCCGTCCCCGCACCCACAACCAGTACGGCCAGCCGACCTCCACGTGCGCCAGCGATCCGGGGTCGAAGCTGTCGGCGGCATCCACCAGCGCCGCCAGTTCGCCCTGCCGCGTGGCCCGGGCCATGGTCTGGGCGGCCAGCCAGGATCGGCCAGAGGATCGCGGCCCCACCAGTTCCGAGACCTGCCCGCGCGGCCACCCGCCGCCAAGCCTTTCGTCCAGCCATGCGAGTCCGCTCGAGGCCGGCTCCGGCGCATCGGGGTGAGGCGGCTGCGAGGCTCCGAGCGTTCCATCGAGCCTGCGGGCGCGCAGCAACGACTCCAGGTGGGCAAGGACCGGCGTGGCCATGGGGCGCTCTCGCAGCGATGGTGATGCCGGTTCACGCCGGCACCACGCGACATTCGTTTTATTTTCGCCTCAATGGAAGTCCGTTGGCAAGGGCATCCTGCGCCCCCGCCATGACACGGTAGGTCACGCTCGCGGCCGGCGCGCGCGATAAGCTATCTGGCTGCAGGACGCCCGGCGGCCCGGTCCGGGGCCCTGGACGCCTCGCACCCACGCGTCATCACGTCCCAAGCCCCCTATGTCTCGACTCGTCATCAAGTTCGGCGGCACCTCGGTCGGTTCGGCCGATGCCATCCGGCAGGCTGCCGCTTTCGTGCGCGATCTGGCCCGAGACGGCCACGCCGTGGTTGTCGTCACCTCCGCGATGAGCGGTGTCACCGATCTGCTGCTGGCCGGCGCCCAGGCCGCCGCCCGCGCCGAGCTCGGCCGGTTCCTCGAGGTGGCCAGCAGCATCCGCCGCAAGCACGCGGACGCCGCCGAGGCGCTGTTTCCCGATGCCGCGCTGCGCGCCCGCGCCATGGATCCCGTGGAGCAGCGGCTCAACGAGCTGTCGCGCCTGGCAGAGGCGCTGGCCGTGATCGGCGAGGCCTCACCGCGCGCGCTCGACGCCGTGGCCTCCCTCGGCGAGCGGATGAGCATTCACCTGCTGGCCCGCGCCATCGAGGCCGCGGGCGCCGCCGCCGCCCCCGTGGAGGCCACCTGCTTCGTGCGCACCGATGGCGTGCATCAGTCGGCGGTGCCCGACATGGCCGTCACCCGCGAGCTGGCCGCCCGCAACCTGCTGCCGCTCATCGATCGCGGGGCGGTCCCCGTGATCACCGGCTTCATCGGCGCCACCGAGGCCGGCGCCGTCACGACACTGGGCCGCGGCGGCAGCGACTACTCCGCCGCCATTGCCGGCGCGGCGCTCGACGCCGACGAGGTGTGGATCTGCACGGACGTCGACGGCGTGATGACGGCCGATCCGCGCGTGGTGACCGGCGTGCGCACGCTCGAGCGCGTGTCGTACCGCGAGATGTCGGAGCTGGCCTACTTCGGCGCGAAGATCCTGCACCCGAAGACGGTCCTGCCGGCGCTCGAGCGTGGCATCCCGATTCGCATCCGCAACACCTTCAACCCGGCGCACCCCGGCACGCTCGTGGTGGCCAACGGCGAGCAGCCCGGCGGGTTCCTCCAGGCCGTCACCTCCATCGAGAAGCAGAGCCTGGTCACCATCGAAGGCCGAGGCATGCTCGGCGTGCCGGGCATCGCCGCGCGTGCCTTCGCCGCGGTTGCCCGCACCGGCACCAGCGTGCCGATGATCTCGCAGTCGTCCTCCGAGCAGAGCATCTGCTTCGCGGTGCCGCAGACGGCGGCCGATCGCGTCCTGGCCGCGCTGCGCGACGCCTTCGACCGCGAGCTCGCCCGGCGCGACATCGAGCGCATCACCTCGCAGGACGATGTCGTGGTGGTGACCGTGGTGGGCGCGGCCATCCGCAACACGCCCGGCGTGGCCGGCCGCATCTTCACCGCGGTCGGCAACGGCGCGATCAACGTCATCGCCATCGCGATGGGCTCCTCCGAGTGCAGCATCAGCCTCGTGGTGGACGGCCCGCACGCGCGTGAGGCCGTACGGCAGATCCATCAGCTGCTGGCGTGACCGGGGCCACGCGGCTCAGGATCATCCGGCAGGTGGGCTCCGGCGTCCCGGCGTCGACGATCGCCTCCTGAGGCCCGGCCGGGCGCGACCGGCGCCGGCCACCGGCGCGCCGTGCGGTGCGCTCGACCCGGGCCTTCCAGGCCCGGATGCTACACTTGGCCTTCGACTTCACGAGGCCCAGTCCGTCGTTGCCTTCTCCCCTGCGCCCCGATCCCGCAGCCGTGTCGGCCCCCCGTCCGGCCGCCGTCCGCATCGCGCGGCGCCTCGGGGCGGCGCTCATCCACCGCGACTTCAGGATCCTGTGGATCGGCGCCTTCACGTCCACCGTCGGCACGTGGATGCAGAACGTCGCGAAGAACTGGCTCGTCCTCGACCTCACCAACTCGTCGTTCTACCTCGGCCTCGACTCCTTCCTCGGCGAGCTGCCGCTCATCCTCTTCACGCTGCTCGGCGGCGTCGTCGCCGATCGCCACAGCCGGCGCCTGCTGCTCAGCGGCTCGCAGTACGTGCAGATGGCGTGTGCCTTCGCGCTGGCGCTGCTCGTCTACACCGGGGCGATCGACATCCGGCACATCCTCGCGCTCTCCTTCGTGGCCGGCACGGCGCAGGCCTTCGGCGGCCCGGCCTACCAGTCGCTGATCCCGGCGCTGGTGCCCAAGGCCGATCTCCCCAATGCCGTGGCGCTGAACTCCATCCAGTTCAACCTCGGGCGCATCATCGGTCCCACCATCGCCGGCACCACGCTGGCGGTGCTGGGACGGTGGCTGGGGCAGACCGCCGGCACGGCCGTGTGTTTCGTGCTCAACGGGCTCTCGTTCCTCGCGGTCATCACCGGCCTGCGGATGCTGCGCGGCGGCGACGCCACGCCGGGGCCACGCAAGGAACTCTGGCAGGAACTGCGCGGCGGCCTGCGCTACGTCCGCTCGCATCCATCGCTGCTGACGCTCACCGCGCTGGCGAGCCTCGGGACGTTCCTCGGCGTGCCGCTGATGACGTTCCTGCCGGTCGTGGCGCGCGACGTCTTCGGTCGCGGCGTCGATCTCTACAGCGAGATGCTGGTGGTCTCGGGCGCCGGTGCGGTGGCCGGCGCGCTGCTGGTGGCCTGGATCGGCCGCAGCGCCCGGATCGGCCGCACCATGCTGTGGTCGCAGGTCGCCTTCGGCCTCGCCTTCATCGGCTTTGCCCTCTCCACGACGCTCTGGGTGAGCCTGGTGCTGTTGTTCGTGGCGAGCGGGCTGCTGATGGTGGGCTTCTCGCTGCTCAGTTCCCTCGTGCAACTGATCGCCCCAGACGAGATGCGCGGCCGCGTGATGAGCATCTACATGGTGGCCTTCCGCGGCGGCACGCCGGTCGGCAGCCTCGTCTCCGGCTACGCCATGAGCCTGGCGTCGGCGCCCATGGTCCTCGCGATCGATGGCGCCCTGCTCATTCTCGTCGTGGCGTGGCTCGCCTGGCGGCGGCAGGTGCTGCGCGATCTGTGAAGATCGCGGCGGCGGCGACCTGGCGGTCCCGGGCGCCCGCTCGATGCGGCCGTGCGGCCCCGCGCCGCGTCACCGCGCGCGGGGGCCTCGCGCTACAATGCCCCGACGTCTTCGACGCCCGCCCCGCGCACGGATCACGCCCGGCCGCGGGTGCCCTGCTCGCGCCATGATCCCCTATCGCACGTCCGGCGTTTCGCGACGCGCCACCCCAGCCGGCGTGCCGCCTCCGGGTCCGTCATGACCGACGTGCTCATCGTCGAGGACGATCGTGACATCGCCGACCTGGTCGTGCACTACCTCACGAGGGCCGGGTACCCCAGCCGCGTCGTGGCCGGCGGCCTCGAGGCCCTCTCCGCGGCACGCGAGCGCGTGCCCGGTGTCGTGGTGCTCGACGTCATGCTGCCGGGACTCGACGGTTTCGAAGTGTGCCGCGAGCTGCGCGGCGACCCGCGCACGGCCGACGTGCCGATCATCATCCTCACCGCGCGGGCCGAGGAGGCCGATCGCGTGCTGGGGCTCGAGCTGGGCGCCGACGACTACGTCACCAAGCCCTTCAGCCCCAAGGAGCTGGTGGCCCGCGTGAAGGCGCAGTTGCGGCGTGGCCGCCGCGGCGCGGGCGAGGTTCCCACGCTCGCCTACCGCTCGCTCGTGGTGGACGCGGCCCGGCACGTGGTGACCGATGCCGGCCGCGAGGTGCACCTCACGGCGAAGGAGTTCCTGCTCCTGCAGTACCTGATTCAGCACCAGGGCCGCGTGCTCACGCGCGACCTGCTGCTCACCGACGTCTGGGGCTACCAGTACACAGGCGGCACGCGCACGGTGGACGTGCACGTACGGCGCCTGCGCGAGAAGCTGCCGCTGCTGGTCGACGCCCTGGTCACCGTCAAGCAGTTCGGCTACAAGCTGGCCGAGGCCGGCGCCCCGCCCGGCGGATACGGCGGGTAACGACCGATCGCGCGTGTCCATGAGAACGATTGCCGGGTGGCCGGCCACGCCGATGGCCGCGGCCGCGGCGGCCGCCACGGTGGTGGCAGGCGCCACGCACGCGGCGGGCGGGCCCTGGTGGCTGACGTCACTGCTTGCCGTGCTGTCGGCCTGCGGCGTCGTGGGCGGCGCGTGGCGGCACAGTGCCGCCGCCAGGGCCCGGACGCTGAGCGACATCTGCGCGCGCGTGCTCGCCGCTTCCACCGGGCTCGAGGCGCCGTCGTTCCGCATCACCGGCGATGCCGACCTCGTGGCGCTGGGCCGCACGCTGGAGGACGGCTTCGGCGTCGTCGGCGGCCAGCGGGCCGAACTGCGGCGCGACCGCGCGCGACTGGCCGCCATCCTCTCGGGCATGGTCGAGGGCGTGCTCGTGGTGAACGCCACGGGCGAAGTCGATCTCGTCAACGAGGCGGCCAGGCACCTGCTGCGGCTGCCGGCGTCGGCATTGGGCCACCGTTACGAAGAACTGATTCGGCATCCCGACGTCGCAGCCCAGATCACGCGCGCGCTGCAGGGCGGGATGCCCGGCGGCGTCGAGCTCTCGCTGAACCGGGATCCCGGGCAGATTTTCGTCGCACGTGCCGCTCCGGTGGTGGCCGGCGCCGACCACGGCGCCGTGCTCGTGCTGCACGACATCACCGACCTGCGGCGCGCCGACCGTATCCGCCGCGACTTCGTCGCCAACG
This sequence comes from Vicinamibacteraceae bacterium, assembly GCA_039812685.1. Classification (GTDB taxonomy): domain Bacteria; phylum Acidobacteriota; class Vicinamibacteria; order Vicinamibacterales; family JAFNAJ01; genus JBDIBB01. Next base: position 6,024 of record JBDIBB010000127.1, read on the forward strand.
TCTCGCACGAACTGCGGACGCCGCTGACGGCGATTCGCGGGTACGTGGAGGCGCTGCTGGAGGCGCCGCTCGATCCCGACGACACCTCGCGGTTCCTCGGCGTGGTGGCACGCCACGCCCAGCGGATGGAGACGCTGGTGAAGGACCTGCTGCGGCTGGCGCGCCTCGACGCGGGCCAGGAGGCGATCGACAGCGCGGCGTGTGCCGTCGGCCAGATCTGGAGCGGCGTGGCCGCCGAACTGGCTCCGGCGCTCGAAGCCAGGCGTCAGACGATCCACGTCGACATCGCACCCGATGCCGGCACGGTCGCGGGCGATCCCGTCATGCTCCACGACATCTTCCGCAACCTGGTGGAGAACGCGTCGAACTACTCACCCGAGGGCAGCGCCATCACGCTCGACGCACGGCTGGACGGCGACCTGGTGCAACTGCGCGTGCTCGACGAGGGCCCGGGCATCCCCGACGGCGACCTGCAACGCATCTTCGAGCGGTTCTACCGCGTGGACAAGGCGCGCTCGCGGGAGACCGGCGGAACGGGACTCGGGCTGTCGATCGTCAAGCACCTCGTGGAGCTGCACCGGGGCGACGTGGAGGCGGGCAACCGTGGCATCCGGGGCGCGGTCTTCACGCTCCGCCTGCCGCGCACCTGACGCGGCGCCACCTGTCTGGGGCCCGCCGTCCTGTCCGGTCACGACCGCCCGCCGGGGTTGTGCTATAACGCGGTTCCAGAGGTAACCGATGAACATCCTGCTGCCGGTCGCCGCCGCCATGACGGTGTTCTGGCTGGCGTTGCGCATGTATCCGGCCTGGATTGCCCGCGTCTTCCGCGAGGACGACCGCACCCCTCCGCCGTCGGTCACCAACGCCGACGGCCGCGACTTCGTCGAGAGCCGCACGCACGTCGCCTTCGCCCAGCACTTTGCCGCCATCGCCGGCGCGGGCCCGATCGTGGGCCCGACGCTCGCGCTGGCCTTCGGCTGGCAGCCCGTGTGGCTGTGGATTGTCATCGGGGGCATCTTCTTCGGCGCCGTCCACGACATGAGCGTGCTCTTCACCAGCCTCCGCGAACGCGGCTGCACCGTGGTCGGCCTCGCGCGCCGCACGCTGGGGCCCGCCGGCTACCTGCTGATGCTGCTGGTGCTGGTCTTCGTGCTGACGGTCATCAACGCCATCTTCCTCAACCTCTCGGTGACGGCCCTCACCTCGGTCTACCCGCTGGCGCATCTCGGGACCGGCGTCGGGACGGGATCGCTGCTGTCGGTCACCTACGAGAACGGCGTCGCCATGGCGCACCTCGGCGGCATCGCCACCACCTCGGTGCTGATCATCACGGCGACCGCCCCGCTGCTCGGCTGGGCCATCCGCTACCGCAACCTGGGCATGGGCTACGCCTACGTCATCGCCTTCGCGATCGCCGTGGCCAGCGTCGTGCTCGGCTTCACGGTGCCGGTGGCACTCGACGGCGGCACCTGGCGCTACGCGATGACCGCCTACGTCTTCGTCGCCTGCTGGCTGCCGGTCTGGCTGATCATCCAGCCGCGCGACTTCACCAACGTCCAGATCCTGTACGGCGGCATCGGCCTGGTCGCCGCGGCGGCCCTGGTGGCCGGCACCTTCCACGGCATCACCATCCAGGCGCCCGCCTTCGACCTCGCCACCGGCGAGCGGGCGCTGAAGGCGGGCATCTGGCCGCTGCTCTTCATCACGGTGGCCTGCGGCGCCATCAGCGGCTTCCACGCGCTGGTCGCCAGCGGCACGACCGTGCGGCAGATCGCACGCGAGAGCGACTGCCGGCGCATCGGCTACGGTGCCATGCTGCTGGAGAGCCTGCTCGCCGTGGTCGTGCTCGTCGCCGTCGCCGCGATGCTCACCCCGGGCGAGTACCTCGACGTGGTCTATCCCGCCGATGGCCCCTCGAACCCGATGCTGGGCTTCGCGCTGGGCACCGGACGCCTCGTGAACTTGGCGTTCCCGTTCATCCCCATCGCGGTCGCCGTGGTCTTCGGCATCCTCATGGTGGAGGGCTTCGTCGTCACGACGCTCGACACGTCGGTGCGGTTGTGCCGCTACATGTTCGAGGAGTGCTGGACGTTCGCCTTCGGCGAGCGCACACCGGCCTGGCTCAGGCACCCCCTGGTCAACACGGCGCTGGCGGTCGGGCTGATGCTCTTCTTCGCGCTCAGCGGCACGGTGCGGCAGATGTGGCCGGTGTTCGGCGCGGGCAACCAGCTGATCGGCGCCCTGTCGCTCATCACCGTGACGGTCTGGCTGGCGCAGCGCGCCAGGCAGCACCTGTTCGCGCTGCTGCCGGCCGCGTTCATGGTGGTGACGACCTTCGCCGCCCTGCTCGTCCTGGTGCGCGGCAACTTCGGCGCGGGCGGCAACCCCGTGCTGGGCCTCACGGCCGGGGCGCTCTTCTTCCTCGCGGTGGGCGTAGTCGTGGTGGGCGTGTCGCGGCTCGCCCGGGCCCTGCAGCAACCGCAGGGTGCCACGGCTCGCCCCGTCGCCGCTGAGTGAGACGGAGCCGTCCGCTCACGAGAGGAGACGGCGGGGCTACGGCCCCGTCCTCACCCGGTCAGACGATCCTTACGCGTCGGCGCCCCTGAAGAAGATGTGGACATCGACGAGATTGGATCCCTCTTCGCGAGGCCGCGACGCCGGCTGCGCCTGCGTCAGGACGCTGGCCGGTCCGTAAACGGTCAGCGCGGGCGAGGAATAGGGACGACGGACGGGTGCGGCTTCGGTGGTGGTGTGCGGGGTCATCATCGGTCTCGCTGATGCGATGTCGTGAACGCTGGATTGGCAGTGTAGCCGAGTCGGCGCTCGGGCGCCAAGCCGGATGAAGCGCGCGGTCGACTTTCAGCGATATTCCGACGTCCGCGCGTCCGGCCAGCCTCGCCTCTGGCCGCCGCGCGTCCACTCAGGGCTCAGCCCGCCCCGGCACCGCTGCCGGCGGCCCACTGCCAGGCGAGTTCGGCCGATTCCACGGCACCGGCCAGCGTGCGCGGCCGCACGAGGCGGACCACGGAGGTTCCAGCAGCAACCGCCGCGGCCGTCCCGAGTTGCGCCACCTGCCGTTTCGCGCCCATCACCGGCAGCGAAAACGTACAGCTCAGCAGGCCGGAGGCAGCGGCCTGGCCGCGCAACCGTTCGATCCGGAGCCGCGGGCCGTCCTCAATCAGGACGATCGCCGCCAGCGATGTCCGTTCACCCGCCGCGCACACGCGGGCCCACCGGCACAACTGCTTGCCGCTCATCACCTCGACGCCAACCGGGTGCACGTGATCGGCGGCCGGCGCCGGCACCTCCGACAGCTTGGCGGGCGTCGGCCCGCCAATCACCTCGATGCCACCGGGCGTGACGACGAGGGGCACGAAGTCGTCGGCCACCAGGCGGCCACCGCGCCCTGCGAGCACGGCGGCGGTGGTCGACTTGCCCGACCCGCTGTGGCCGGTGAACGCGAGGGCGAGGCCGTCCAGCGCCACGCCCGCCGCGTGCAGCACGAACAGGCCCCGTTGCGCGAGCGCCATCGCCAGGATCGGTCCACACGTCAACTCCACGACGTCGGCCATGCCCGCTCCACGGCCAGGGGTCAGCCACGCCTCGCGGCCGCCGCGAAGGTGCACCCGCACCTGTCCCGGGAACTCGGCGTCGAGCGACTCGGCTGTGCGCTCCGCCCCGCCGACATTCCAGGCAATCGCGAGGTCGGGGGTGGACGAGGGCCGGCTCGCGGGCTCGAGGTAGGGATCGAGCGCGAACTCGGAGGCGATGTCGAGTTCGAACGCTCGATAGTGATAGCCGGCGGCTGGCGGCATGGCGTGGCGCCAGCTATCCTACCAGCCTGTGCGGAGGATTCCGATGGACGATGGCACGGTGATCGCGCTGGCGGGCCAGGTGGTGGGTGCCGAACTCGACGGCGAGTTCGTGATGCTCGACCCCGATTCCGGCATCTACTACGGCCTGAACGAGGTAGGGACGGCCGTCTGGCGTTTCCTGTCCTCGCCGCGGCGGCTCGACGAGGTCGTCGCGCACGTGTGCGAGGGTTTCGACGTGACGCCGGAGCGCTGCCGTGCCGACGTGGATCGGCTCCTGGCCGAACTGGCCGCACGCCGGCTGGTCAGGGTGTCGTGATGCGCCGCCCCGCTCGCTGCGTTCTCGCGTTCGTGGCGGCGCTCGGCGCGATCGCCACCGGAAGCCTCCTGGCCCAGCCCGCGACGACCGCGCCGCTCGTCGTGCTGCGCGCGCCGCGCGTGTTCGACGGCGAACAGGTTCACCGCGACTGGGTGGTGCATGTCGCCGGCCGCACGGTCGTCGCGGCCGGACCTGCCGCGTCCACGCCGGCGCCAGCCGGCGCGCGCGTCGTCGACCTGCCGGGCCAGACCCTGCTGCCCGGGCTGATCGACGCGCACAGCCACGTGCTGCTGCACCCCTACGACGAGGCTGTCTGGAACGATCAGGTCCTGAAGGAACCCGAGGCGCTGCGCGTGGCGCGGGCGACCAACCACCTGCGCGCGACGCTGCAGGCGGGCTTCACCACGCTGCGCGATCTCGGCACCGAGGGCGCGGGCTATGCCGACCTCGGCCTGCGCCAGGCGCTCGAGCAGGGCATCCTGCAAGGGCCGCGTCTGCTGATTGGCTCCAAGGCCATCGTCGCCACCGGCAGTTATGGGCCGAAGGGGTTCGCGCCGGAGTGGCCCGTGCCACAGGGCGCGGAAGAGGCCGACGGGGTGGACGGACTGGTGCGCGCGGTCCGGTC
>JBDIBB010000128.1:0-10718 GCA_039812685.1 Vicinamibacteraceae bacterium
GCCACGCCGCTCGTGCTGCGCGACGCGCACGGCGTCGCCGAACGCATCCAGCAGCAGCGCCAGGGGGCGTACCGCGTCGACGCGAGCCGCAGCGCGCTCTACATGCCGCGCACGAAGGCGTTCCCGAAGAACACCGAGATCGAGGTGACGATTACGCTGACCACCGACGGCAACCCCGGCCCGCTGGTGGCGCAGGTGACGCCGTCACCGGCGGCAGTGACCGTGCGGCAGCACCACTCCTTCGTGGAGCTGCCGCCGCTCGGCAGCTACCGGCCCCGCCGGCACGACGTCCGCATCGGCGTGATGGGGACGATGTTCCACGACTACGCGTCGCCCATCACCGAGCCGGTGGAACACCGCGTGATCAGCCGCCACCAGCTCCGCAAGAAGGATCCGGCCGCCGCCCTCTCCGATCCGGTCGAGCCGATCGTCTACTACGTGGACAACGGTGCGCCCGAACCGATTCGCAGCGCGCTGGTCGAGGGCGCCTCCTGGTGGAACCAGGCGTTCGAGGCGGCCGGCTTCCGCAACGCGTTCATCGTGAAGGTGCTGCCCGAGGACGCCGACCCGATGGACGTGCGCTACAACATGATCCACTGGGTGCACCGCTCGACGCGCGGCTGGTCCTACGGCGGCAGCCTGAGCGACCCGCGGACCGGCCAGATCCTGAAGGGCAACGTGAGCCTCGGCTCGCTGCGCGTGCGCCAGGACTACATGCTGGCGACCGGGCTGGTGGACGTCGCCTCGGCCTCGGGGGGCGGCGATCCGGCCGGGCTCGACGGCTGGTGCGACGCCGGCGGCGGCGGCGACGCCGAGTACCTCGCCGACCTGGATCCGGCGACCGACGCCATGGCGATGTCGCTGGCGCGCATCCGGCAGTTGTCGGCGCACGAAGTGGGCCACACGCTGGGCTTCGCGCACAACTTCGCCGCCAGCACGTACGGCGGGCGCGCGTCGGTGATGGACTACCCGTCGCCGGTCGTGAAGATCACGAACGGGCGCATCGACCTGTCGGACGCCTACGGCACCGGCATCGGCAGCTACGACAAGTGGGCCGTGCGCTACGCCTACAGCGAGGCGCGCACGCCGGAGGCCGAAGAGCAGATGCTCGAGACGATCCTCCGTGAGGGGATCGCGGCCGGCCACATCTACATCAGCGACGAGGACGCGCGGCCGGCCGGCGCGGCCCACCCGCTGGCGAGCCTGTGGGACAGCGGCAGCGACCCCGTGGCGGAACTGCGCCACGCGATGCGGGTGCGGCAGATCGGGCTGACGAACTTCGGGCTCGAGAACGTCCCGGTGGGCGCGCCGCTGTCGCAGCTCGAGGCGAAGCTCGTGCCGCTCTACCTGCATCACCGTTACCAGCTCCAGGCGGCGGTGAAGACGCTGGGCGGGGTGAACTACTCGTTCGCCGTGCGCGCGGCCTCGGGCACCAGCCCCGCGCAGGTGCAGCAGGTGGTGCCGGCCGCACGGCAGCGCGACGCGCTGGCGGCGGTCCTCGAGACGCTGCGGCCCGAGGCGCTCACGCTGCCCCCGGCGATCGTGTCGTTGATCCCGCCGCGCGCGTCAGGCTTCGGCGGACCGAACACCGAGCTGTTCCCCGGCCGGACGAGTCCGGTGTTCGATCCGGTGGGCGTGGCGACGCTGGCCGCCGACCTGTCGGTGTCGGCGCTGCTGCAGCCGGAGCGCGCGGCCCGGCTGATCGACTTCCACGCGCGCGACGCCACGATGCCGTCCTTCCGCGACGTGCTCGACGCGCTGGTGCAGCAGGTGTGGAAGTCGCCGGCTGCCGGCGATGCCTCGCAGGCGCTGGTCCAGCGCGCCACGCGCGCGACGACGCTGGCGCGCCTGTTCGACCTGATCGCCGACGCCGACGCGTCACCGCTGGTGCGCGCCGAAGCGGAGTCGGCGGTGAGGGATCTTGGCGCGTGGCTGCGTGAGGCCGGCCGGGACACCGCCGATGCGGCCGCCGCGGCCGATGAGATCGCGCGCTTCCTCGCGCGGCCCGAGTCGACCTACAAGCGCACCGCGCCGCTGGCCGTGCCCCCGGGCGATCCGATTGGCGGGCGGTAGAGCGACGGGCCGGCCGGCATCGGCCACATCGGCGGCGGAATGACGGAAGTCGCGGGCCCGTGGCCGGCCTCGTCCGGGCCGGCCGCGGGCCTCGCACGTTCCTGCTGCGTTCCTACTGCGTCGGCCGCAGCAACTGACGGAACGTCAGCGTGTTGACGTCACGGAACATCGGCGTGCGCGGCGGGAGCAGGTTCGGGCTCAGGAACTCCACGTCGAAGTTCGTGCCGCGATCCGGCGGGGCGTACACGTTCTCGCAGCACTTCCAGGTGCCGACGCCCTGGCGGCTGAAGAAGAGGCTCACCATCGACCCGCGGTAGTTGATCGTCGACCCGTTGGACCAGTTCTCCACGAAGCGCATGAAGTTGTGCGCGCCACCGTCGGACCCGAAGTTCGCGGGATCGCCGGCGTTGTTGTTCGGGAACGGGAAGTTGATGCCCTTGCCCGTGATGACGGCCATGCGATACCAGGTGGTGGCCGCTGGCCTCCCACTGATCGCGTGCGGCGTGTTGAACGATCGGATGTCGTTCCAGTTGCGCGAGAGCAGCGTGACCGAATCGGCGATGATCGCGGCCGACCGGTGGGCATCGCCGGTCGGACCGAAGCCACCTGACCCGCAACTCTGCGTCGGCGTGCCGCACGCATTGAAGTTGCCCTGCACGTAGACGGGATTCTCGGAAGCGATGGTCAGCCCCTGCAGGTTCACCGACGGTAGTGAGCCGAGCCCGCCGTTCACCAGCTTCAGCGCGCGCCGGAAGAACACCGCCCGGTTGGCGCGCGCGACGCCCTTGTTCACGCGGCTGCCATAGACGTTCACGGTGTTGTTGATGGGGCTGCCGGTCCCCCAGGGTGCCACGCTGTTCGGGGCCACGACGGTGTAGCCGATGCGCGGGATGTTGCCGTAGGTATCGAGCAGACCGTTGGCGTTCATGTCCTCGCCGGTGTTCAGCACGCCGTTCGGCGTGCTGACGCTGTCGCTGTTGATGAAGTCCTCCCACCCGTACTCGCCGGTCTCCTGGTTCGCGGCATTCTTGTTGCCACGCCGATCCGAGAAGTAGACGACGTAGCCGGTGAGGTCCTGCGACCCCGGCCCGCTCGTGCCCAGGGTGCCTTCGATCCACCGGCGGAAGTTGTTCACGTCGAACTCGAGGTAGTGCATCAGGCCGCCCAGGTACAGCTCGTTCTGCGACGTCGACTCGTTGTCGCGGCGCAGGCCCTCCCTGGCGTCGTAGAGCACGTTGGGCCAGTAGTCGGTCCCGTTGACCGAGAGGTTGCAGTAGGCGGGACTCAGGCCGCCGCTCGGCGTCACCGGAACGTCCCGGATGCGCTGCAGGCGCAGGATGGCGTTGGGCTGCGGCTCGGTGTTGCAGGTGCCAATGGTGGCCGTCCAGGTGTTGTTGCCGAGATTGCGGCCAGAAATCCCCAGCTGCAGGATCTCGTTGGTGACGTCGGTCCAGACGCCAGCCGAGCTCTGGCGGTTGATCAGGATGAAGCCCCCGATCAGCGGCGTGCCGGATGCGGATCGATAGCCTTCCTTGGCCTGGCCGTTGGACGTGGCCAGCGGGTATCCGGCGACCGATGCCGCCTCGAGCGAGACGGGCGAGCCAACGACACCGGGCAGAGAGGTGAGCTCGGCCGCCGTGTCCGACAGCAGGATGCGCAGCGTCGCCATGTTGAAGAACCGCTGCGCGGCGAGGGGCGCTGGCTCCGCGATGCCCGCCGGCGGCCGGCGGATGAGGTCGATCGGCGTCGCGCCGTCGCTCACCAGCGGCAGGTCGAGCCGCCGCGCGCCCATGTCGCCATTGCGCAGGTAGGTGTTGTAGGCGAGCACCGTGTTGGTCCAGGTCGGGTTGTCAGCCGACCCAAGCATGCCGACCAGGCTGCCTTCGTTCGCCGCGAGGTTCCGGCACGACCCGTTGGCTGGTGTGGGCGCGGACGGACAGCCTGGCGCCTTGGCGATGCGGACGGGGCCCGAGTAACTGGCGGCCGACCTGCCGTTGGCGAAGTGCGTGCGGACCAGGTCGCCCACGACGGTGATCTTGTCGGCGATGGTCAGCGTGGCGCCACTCGCCGAGGCGAGGAACAGATTGCTGTTGGTGTGCACCCGGCCGCCGAAGCTGAAGTCGTCGCCCGCGTGGAACGACAGGTCGTTCTCCGAGAAGAGCCCGAACTGGAACACCGGGACCGCGATCGTCTGCATCTGCCGTCGCATGCGGACCTCGGCGAAGCGCGCCGCGACGCCTTCGGTCCGGGCCGTGACGGTGATGTCGTACGGCGTGATCAGCCCGACCAGGCCTTGATAAGGGCCGTTGGTGATGGGGGTGCCGTTGGGATCGATCGGCGAGGGTGGCTGCCCGTTCTCTTCTCCCTGCCAGGTGATGATGTAGCCCGGGCCACCGTCCGGCGACAGGTACTGGAAGCCGGGCAGGGCTGGCGGCGTTCCCTCCAGCCCGTTGAGCTGTGCGACGGTCGGGCTGTAGTTGCCCGCCGTGAAGACCGCGCCGAGGTCGGCCGTGAGCTTCTCGAGCCCGGCGTGGGCCGCGGCGTAGGCCTGGGTCTGGTCGCGATTGGCTCCGCTCGACTGCTGGTCGGATGACACGAGGGCGAAGAAGCCCAGGAGCATGGCCGACATCAGCATCATGACGAGCATCACCGACAGCAGCGCCATGCCGGATTCGTGCGTGCGACGCATGGTGGTTCCCCTACCGGTAACGGTCCACGAGCGCCAGGCTGCGAAGGCTCACCTGGGTGGTCAGCGAGTTGCGGAAGAAGTCACCCGTGGGCGTGAAGCGACGGCCCGACCGCCCGCCGAGGAAGACGTTGATCTTGCGGATCTGCGCGAGCATGCAGGGATTGGGCGCGCACGCGCCCGTACCGCCGAGGTCGGCCGCCTCCATCCGCACGTTGGCCGGGTTCACGACGCCGTCAATCAGGTCGTAGGTGAATTGCAGGTTCTCGATATCGAACGCCACCGTTCGCGCGCGCTGGTTGGGTGGCGCCAGCGGATCGCCCCAGTTCAGCCTCCGCATGAGCCTCGGCTCGCCGGGCGTGATGGTGTTGTCCAGGTAGTAGGTCATCATCCGGATGCGCGTGGCCTCGGTCGCCGTTCCGCCGACCGGCGCAGCCGCGGCGAGCACGTCCAGCGTGCCGGTCACACCCGACGCGCCGAACTGGTTGAGGTTCATCGGGTCGCCGGACGCGAACGTGATCGTCTGGGCGCCGTCGACCGACGTCACCTCGAGCAGCGCGCTGTGATCGCCCTTGGTGAGCATGATCAGGTCGCCCGGCCGGATGTCGTCGGGGCCCCCGTTGCTGATGTCGACGCCACGGGGGTCGATCAGCGGCAGCGTGCCGGTGGGATCGGGCCCAGGCAGCGCAATCGTGATCTTGCGCTGCGCCACGTTGATCCCCGACGCGCCCGTGGCGAGCGGCACGTGGTCGAACGTCGTGTCGCCGGCAATCGTGGTGACGATGTCGGTGGCCGCGCCGTTGATGACCGGCCCGCATCCGGGACCGACGGTCACCGCACGAATCTCGGTTGTGCCAGCGGGCCAGATCGCACACGGGCTGCTCGGCGGCGCGGGCCGGTTGATCGGCGTGAAGCTGCCGCCGGCGGCCACCTGGACCAGCCGGCCGGTGGGCAGGCCCTGCCCCACCTGGATGAAGTCACGGACGATCAGGTCCGCGCCGACACGCAGGTTGTTGCTCAGGCCCGAGACCTCGCGAGCGCTCTCGTTGGCACGATAGGCATCGGAGAGCGCCGCCAGCGTCGCGCCCATGATGAGGCCGAGCACGGCCACCGAGACGAGCAGTTCGACCAGCGTGAACCCGCGCTGGTCCCGCCGGGGGGATCGCGATTCCATCTGCTCCCTCACGAAAACGCCGATACGTACGTACGCAGCGTGTAGGTGCGCCGGATCGATCCGACCTGATACGTGATGGTCACCACCACTTCCCGCAGGTCCGGATTCACAGGCACCAGCTCGTGGATCTCGACCTGGCGTTGGAAGGTGCTGAGCGGGAAGAGCAGGTCGTCGGGGGTGCCGAGCACACCGTCCGGGCCCGGCTCCCGTCGCTCCTCCAGTCGGTTCTCGCCCGCGTCGCCGGTGTTCACCAGGCCGTCGTTGCCGGCGACGTTGAGCGGCTGGGCCCCGTCGAGGAAGCGGCCGCCACCCGAGACGTTCCGGATCTCGTTCCACGTGATGGTGCGCGTGTCGCGCGCCGTGTGCACGCTCTCCACCGCTTCCCGTGCCTTCTCGCGGGCGATGAGGTTGGCCGAGGACGTCGACAGGTGCGCAAGCCCCACGTAGAACGCCTGGGCCAGGCCGAGCAGCCCTACCGTCAACACGAACAGCGCGACGATCGTCTCGATCAGCGTGAAGCCGGCGTCGTCGGATGTGCCCATCGCGTGGGTGGCGCCGGACGGACGAAGCCAGTGAAGCCGTCTCATGAGCGTGCTCCGCGAAGTCACCGCACCCATGCGCTGCCGTCCCAGCGCCAGTTCCGGATCAGCGCCGTCGGACCGAACACCGTCACCGCCGCGGCCGACTGGGGCTCCTGTGCCCTTCCCAGGAAGACCGAGGCATTTGCCTCGTCGCCGTTCTCATCGACGAACGTGCCCTCGCTGGTGAACTGCACGGTGGTGGCGCCGTTGAGTTCGATCGCACCGCCGCGCCCGAAGCCGTCCGGCGTGTCGGGCTGGCCGGGGAACAACAGGAACTGGAAGCCGCCCTCGAGCGTGGTGCTGCCGAGGGGGACGAGGGCGCCGTCCAGCTCGACCCGGACCACATCGACCGTGCGCGGTGGCGTGAAGGTGATGCGGATGGCCCGGCGCTGGCTGAGCGCCTGTTCCCGGGCCGTCCGGAGCGCCGACTCGACCTGCGAGGCCGCACCCGCACTGCGGGCGGCGGTGAGCGCCGTAGGCATGACGAGCACGGAGATCGCGGTGATGACGGCGATCATCGCCACCACCACGACGAGTTCGATCAGCGAGTAGCCTTGCTGGGCGGATTGGCGGACTGAGGCTCGGACACGCATCGTGCCCCGTGTCCGTGCAAGGGGCGATCCCACTCGGAGATCAGGCTTCAACCCATTGCGTGTCAGATACTTCCGGGGAACGGCCGCGCCCTGGACGGCCGCGCCGCAAATCACGAACGTCGAACCGGAATCACCAAAACGTGATCGGCGGCGGCAGCCGGGACACGCGCGGGGCGGAGGTCGCGGCCCGGTTCGGCACCGGTCGGAGACGGCCTCGCGCGACGGCTGACGACCGCGCGCCCCCGCGCAGGGCGCGCCGCGGGCTCCGCCGGGCCCGTTCGCGCCTACTGCGGGTTCGCGCGCGCCGGCTGCCTCGGCATCACGAGGCTGAGCAGGACGCCCACGGTGAACACGGTGAGCGCGCCGACGACGTTCAGCCAGAGGAAGGCCACGTCCGTGGTGAAGGCGACGTAGCCCACCGTGCCCATACCGACCAGCAGCGACACGAACGCGGCGTGGCCCGACGCGCGCTTCCAGAGGATGGCCAGCATGAAGACGCCGAGGATCGATCCGTAGAAGAAGGAGCCGAAGCGGTTCACCACTTCGATCAGCGATCCGAGCTCGGCCGCATAGATCGCGACGATGCAGGCGAAGGTGCCCCAGAAACCCGTCGCGATCTTCGACACCGCGAGATAGTGCGCGTCGCTCGCCTCCTTGCGCGCGAACCGCCGGTAGAAGTCGATCACGGTGGCGGTGGAGAGCGAGTTCAGCTCGGCGGCGATGCTCGACATGGCGGCGGCGAAGATCGCGGCCAGCAGCAGCCCGACCACGCCGATCGGCATGTAGGTGGTGATGAAGGTGGGGAAGACGTAGTTGACGTCGTTGTAGCGCTGTCCCGTGACGCGGCTGACGAGCGTCGTCGCCTCGTCGCGCAGCGTCTTCATGCCGGCCTCGGCGGCGCGGAACCGCGAGGTCTCGGCGGCGATGGCCGTGTCGTCGCCCGATTGCCTGGCGGCATTCAGGGCGCGCGCCGTCTCGCCGCGCTCGCGGCGCACCGACTCGTAGCGCTGCTCCAGCGCCTGGAGTTCGCCGGCGCTCGCGCTGCTGCGCACCCTGGCCTCCTCCACCTTGTTGAAGAGCAGCGGCGGCGGGGTGAACAGGTGGAAGGCGAAGAGCAGCACGCCGACCAGCAGCACCAAGGCCTGCAGCGGGATCTTCCAGTAGGCGCTCATCAACAGTGACGACCGCGCCTCGTCGATCGACTTCGCCGTGAGGTAGCGCTGCACCTGGCTCTGGTCGGTGCCGAAGTAGGAGAGGAAGAGGAACAGCGCGGCGATGGTGCCCGACCAGAACGTGTACTGGTCGGTGAAGCTGAACGTGAAGTCGAAGGTCCTCATGCGGCCGGTGGCGCCGGCGATGTGCAGCGCGTCGCCCAGGCCGACGCCGTCGGGCAGGCCGAGGATGAGGGCGATGACGGCGGCCACCAGCCCGCCGACGATCAGGAACATCTGCTTCACGTCCGTCCAGGTGACGGCCTGCACGCCGCCGTACATGGTGTAGAGCGCGGTGGGCAGGCCGATGGCCAGGCACGTGAGGGTGAAGTTCCAGCCGAAGACCACCGAGAGCACCACCGCGGGCGCCGAGATCACGACGCCGGTCGACATCCCGCGCGAGAGCAGGAACAGCAGGCTCGTCATCGCCCTGGTCTTCGCGTCGAAGCGGCGCTCCAGGTACTCGTAGGCCGTGAAGACGTGCGCCCGGTGGAAGAACGGAACGAGCGTCACCGACAGCACGATCATCGCGATGGGCAGCGCGAAGTAGAACTGCAGGAAGCGCATGCCGTCGGCATAGGCCTGGCCGGTGGTGCCGATCAGCGTGATGGCGCTCAGCTGCGTGGCCATCACGGAGAGGCCGACGGCCCACCAGGGCAGCGAGCGGTTGGCGAGGAAGTACCCCTCGATTTCGTGGCTGTCCTTCGTGTGCTGGATGCCGGTCCAGACGATCCAGGTCAGGTAGGCCCCGACGATGAGCCAATCGATCCAGTGCATCAGTGGCGGTGGCGCGCGGGATCGCCCGGCGGGCGATCCCCCGGGGAAGCTAGTGCGTGAAATACCACTGGAACGCGTAGAGCGCGCCCAGCACGAGCACCCATACGATGAAGACGGAGAGATAGGTGCGCGACATGTCGGTGTCGCCCGAGTCGCGTGGGCCGCCGGCGCGGCTGGCAGGGTCGGACATCCTCAGATCTCCGCCGCCCGCGCTTTCAGGGCGGCCGCGGCGGCCGCCAGGCCTTCACGGGCGCCAGCCAGCCACCGGGCGTCGGCCTCGGTCCGCTCACGCTCGACGCCGATGGCGCGCGTCGTTTCCTCCGGCGCCGGCCCGCCCCAGGTCCGGCGGACGCGGACGAAGTGCTCGGGACTCAGCCAGGCGCGCACCTGCGGTTCCTCCACGCGTACGGCGGCTCCCGTCACCTCGGCCGATGCCTCGGCGAGCAGGTCGGCCAGCGGTCGCTCCGGGGTCCGCGAATGGCTCGCGATCAGCCGCTGGGCGATGGCGTGACTGTGCTTGAACGACAGGCCGTGGTCGCGCGTGAGCGTGTCGGCCAGTTCCGTGATGGTGATCCAGTTCTCACCGGCGCGCCGCCGCATCAGGTCGACGTTCACGTCGGCGCCGCGCATGGCCGCCGCCACGAGCGCGGTGGCGCGGTGGGCATCGCGGAAGGCGCCGTCGACCAGCGGCTGCAGGTCGTCCTCGGTGTCGACGATGTCGCCGAAGGGCGTGTTGTGGACCGCGGTCATCACGCCCATCGCCTGGCCGAGCGCCCGCGAGGAGATGGCCCGCGCGTGCTCCAGGGCCACCGGGTTGCGCTTCTGCGGCATGATGCTGCTGCCCTGCACGAAGCCATCGGGTAGCCGCAGGTACCCGAACTCCATCGTGCACCACAGCAGCATGTCCTGCAGGAAGCGGCCGAGGCCCACCAGCAGCACGCCGGTCGCCGAGAGCGCCTCGAGCGTGTAGTCGATCGTGGCGATGCTGCCGTAGGTGTTGCCCGTGGGCCCGCTGAAGCCGAGCAACGCCGCGGTGCGGGTGCGATCGATCGGGAAGCCCGTGCCGGTAATCGCGCACGCGCCGAGCGGGTTGTGGTTCGTCGTCGCGTAGGCCGCCGCCAGCCGCGTCGCGTCCCGGCCGAACTGCTCGATCGCCCCCAGCAGGTAATGGGCCACGGTCGAGGCCTGGGCGGGCTGGGTGTGCGTGTGCGCCGCGAAGACGGTCTCCCGGTGCCGTTCGGCCATCTCGAGCAGCGCGCGCCGCAGCGCGACGACCGACTCGACCAGCGCCAGGATGCGCTCCCGCTGGCGCATCCGGTAGATGGTCATGTCGATGTCGTTGCGGCTGCGCGCCGTGTGGAGGCGACCGGCAACCTCTTCGCCGCACGCGCGAACCAGCAGGCGGTCGACGTAGAAGAAGAGATCCTCGTACGTGCCGTCGTAGCGCACGTCCCGGATCGCGTCCTGATCGATCCCGTCCAGCGCCACGCGAATTCGGTGGGCGTCCTCGCGCGTCACGATGCCGCGTTCCACCAGCATCACCAGATGGGCGTAGTGCATCGAGAGCAGCGGTTCGAGGAACAGTGCCTTGGCGTCGTCGAAGTTGTCGGTGAGGACGTGAGA
>JBDIBB010000129.1:0-10632 GCA_039812685.1 Vicinamibacteraceae bacterium
GATCCGAGCAACCCGCGCGCTACCGCAGGCGGGCGTTCACCGCGTTCCAGTTGATCGTGTGCCACCACGCGCCCACGTAGTCGGCGCGGCGGTTCTGGTACTTCAGGTAGTACGCGTGCTCCCACACGTCGATCCCGAAGACGGGCGTCTTGCCGTCCATCATCGGGTTGTCCTGGTTGGGTGTGCTCTCCACCGACACGCGGCCGTCCTTCTCCACCAGCCACGCCCAGCCGCTGCCGAAACGGCCCATGGCGGCCTTGGCGAACTCCTCCTTGAACTTGTCGAAGCTGCCGAAGGCACCGTTGATCGCGTCGGCCACCTTGCCGGTGGGCGCGCCACCGCCGTTGGGGCCCATGACCTGCCAGAACATCGTGTGGTTCACGTGCCCGCCCCCGTTGTTGCGCACGGCGGTGCGAATCTCCTCGGGCACGGCGGCCAGGTCGCGGATCAGCTCCTCGGCGCTCCTGGCCTGCAGGGCGGCATGCTTCTCGAGCGCCTTGTTCAGGTTGTCGACGTAGGCCTGGTGATGCTTCCCGTGGTGGATGCGCATCGTCTGCTCGTCGATGTGCGGCTCGAGCGCGTTGAAGTCGTAAGGCAACGGAGCCAGGGTGTGCATGGATGTCTCCTCGCTGGATTGATGGGTGAACGCCGGGAACACGGGTTCCGGCGCGGGCCGCGGCGAATCAGGCCGGCTGGCCGCTCGGGTGCTCTATCAGGTTGTACAGCGTATCGCGTTCGAAGGGCTCGCGTCCCGCCGCCGCGATCAGCGCCCGGATCTGCGCCGGCGTCATCGCCTCCGGCGTGCGCGCGCCCGCCATGTGGTAGATGCGCTCCTCCTGCACGGTGCCGTCGAGATCGTCCACGCCGAACCACAGCGACTGCTGCGCCACGTCGACGCCGGTGGCGATCCAGAACGCCTTGACGTGCGCGATGTTGTCGAGCAGCAGCCGCGCCACGGCGTGCACGCGCAGCGTCTCGGCGGCGGTCGGCGCCGGCAGCTTGCGCATCTGGTTGTTGTCGGGGTGGAAGGCGAGCGGGATGAAGGCCTGGAACCCGCCCGTCTCGTCCTGCAGCGCGCGGGCGCGCAGCATGTGATCCACGCGCTCGGCCGCGGTCTCGATGTGCCCGTAGAGCATGGTCACGTTCGTCCGCAGGCCGAGGCGATGGGCCGTGCGGTGGATGGCGAGGTACCGATCGGCGCCGCACTTGTCGTGGCAGATGCGCTGGCGCACGCGCTCGGCGAAGATCTCGGCCCCGCCGCCCGGCAGGCTCTGGAGCCCGGCCGCCATCAGCGCGCGCAGCACCTGCTCGTCGTCCATGCCGTACAGGTCGGCGAAGAAGGCGATCTCGACGGCGGTGAACGCCTTCAGGTGCACGTCGGGCCTGATGCGCTTGAACCCCCGCAGCAGCTCCGCGTAGTAGTCGAACGGCAGGTCGGGGTGCAGCCCGTTGACGATGTGGATCTCGGTGAGGGGCTGATCGGCACGCTGGCGCAGCTTGTCCCAGGCCTGCTCGAGCGAGAGCGTGTAGGCGCCGGGATCGCCCACCTTCAGCCGCGCGAACGAGCAGAACAGGCAGCTCGCCACGCACACGTTGGTCGCCTCGAGGCGGATGTTGTGGTTGTAGAAGGTCCGCCCGCCGTGACGCTTCTCGCGCTCGCGGTTGGCGAGCCACCCGACGGCGAGCAGGTCGCGCGTCTCGAAGAGGCGGAGGCCGTCGTCGAACGAGAGGCGGACGCCCTCGTCGAGCTTGTCGCTGATGTCGGTCAGGCCTGCGGTGAGGAGACGCGCGCGCATGGACACTTCACGAAGGACGGGCCGGGCCGGGGCCGGCGATCCCGTCCACCGATGCTAATGCCAAAGGCGTGGGCGACGCCAGCGCCGGCGCCCCCGCCCGCCACGTCGCGTATACTGCTCGGAGTTCGACGCTCGCCCGCCGGTCCAGGGAAGTTGGGTGCAAGGCCCACACGGTCCCGCCACTGTGAACGGGGAGCGGCGGCTCGCCCGCCCGCGCCATCACGCCGGATCCGCATCCGGCGGCCCGCGCGGCCGGGAGCCCACGTCACGGTGCCGCACGCCGGCGCCGGAAGACGGAGCCCGCCGCGCTGATCCGCAAGTCAGGAGACCTGGCCGATTCGGGAAACGTCCTCACCGCTGCCGCACGGCAGCCCGGCGCGTGGTGACGCCGGAGGAGGTTCCGCATGATCGGTCGTGTCCCTACTATCTCGTCCGTCCTGGCTGCCGCCTGCCTGGCGGCCGCCGTCGCGTCCACCCACGCCGCCAGCCTGACGGGCACCGTCGTCGATCCGCACGGGCGGCCCGTCCCTGGTGCGAACGTTCACGCGGAGCCCCAGTCGGGCGCCGCGCGCGAGACGCGCACGGGCGCCGACGGCACCTATCGTCTCGACGGGCTCGCGGCGGGCGCCGTCGTGCTGCGCGCCTTCGGCGAGGGATTGCAGGCCGACGCGGTCCTCGTCTCGATCCCCTCGGTGGACGCCAACCTTGACCAGCCGATCGCGATGCGGCTGAGCGCGCTCTCCGACAGCATCGTCGTCTCGGCGTCGAGCCTGGAGGCGCCGCGATCGACGCTGCCCGCCAGCACGACGGTGCTCAGCGCCGAGGACCTGCGGCTGGAGCAGGCCGAGTCGATCGGCGACGCGCTGCGGCGCGTGCCGGGCCTCGGCGTGGCCACCGGCGGGGGACGCGGCGCGGTCACCTCGCTGTTCCCCCGCGGCGGCGAGTCCGACTACACGCTGGTGATGATCGACGGGCTGCGGCTCAACGCGTTCGGCGGCGGCCTCGACGCGGCGCACCTCTCGCCGGCCGGCGTGGAACGGGTGGAGGTGGTCCGCGGTCCGCAGAGCGCGCTCTACGGCGCCGACGCCATCGGCGGCGTGCTGCAGCTGGTGACCCGCCGCGGCGGCCCGCTGGGCGGCTCGGCCCTGGTCGAGGGCGGCAGCCAGCGCACGGGACGCACCGCGCTCGAGGCGGCCGGTGGCGCGCGCGTGTGGTCGTGGCACGCCAGCGGCCAGTACCTGGGCACCCAGGGCCGCAACGGCGACACGACGCTGACGGGCGAGACGGTCGCCAACGACGACTACACGGCCCGGCAGGCGACGGCCGGCGGCGGATGGCAGGACGCGCGGCACGAGGTGCGCGGCTTCCTGCACCTCAGCTCGTCGGCGCGCGGCAACCCCGGCCCCTTCGGCAGCGATCCCCACGGCACCTTTGCCGGCATCGATCGCATCTCGCGCGGCACCACCGATCAGGCCGGCGGCGCGGTGTCGGCCTCCACCCACGTGGGCGCCGCGCTGCGGGTGCGCGCCAGCGCGACGCTGGCCGACTACGACAGCGGCTACGTGAGCGCGTGGGGGAGCACCGTCACCGAGACGCGCCGCGGCACGGGACGGGTGCAGGCCGACTGGACACGCACGCCGGCGTTTGCGCTCTCGGCCGGCGCGGAGCTGCTGCGCGAGCGCGCGCGCAACACCTACATCGTCGGCTCGACGGCCGAACCGCTCCCCATCTCGCGCGGCATCACGGGCACGTTCCTCGAGGCGCGCTCCGACGTGGCGGGGCGGCTGCTGGTGGCCGCCGGCCTGCGCGCCGAGCACATCACACGCGATGCGCTGGACGGCGATCCGGCAGGCTTCCCGCCGCGCCCGGCCTTCACGCGCGACACGGTGGTGTCGTGGAACCCGAAGCTGGCGCTGAGCTGGATGGCGAAGCCGATGGGCACGCGCGGCCGCGCCTCCACACGGCTCAAGCTGAACGCCGGCACCGGCATCCGCCCGCCCGACGCCTTCGAGATCGCCTTCACCGACAACCCGGCGCTCGAGCCGGAACGCAGCCGCAGCATCGACGCCGGCGTGGAGCAGGTGGTGGCCGGCGGACGCCTCGTCGTCGAGGCGACCTGGTTCGCCAACACCTACGACGACCTGATCGTCGCCATCGGCCCGGCGTTTGCCGACGTCAGCCGGTATCGCACCGACAACGTATCGAACGCCAGAGCGCGCGGCCTCGAGCTCGCCGCGGCCTCGCGGCTGCCGCGCGGGCTCGCGCTGCGCGCCGGCTACACGTGGCTCGACACCGAGATCCTGGCGGTGGACGGCGGAAGCCAGGCGCCGCCGCCGTTTGCCGTCGGACAGCCGCTGCTGCGCCGGCCGCGACACCAGGGGTTCCTCGACCTCACCTTCGCCGGCGATCGCCTCGACGGGTTCGTGCGCGCGACGGCGCGTGGCGAGGCGCTCGACGTGGACCCGTCCTTCGGCGCGTTCGGCGGCACGGCGATGGCGCCGGGCTTCGTCACCGCCGATCTCGGCGTGTCGTGGCGCCCGCTGGCGCGCGCGCGGCACACGGTGTTCGCGCGGGTCACCAACGTCCTCGATCGCCGGTACGAGGAGGTGCTCGGCTTCCCCTCCCCCGGCCGCGCGGTGATGGCGGGACTGCGCCTTGCTCACGGCCGATAGGCTCTCGTTCGCCTACGGCACCGAGTCGGTGCTCGACGCCGTCTCGCTCGAGGTGCCGCGCGGCGCGCTGGTCGGCCTGCTCGGCCCGAACGGATCGGGCAAGACCACGCTGCTGCGGCTGCTCTCGGGCGCGCTCGCGCCGGGCGCCGGCACGGTGCGGCTCGACGGCCGCGACGTGGCGCGGATCCCGCGCGTCGAGATGGCGCGGCGCGTGGCGATGGTGCCGCAGGAGACGCAGCTCGCCTTCGACTACTCGGTGCTCGAGATCGCGCTGATGGGCCGCTACCCCCACCTCGGTCCGTTCGAGCTGGAAGGGCCCGAGGACATCGCCATCGCCCGCCGCGCGCTGGAGGCGACGGGCACGGCGGCCTTCGTGCGACGGCCGTTCGCCACGCTGAGCGGCGGCGAGAAGCAGCGGGTGGCGATCGCCAGCGCGCTGGCGCAATTCGAGCCGCGCGCGCGGCCGGCCGCGCCGGATCCGGCAGGCGCGCCGCCGCCGGCGCAGCTGCTGCTGCTCGACGAGCCCACGGCCAGCCTCGACCTCCACTACCAGCTCGAGGTGGTGTCGCTGCTGCGCCGGCTGAATTTCGAACGCGGCCTCACGACAATCGTCAGCACGCACGACCTGAACGTGGCCGCCTCGCTCTGCGAGCGGCTGGTGATGCTGCGCGGCGGCCGCGTGATCGCCAGCGGCCCCACGACCGAGGTGCTCACCGCCGGGACCGTGCGCGAGCTCTACGGCGTGGACGTGCACGTGGCGCGGCACGAGGTGTCGAAACACCTCACGGTGGTGCCGCTGTGGTAGGCGACGCGACGCGAACCGCCCCGGAACGACTGGCGGCGATGTCGCTGCGGCGCAGGGTGTGGATCAGCGTGGCGGGCTTCGGCCTGCTGGCGATGGGCGCGATCCTCATCGCCCCGGCGATCGGCTCGACGCCGGTGAGCCTGGCCCGCGCGCTCGACGGCGCGATCCCGTTTGCCGACAACGTCGACGCGCAGATCTTCTTCGTCGCGCGCCTGCCCCGCACGCTGGCCGGGGCACTGGTGGGCGCCGCGCTTGCCGCCGCCGGCGTGGTGCTGCAGGCGCTGCTGCGCAACCCGCTGGCCACGCCCTTCACGCTGGGCGTGTCGGCCGGCGCCTCGCTCGGCGCCATGCTCGCCATCATGGCCATCGGGCCGTTCGGCATCGGTGGCCTCTCCGGCGTCCCGCTGGCGAGCTTCGCCGGCTCGCTCTGCGCGGTGGGCGTGGTCTACGGGCTCGCACGCATCCGCCGGCGCGGCCTCTCCACCGACGTCCTGCTGCTGGCCGGCGTCACGATGAACGCGTTCTTCTCGGCGCTGATCCTCTTCGTGCAGTACTTCGCCGACTTCGCCCAGACGTTCCGCGCGGTACGCTGGCTGATGGGCGATCTCGACGTCGGCAGCTACCAGCCGATCCTGGCGGCGCTGCCGCTGCTGGCCGCCGCCTTCGCGATCTTCGCGTGGCTGCCGCGCTCGCTCAACCTCCTGGCGCTGGGCGCCGAAGCGGCCACCACGCGCGGCATCGACGTGACGCGCGCGCAGCGGCTCGCCTTCTTCAGCGCCTCGGTGGCCACGGGCGCCGCGGTGTCGCTCGGCGGACCCATCGGCTTCATCGGCATCGTCGTGCCGCACCTGGTGCGGCTGATCGTGGGCGCAGACCACCGCGTGGTGCTGCCCGCCGCCACGCTGTTCGGCGCGGCCTTCCTCGTGACGTGCGACGTGGCGGCGCGCACGATCATGGCGCCGATGGTGCTGCCCGTGGGCGTGATCACGGCGCTCATCGGCGGACCTTTCTTCCTGTGGCTGCTCGTGAAGCGGGCGTAGCCGGACACCGGTCTGCCCGCCATCGACGCCGGAGGGATCGGGAGCCCGCGACGTGAAGACCACCCGACGACTCGTCATCGCCCTGCTGCTTGCGGCGGCTGCGACGCTCACCGCCGGCGCGCAGGCGAGCCTGCCCGCGCGGCGCATCGTCTCGCTCGTGCCGGCCGTCACGGAGATGCTGTTCGCCATCGGCGCCGGGCCCCGCGTCGTGGGCGTGAGCAGCTTCGACACCTATCCGCCCGAGGTGGCCTCCCGCGCCCGGGTCGGCGCGCTGGTGGACCCCGACCTCGAGCGCATCCTCGCCTTGCGCCCGGATCTGGTCGTCGTCTACGTCTCGCAGGACGAACTGCGCGCCCAGCTCGCCCGCGCCGGAATCGCCAGCTTCGTCTATCAGCACCAGGGGCTGGCCGACGTGCCGGTGGCCATGCGCCGGCTCGGGCAGGCGATCGGCCTGGAACCGGAAGCCGATCGCGCGGCGCGCGAGTTCGAGCAGCGCGTGGCGCGCGTGCGCACGGCGGTGGCCGGCCGCCGGCGGCCGGCGACGATGCTCGTCTTCGGCCGCGCCCCGCGAAGCCTGCGCAACATCTACGCGAGCGGCGGCACCGGCTTCCTCCACGACGCGCTCGATGCGGCGGGCGGCGCCAACGTCTTCGCCGACGTGCCGCGTGAGTCGGTGCAGGCCTCCATCGAGCTGATCCTCGCCCGCGCCCCGGAGGTCATCATCGAACTGCGGACGTCGGAACTCGTCGGCGATGGCAACGCCCCGTCGCCGTGGCTGCAGCTGGCCTCGGTGCCCGCCGTGCGGCAGGGCCGCATCCACACGCTGGCGGGCGACTACCTCGTGGTCCCCGGACCGCGACTGGCGGACGCTGTCGAGGCCCTGGCCCGCGTGCTCCATCCGTAGCGCGGCCCGGCCCCGGCCGGCGCGCACGGTCCCGTCACGCATGGGTCCGGACCAGGCGCCGCCGGCAGCGATCCGCGCTGGCAGACTAGAATGGGCGGATCATGCGCATCACCGTAGCCCACAGCCCCGACTCCGACGACGCGTTCATGTTCTACGGCCTGGCCAGCGGCGCCGTGCCCACCGGCGACCTCGAGGTGGATCAGGTGCTGGCCGACATCGAGAGCCTCAACCGCTGGGCGTTCGAGGGCAAGTACGAGGTGACGGCCGTCTCCTTCCACGCCTTCGCGCACCTCGGCGACAAGTACGCGCTGCTGCCCCACGGCGCCAGCATGGGCGATGGCTACGGACCGATGGTGGTGGCGCGCGCGGACGGCCCCACCTCACTCGAAGGCGTCACCGTGGCGATCCCGGGCACGCTCACCTCGGCGTGGCTCGCCCTGCAGCTCTACGCCCCGGGGATCGCGCACGTGGTGATGCCCTTCGACGAGATCCAGCAGGCCGTGGTCGACGGCCGCGTGCAGGCCGGCCTGCTCATCCACGAGGGCCAGCTCACCTACGCCGACGATGGGCTGCGGCTGATCGTGGATCTCGGGGTGTGGTGGGGCGAGCGGACCGGCGGGCTGCCGCTGCCGCTGGGCGGCAACGTAATCCGGCGCGATCTCGGGCCGGCGATGATGTCGCGCGTCTCGAAGATGCTGCACGCCAGCATCGCGCACGCGCTCGCTCACCGCGCCGAGGCGGTGGCCTACGCGAAGACCTTCGGCCGGGGCCTGGACGGCGCCCGTCTCGACCGGTTCGTCGGGATGTACGTGAACGACCTCACGCTCGACTACGGCGAGCGCGGTCGCTCGGCGGTCCGCCGCTTCCTGGACGAGGCCTTCGAGCGGGGCCTGATCCCGCACCGTGTGGAGATCGAGTTCGTATCGTAGCCGCGACGGCAGCCGCACGCCGGGCCGGAACCGGCCGTCGCCGGGCGTCAGGAGCGGGCCCCCCGGAACGGGGCGCCAGCCCGTCATATGACGCGTGCGCGCGTCCCGGCCGCCGGCCGGCGTGCTAGAATCCGGACTGTTGTAGTCGGATATCCGCCCGTCCCTTGCCATGGCGTGTCCTGCCGGGTACAGCGGCGGCGCACCGCCCCCTTCCGCGATGCCCACGACCATCTACATCCCCACGCCGCTGCGCCCCTACACCGACAAGCTCGACACGGTGGAGGTGGAGGCGGCGACGGTTCGCGAGGCGCTGGCCGCGCTGACGAGCCGCTACGCCGACCTGCGCCGGCACCTCTACGGCGACGATGGGCAGCTGCGGCGTTTCATCAACGTCTACGTCAACGACGATGACATCCGGTTCCTGGAGCGGGAAGCGACGCCGCTGAAGGCGGGCGACACGATCAGCATCATCCCGTCGGTGGCCGGCGGCTCGGGGGCGGTGGACACGCTGCCGGGCCTGAACCACGACGAGGTGAAGCGTTACAGCCGCCACCTGATCATGCCCGAGGTGGGCATGGAGGGGCAGCGCCGGCTGAAGGCCGGCAGCGTGCTCTGCATCGGCGCCGGCGGGCTCGGGTCGCCAGCCGCGCTCTACCTCGCCGCCGCCGGCATCGGGCGGCTCGGCCTGGTCGACTTCGACGTCGTCGACTTCAGCAACCTGCAGCGACAGGTCCTGCACGGGACGTCCGACGTAGGCCGCAGCAAGCTGGAATCGGCGCGCGCGCGGCTGACGGCGCTCAACCCCGAGATCCAGATCGAGACGCACGAGGCGACGCTCACCTCGAGGAACGCGCTCGATCTGTTTGCCGGCTACGACGTGATCCTCGACGGCACCGACAACTTCCCCACGCGCTACCTCGTGAACGACGCGTGCGTGCTGCTCGGCAAGCCGAACACCTACGGCAGCATCTTCCGCTTCGAGGGGCAGGCCTCGGTCTTCGCGGCGCGCAACGGGCCGTGCTACCGCTGCCTCTACCCGGAGCCGCCGCCGCCCGGCCTGGTGCCCAGTTGCGCCGAGGGCGGCGTGCTGGGCGTGCTGCCCGGCGTGATCGGCACCATCCAGGCGACGGAAGCCATCAAGCTGATCGTGGGCATCGGCGAGCCGCTGGTCGGCCGGCTGGTGGTCTACGACGCGCTGCGGATGAAGTTCCGCGAGCTGAAGCTGCGCAAGGATCCCGACTGCCCCGTGTGCGGCACGAGGCCCACGGTGACGGCGCTGATCGACTACGAGCAGTTCTGCGGCGTCGGCGGCGCGACTCACGCCGATCCCGTGGCCACGACACCGGCCGCGGCCGAACCGAACGGCCTGGAGATCACGCCCCTGGAGTTGAAGGCGCGGCTGGATCGAGGCGACGACCTGGTGCTGCTCGACGTGCGGGAGCCGCACGAGACGCAGATCTGCAGCCTCGACGGCTTCACGCTCGTCCCGCTGGGCGACGTGCCGCGCCGGCTCGAGGAACTGGATCGCCAGCGCGACCTGGTCGTCTACTGCCGCTCGGGCGCACGCAGCCTGCGGGCGGTGATGTTCCTGCGGCGGCAGGGGTTCGACCGTGCGGTGAACCTCACCGGCGGCATCCTGCGGTGGATCGACGAGGTGGATCCGTCGCTGGCGAAGTATTAGCAGTCCTGAGGGCCGACGCCGGTCGCCGATGGGGCAGGGCTCGGCCCCCGTCAGGACAACCGCCCGCCCGGCGGCGGCCACGGCAGGCAGCCGGACCGGGCGGGTTCCGCGCTCCGCGGGCTCGTCAGCCCGAGAGGAGACTTCGTCAGGGTTGATGGATGCGGTGCGGGCCCGGAGATCCGGGGCCGTCCGCGCGGACGTCTCGACATGCTGCGTCTTTCGAAGAAGGCCGACTACGCCCTGATGGCGATGAAGCACCTGGCGCTGCGGACGGACGCCGGTTCGGTCAGCGCGCGCGAGATCGCCGAGCAGTACGACATCCCGGTGGAGCTGATGGCGAAGGTGCTGCAGCGGCTGGCGCGCCACGAGCTGCTGGTGTCGCAGCAGGGCACGCGCGGCGGCTACCTGCTCGCGCGCGCGCCGGCGCGGATCTCGGTGGCCGAGGTGATCGAGGCGGTCGACGGGCCGCTGGCGGTGACCGCCTGCGCCGCCACCGACGAGAACTGCGAGCAGTTCGCCAAGTGCAACGTGCGCGATCCGCTCTGGAAGATCAAGGACCGCATCCTGCAGGCGCTGGCCACCTGTTCGGTCCACGAACTGGCGACCGATACGCTGGCCGAGCCGGCCACCGCGCTCCCGGTGGTGCGCCGGCCGGCGGGTCGAGGGGTGCCGGTGTAGCCGTCCGATATGCCACCCATCATGGACCTGTCGCGCTATTTCGACTACCACGCCACCACGCCGGTGGACCCGCGCGTGCTCGAGGCGATGCTGCCCTTCTTCACGGCGCACTTCGGCAACGCCGCGA
>JBDIBB010000130.1:0-10578 GCA_039812685.1 Vicinamibacteraceae bacterium
GCCGGCGCCGATGGCCTCATCATCGAGGTGCACTGCGATCCCGACAAGGCCCTGAGCGACGGCGCGCAGTCGATGTTCCCCGCGCAGTTCGAGCGGCTCATGGCCGAGCTGCGCATCATCGCGCCGGCCATCGGCCGCAGCATCTGCCTCGAGCCGGTCGCGCGGCGCGGCTGGGGCATGTAGGCCGGGGGGCACGCCATGGCCGAGATCCCCGTCATTCAGCCTGGCCGCGTCGCGGCCAGCGCCGATCCCCCGCCGTTTGCCCACATCGGCATCGTCGGCCTCGGGTTGATCGGCGGATCGCTGGCGCTGGCGTGCCGGCGGCGCTGGCCGCAGGCACTGGTCATCGGCGTCGACCGCAACGAGGTGCTCGAGGCGGCGACGGGACGGCACGCCATCGACGTCGCGGCCGACGACCTCGGCATGCTCGCCGGGGCGGATCTGGTGGTGCTGGCCGCTCCGGTGGAAACGAACCTGGCGCTGCTCCCGCAACTCGAATCGCACGTCGCGGGCGAGGCGATCGTCACCGACGTCGGCAGCACGAAGCGCGCGGTGGTCGACGCCGCGCGGACGCTGCCGGCGCGCCTGCGGTTCGTCGGCGGACATCCCCTGGCCGGCGCGGCGCGGTCGGGCATCGAGCACGGCGCCCCCGAGATGTTCGAGCGGCGACCGTGGCTGCTCACCCCGGCGGCCGGCACCTCCGGCGACGCGCTGGAGCGCGTGACCGCATGGGTCGCGGCGATCGGGGCGCGGCCGCAGTTGATGGACCCCGACGAACATGATCGGCTGATGGCGGCCCTGAGCCACCTGCCGCAGATCGTGGTCACGACGCTGATGAAGGTGGTGGGGGAGCGGGCGGGCGAGGCAGGGCTGGCGCTGGCCGGCCGCGGCCTGCGCGACACCACACGCCTGGCGTCGAGTCCGGGCCGCGTGTGGGCCGACGTCTGCGCGACCAACGCCGAGTACATCGGAGAGGCGCTCGACGATCTGATCGGCGAACTGGCCGCCCTGCGCGCGAGCCTGCGCGATGCCGGGGCGGTGGACGCCCTCTTCGCCGAGGGCCAGCGCTGGCGCGACCGCCTCGATCCGGATCGCGCATAATCGAGCGTGACCGGCCGCCGGCCTCCATCCCGGCGGACAACCTCTCATCGCGCGGCAGCGCCGCGGCGCGTTCGCGACCCCCTGCCCGCAGGACGGACCTTCATGGCTACCACCGTCGTGTTGCTCAGCGCCTGCCGGACGCCGATTGGCGCGTTCGGAGGCTCGCTCAAGGAGTTCTCCGCGCCCGACCTGGGGGCAATCGTCATCGCCGAGGCGCTCTCCCGCGCCGGAGTTCCCGGCGCCGAGGTTGGCGATGTCCTCATGGGTTGCGTGCTCCAGGCCGGCGCCGGCATGAACGTGGCCCGGCAGGCCGCGCTGAAGGCAGGCCTGCCCGACACGGTGCCGGCGATGACCATCAACCGCGTCTGCGGATCGGGGCTGCAGGCCGTGGTGTCGGCGGCGCAGGGCATCCTCGCGGGCGACTACGGCCTGGCCGTGGCCGGTGGCGCCGAATCGATGTCCAGCGCGCCGTATCTGCTGAAGGGCACGCGGTGGGGACTGCGCATGGGGCACGGCGAGGTGACCGACGCGATGATTGCCGACGGCCTCACCTGCGCGATCGGCGCGTGCCACATGGGCGTCACCGCGGAGGAGATCGCGGTCCGCTACGGCGTGAGCCGCGCCGATCAGGACGCCTTCGCCGCGGAGAGCCAGCGCCGCGCCGTTGCGGCCATCGAGGCCGGCGCCTTCGCCGCCGAGATCGTCCCCGTCCCCATCCCGCAGAAGAAGGGCGACCCGATTCGCTTCGCCGTCGACGAGTACCCGCGCGCGGGAACGACGGCCGGGAAGCTCGCGGCCCTCCGGCCGGCGTTCCGGAAGGATGGCAGCGTCACGGCGGGCAACGCGTCGGGCATCAACGACGGCGCCGCGGCGCTCGTGGTCGCGTCGGTCGATCGCGCGGCCGCGCTGGGCCGCGCGCCGATCGCGCGCATCGTCTCGTGGGCCGTGGCCGGCGTGGAGCCGATGGTGATGGGCATGGGACCGGTGCCCGCGGTGCGCAAGGCGCTCGACCGCGCCGGCCTGACCGCGGCCGACATCGATCGCTTCGAACTCAACGAGGCGTTTGCCGTCCAGTCGCTCGCCGTCGCCCGCGAACTGCAACTCGATCCGGCGCGCGTGAACGTCACCGGCGGCGCCATCGCGCTGGGACACCCCATCGGCGCCAGCGGCGCGCGCGTCCTGACGACGCTCGTCCACGGCCTGCGCGCGCAGGGGCAGCGCCACGGCGTCGCCGCGCTGTGCATCGGCGGCGGAATGGGGATCGCGATGGTGGTCGAGGCCGCGTGAGCGACGGAACCGGCGAAGGGGCGCTGCCGCCGGCCGGGGCGGGGCTGACCGTCGCCGTCGGCGCGGCGGTGCTCGACGTGGTGCTCGATCACGCGCGGGCCACGCTGCCCGACGAGTGTTGCGGGCTGCTGCTGGGCGAGGGCGATTGCGTGCGTGCCGCCTGGCCGGCCCGCAACGAACTGGCCAGCCCGACGCGCTATCGCGTCGATCCGCGTGATTACCTCGCCGCGGCCCGCTTCGCGCGCGCCCGCCGTCTCGACGTCATCGGCGCCTACCACTCGCACCCGTCGAGCGCGGCCATCCCGTCGCGGACCGATCTCGCCGAATCCGCGGGTGACACGTTCATCTACCTGATCGCCGGCCGGATCGCCGAGGCCGGGGCGCGCGAGCTCCGCGCATACCGGTTCGCCGGCGGGAACTTCCACGAGTTGCAGATCGTAGCGGTGCCCCAGGAGGCGGGGACATGAGCCGACGTGCGCGGTGGATCACGCCAGGGGCGCTGCTTGCGGGGACGGTGACCTGCATCCTCGCGCTGACCGGCCTCGCGCAGGCGCAGCCGCAGGCCACGCCACCCGCGGCGATCGGCGGAGCGGTCGACGACGCGCGGCCGCGGGGCGCCGGCGCGCCCGACGAGGACACGGTCTCCGTGCGGCGCCACTACGGCAGCCGGGTACGGATCGGCGGATCGGTGGCTGTCGAGCGCGACGAGCGCGTGGACGATGCCGTGGCCGTGCTGGGGAGCGTGACGGTTCGCGGCGAAGTCACCGGCAGCGCCGTGGCGATCGGCGGTGACGTGTTCGTCGAGGACGGAGCGCTGGTCGAGGGCGCGGTGGTGGCCGTCGGCGGGCGCATCGTCACGGCGCCGACGGCGCGCGTGTCGGGGCGCGCCGAGCAGGTTGCGATCGACTTCCCGGAGATCGTGCGGATCGGACCCGACAGCCCAGACGCGATCGTCAGGGTGCTGCCCGATCGATCCAGGGTGGTTGGCGCGCTGGCCGCGCTGACCGTGTTCCGCCTGGCGTCTCTGCTGCTGGTCGGGCTCGGTGTGTTGATCCTGTTTCGCACGACGGCCCTGCGCGTCGCGGATCGCGCCGCCGGATCGCCAATCGAGTCGCTGATCATCGGCCTGGCGCTGGTGGCGCTTGCGTTGCCGGCGGTGCTCGCGACCTGCTTCGCCCTGGCGGTGAGCGTCGTCGGGCTGCCCCTGATCCCGGTCGTGATGCTCATCGCGTGCGGGGTGTGGCTCGTGGGATTCTGCGGGGCCACGGTCGGAATCGGACGCGGCATGTTGCGGCTGGTGGGCATCGGTGACGCCTCGCCGCTGGTGGCCTTCGTCCTGGGCGGACTGCCGTTTGCGGCCCTCACCATCGGCAGCCGCGTGATGTGGTGGTCGAAGAGCGGATCGGGTGGCGTGGTGCTGGCCGTGGCCATCGCGGGGCTGGTGTTCGAGGGCCTGCTCTGGAGCGTGGGTGCCGGCGCGTTCGTGCTGTCCCGGCTGCGCCGGAGCCCGACGCAAACCGCTCGGCCCGTCGGATCGCAGCCTCCGCCGGCCCCGGCCCAGCCGATTCAGCTCTGATGGGATCCGGGGGGCTCGCCGCGCGCCTCCCACCGGATCACTCGTCCGGCAACCCCTGGAAGGCGCCCTCGCGAACGGTGATCGACATCGACGCGGCGAGCAGCACCGTCTTGCCACGCTTGAGCCGGACGGTGACCCGGTAGGCGCCTGGCGTGTGGTAGGTGTTCTGCTTCGTGTAGCGGGTGCGGACCTGGGAGACGCCGGCCTCGAACGGGCCGCAGTCGCTCGACTCCTCCGACTGCGTGCCGTCTCCCCACTCCCATTCGACCGAAGGGCAGAAGAACGACTCGTCGTCCTGCGCGACGTTCCTGAGTTCCGCCGTCGCCGTGACCCGCGCCGGCGTGAACGCCACCGCCGGCGTGACGCGAAGCGACAGCGACGGCTTCCGGCCGCGGCCCTGTGCGGCCGCTGGCGCGGCCAGGCACGAGGTGGCGGCAAGCACGGCGAGCCACGTCACGATCCTCGGCCGGTTGCGCCCCTTCATCGCGCTGCTATGGTAACGCGCCCGGCGTGCCCGCGTCAGTCGCGGGAGGGACACGCCGGCAGGCGCCCCCATGGGCCCGCGGCGGGATCCCTCCGATTGGAGGAGCCGACGGGCGAATCCACCCGCGGGCGGATTCGGCGGCCGTGTCCCCTCATCGCGTGCCGGACTGGAAATACCTCTCGTACCAGGCGATCGAGCGGTCGACCGAGTCGGCGACGTGAGCGGTCTCGCGCACCCCGTGGCCCTCGCGCGGGTAGCGGACCATGATCGTGTCCACCCCGACGTCACGCAGTGCGATGTAGAACTGTTCGGCCTCCGCGATCGGCACGTCGTTGTCGTTCTCGCCGTGGATGAACATGGTCGGCGTGCGTACCTTGTTCACGTACCGGATGGGGGATCGTTCCCAGAGCAGATCCATCAGGCCGTCCTGGTGCGGAAAGGCTCCGAACTCCACGGCGAGGTAGTCGTGGTAGTAGGACATGTAGTTGAAGCTCACCAGGTTGGCGATGCTGGCCGCGGGGATCGCGGCCCGGAACCGGTCGGTCCGGGTGACGATCCAGTTCGTCAACTGGCCCCCGTAGCTGCCGCCCTCGACGCCCATCCGCGACGCGTCCAGCCACGGGTACCGGGCGAGCGCGGCATCGACGCCGGCCAGCACATCCTTCGCCTCGCCGCCGTTCTGATCCCTGAAGATGGCATCGGCGAGCTTCTGTCCGTAGCCCGTTGAGCCGCGGTAGTTCACCATCAGCGTGGCCCAGCCCCGTCCCGCGTAGATCTGGCTCTTCGCGTTGAATCCGGCGCCCTGCTGGCCGTGCGGGCCGCCGTGAATCATCACGATCAGCGGATGCTTGGCGGCCGGGCCGCCCGATGGCCTGGTCAGGAAGGCCTCGATCTCGGTACCGTCGAAGCTCCTGAAGGTGAACGCCTCCACCTCGCCGAGGCGGCGCGTCGCGAGCAGTTCCCGGTTCAGCGTGGTGAGCCGCGTGCCGAGCGGGCCGGCCGGTTCGCCGTGCAGGCCGTCGCCGCGCGCGTACAACTCCGCCGGCGAGTCCGCGGTCGTGAACGCGAAGGCGATGCGCCCGGCGGGACCGGCCGCCCACGATCCCACGCTGCCGCGTTCGGCAACCACGGCTCGAGGCGCGCCGGCGAGCGGGAACTGGTACAGCGCCACGGCGCCCCGTTGCTGGACGGTCGCGTAGACCGACTGCCCGTCCGGCGCCCACTCCGGCGCACCCTGCCGCTGATCGAGCGTTCCCAGCTCCCGGCGCTCACTGCCGTCGGCGTTCATCAGCCACACGTGCGTGTCCTCCATCGTCGTCTCCGAGGAGGTGAGCGGCCTCGTCGTTCCCTGGTAGGCGATGGTCCGGCCGTCGGGCGACCAGCGAGGGCGGTACTCGGCGTTCTTCGTGTCGGTCAACCGCCGGACGCTGCCGTCGGAGGCCTTCACCACGAACAGGTCGTAGTTGAAGAACCGATCTGGATCGGGCCCCCGGTTGGAGACGAACAGGATCTCGTCGGACTTCGGCGACCAGTCGATCGAGTGCTCGTAGTAGATGCCGTCGGTCAGCTGCCGGACGGTTTTGGTTGCGAGATCGGCGACGAAGATGTGCAGGCGGCGATTGTCGTTGAAGCGGGTGAGGCCTTCAGACGCCGTCGGCTTGTAGAGGTAGCGTGTGATCACCATCGGGTCGCCGTTGGCGTCGATTTCCGGCCCCGGCGTGGCGGAGATGAAGGCTATCTGCGAGCCATCGGGCGACCAGGTCAGCCGCGAGCCGGCGCTGGGCAGCGGGTGGTTGGTCCCCTTGACCTCGGCGATGAACGTGACGTCGCCGCCGGTGGCGTCGGCCACCAGCAGGCCCGATGTCTTGTTGGCCCGACCGAAGAAGGCGATCCGGCGTCCGTCGGGCGACCATCGCGGGCTGGAGGCCGCCTCGTCGTCGGAACCGAGGCGGCGCGTGTCGCCGCTGGGGAGATCCATCAGCCAGACCTCGGCATGGGGGCGCCCCGGCCGATCGCTGATGACGACGTTGTAAGCCAGGCGGCGGCCGTCGGGCGAAAGCTGTACGTCGCCGACCGACCGCAGCTTGTAGAGGTCTGCGGTCTGCAGCCCCTGCGCGAGGGCGGGCAGTGCGCAGCCCAGGACGAGTGCGGCCGCTCCCGCCACGGCGGTTGCGCGCCGGCGGGCCGGGCCAGGTGCCGGGCGTCGCGCCTGGCAGCCGCGATCGAGGACAGGAGGCGCGTTGGGTGGCGTCGGCACGTCGATACTCCTACCAGATGAACTTCACGGCCAGCTCGCCCTGACGCATCGGCCGGGCCGAGTTGAGCCGGCCGAATGTCGATGCCAGGGCGCTCGTCACGCGGCCGCCGCCGTACTGCGCCTGCAGGTTGCGGGTGTTGAACACGTTGAAGGCCTGCGCCAGCAGTTCCACGCGCACTCCACGGCCGAAACGAATGGTCTTGCTCACCCGCATGTCGGTCATGTTGATGCGCGAGCTGTCGATCTGCGCTGCATCGATCGGCTGCTGGCCGTTGGCGGTACGCCATGCGTTGATGGCCGCGAGGTTGAGGGACCGGCTGCCCGAGTTCCGCGTGGTGCCGGGCGCCAGGTCGCTGTTGAAGCCATCGCCGTTCAGGTCGCGGCCGGCCGTCGGCGACCACGGCAACTGCGACCGCACCTGCCAGACGACGCCGAGCGTGACCGACCCGGGCAGCAGCACCGATCCGCTGGCGACCAGCGCCTGCCGCCGCTCGCCGTTCGAGGGGCCGTTGTCGAGCGACGAATCGAACGGATCGAGGTACCGCGAACCCGGGTTGTTGTCACGGCTGCGCGTGTAGGTGTAGCTCACCAGGAACTGCGTGCGATGGCTGAAGCGCTTCTCGAGCTTCGTGTAGAGCGCACGGTATCGCAGGAAGGCGGTGGACTGGTTCTGGTCCACCCGTCCGAAGACGGGATTCGGACGCAGCCGTGTGACCGGATCCCGCGGGTTGATGTCCTGCGTCTTGCGGTCCTCGTCGGTGTTCGTGATCACGCCGTCGACGTGCACCGCGAAGTCGCCGAACAGTTGCTGCGAGAAGCCGGCGTTGAACTGGTTGGCCCGGGGTTGCTGGTAATCGTTGGCCACCACCGTGATGTTGGCCGGCCCCGAGACGATGAACTCGGCGGGGAGCCTGCCCCCGTAGGGATCGGGATAGGGCGGATTCGAGATGTTGATGCTGTACTGCTGATAGTTCCGGAATTCGCTCAGGTTGCCGAGGATGCGGACGTGCCCGTAGTAGATGCCATAGCCGGCGCGCGCCACGGTGCGGCCGTTGGAGAAGACGTCCCACGCCAGCCCGGCGCGCGGGCCGAAGTTGTCGGTGTCGCCCCGCTTGCCGACATCGATATACGGAATCACGAGCGGAAATATCGACGGATCGAGGTCTTCGTTCGCGGCGCCGTAGAGGCGTTCGTACCGCAGTCCCAGGTTCAGCGTCAGGTTCGAACGTACCTTCCAGTCGTCCTGCACGAACCCGACGTAGTACTTGGTCGGGTGCTTGGTCAGCGTCGGCGGCAGGCTGGCGGAAAACGTCGCGGCCCCGCGCAACGCGGCGATGGAGGCGGGATCCGACGGGTTGAAATACTGATCCTGTGTGAACGAGTACGTGCCCAGGGGGTTGCCCGTGGTCTCGTACTCGTACGGCATGTAGCTGATGTCGGCCCCGAACTTCACATCGTGCCGGGCGACGGTGATCGCGTAGGTGTCCTTGAACTGCCAGCGCGCCTCCGGTCCGATCTGATCGTTGCTGCTGCCGTAGCTGAGCGACGGGAAGTTGTAGGCCCTGGTGAGCCGATCGGTTCGGGCGGCCGAGTAGTCGCCGGTATCCTTCCACAGCTTGGTACCGGCCGGTGAGATGTAGTACGCGGCTCGCGCGTACTGGAACCTGAAGTCGTTGAGGGCGCGCGTGCCGATCACCCACGTGTGCCCCGCGACGACCGAACGCCGCGGGGTGTCCTGATCGAAGCCGGCGGCCGAGGCCGTCGTCCCGCCGCAGCCCTGGCACCGCGAGGCCTCGTTCTCGTGCGCGTAGCGGACGAAGAGCGCCTGCGCGTTGTTCACCTGCCAGTCGAGCCGCCCCGTCGCGAGCGTCCTCGTGAAGGGACGGGGAAATGTGCCCTCGACCGAGGAGTAGAACTGCGGCAGCCCGGTACGCACGGTGTAGAACTCATCGATCTGGGTACGCTCGATGGCACCGAAGTAGTGCATGCGATCCTTCACGATGGGCCCGCCGAGGCTTCCGCCATACTGATTGCGCCGGTAGTCCGGCTTCTCCTTCTCGAAGACGCCCAGCGCGTTGAGTGACTTGTCACGGAAGTACTCGAACACGTCGCCGTGAAGGGCGTTGCTGCCCGACTTGGTGACCACCTGAACGATGCCGCCGGTCGCCAGTCCGAACTCGGCCTTGTACTGGACGTTGCTGACCTTGAACTCCTCGACGGCGCTCTCCGGCAGGTTCTGGCGCGGCTCGCCATCCTCGGCCCAGTTGTTGATCACCCCGTCGACGATGTTGCCGGTGCTGTTGAAGGTCATCGACCCGCCCACGTTGACCGTGGGAAAGAAGGCGCGCGTCGCGTCGACCCCGGTGCCCGGCATCAGCAGAGCCAGCGAGAGGTACTGACGCGAGTTGATCGGCAGCACCTCGATCTGCTGCTGCGTCACGACGCCGGCCACCTCCGACTTGGTGGTGTCGACCACGGGCGCCTCGCCGGTCACGGTGACCGACTCCTCCAGCGACTGCACTGTCAGCGTGAAGTCGCGCACCAGGCCGAGCCCGATCGACATTTCGATGCCGTGGACCTCCTGGCGCGTGAAGCCGGACAGCTCGCTCGTCAGCGTGTAGCGCCCCGGCCCGAGCGCGGGAAAGCGGTAGCGTCCCTCGCCATCGGTCACGGCCGTACGCGTCACGCCAGACGCCTCGTTGCGCAGGGTCATCGTGACCCCCGGCAGCACGCCGCCCCCCTCGTCGCGGACGACGCCGTCGATCTGGCCGGAGCCGCCTTGCGCGGCGGCCAGAACCGGCCACGCCAGCAGCGCGAGGCCCACGAGGATCAGCCGTTTCATGTCGCTGTCCCTTTCTGAAGGCCGTCGCGCGGCCTTCCCCGGGTGCGCGTGGGAAGTCACATCGGACCTGCCGGACCCTGCCGCGGCCGCTCACGGCGCGCGGACCGACTGATCACGAGCGCGCTGCCGGGCTTGCGAGCGCAACCGCAAGCGTCCGGGATCGGGACACCCGCTCGATGCAGTGACCCGGGATGATGTCGAACGAGTACCGATGGTGGCAGGAGGCAGTGGACTAGTCAAGGTACAAACCATCTCAGCCGCAATGAAATCTCATCGGTAATCGCGCGGCGGCTCCACGCTCGGCTGCGCCAGCAGCTCCACGCGTATGGCAGCCCGCGCCGACCGTCGCGCGCCGGACGGCGCATAATGGTGGTGCAGGAACCTTCTGTTCATGGAACCGCTGATGGAACAGCGCTGCGCGCCACGCGTGACGCGGCTGCTCGAAGCCGCACGCCAGGCCTGCCTCGAGACCGCGGCAGCCGCCTACGAGGACGCCGGCCTGCGCGGCCTGTGCGCCGAGGGTCGCTGGGAATGCGCCCTCGACGCGATTCGAATGCTCGACCTGCAGGCGATCGTCAACGCCGCCGGGCCCGCCCAGACCGCCAGCATGCCCAGCCGCGAAGGAGACTGACCGTGAAGCTCCAACGGGGTGACCAACTCCCGGCCTTCGTCGTCCCCGACATCGATGGGGCCAGGTTCGACAGCGGCACGATCTGGCAGCGTCGCAACCTGCTGCTCGTCAGCCTGCCTCCCGGGGCCGATGCGCACGGCGACGCGAAGGTCGCCGCCTGGGTGGCGGCGGTGCGCACGATGGACGACACCTTCCAGGAGCACGAGACAACGGTGGTCGTCACGCACGAGGCCGTCGGCGGACTCGCCGCGTCGGCGATCGTGGCCGACCGGTGGGGCGAGATCATCGCCATCGAGCCCTGCGACCCGGCCGCCGAC
Source organism: Vicinamibacteraceae bacterium (assembly GCA_039812685.1). Taxonomy (GTDB): domain Bacteria; phylum Acidobacteriota; class Vicinamibacteria; order Vicinamibacterales; family JAFNAJ01; genus JBDIBB01. The sequence continues at coordinate 10,496 of JBDIBB010000130.1, forward strand.
CGCCCCCCGGTGGCCGAGCTTCGCGAGTGGTTGCGATTCGTGGCCCACGCGTGCCCCGAATGCGAGGGTGAGGCGCGCTGAGG
>JBDIBB010000131.1:0-10362 GCA_039812685.1 Vicinamibacteraceae bacterium
CCTCGGCGACCACCGACCGGAGGATGCGCACGACCTTCTCGAAGGAGTCCGGATCGGCCGTGCTGTCGCGCGCCGCGCCGAGCAGGTTGAAGATCTCCACCCGGTCCTTGGGATCGGCGCGGTCGCTGCGCGCGTCGGCGGCGCTCGCGACGAAGGAGCCTACGTAGCCGAGCGCGGCCAGCCGGGCCCGGACCTCCGGATCGACGTCCTCGGGTGGCTGGCTGGCCGTGACCTGCGTGAAACCCTGCTCGGTCTGCCGGAGACGCGACACCATGAGATCACCGAGCGAACGCCGCGCCTCGAAGATGTTGGTGGTCTCCTTCGGATCCTCCTGGAGGTCGAAGAGCTCGGGCCGGGGCGCATCGATCAGCTTGTAGCGGCCGGCCCGCAGCGCCCGCAGGTCGCTCCACCCGTAATGGTGCAGCGGATACATCGCCTCGGCGTAGCCTTCGAGGTCGAGCGTCGGCACCACGCCGGCCAGCAGCGGCGCCAGCGACCGCCCGGACCCGCCGGTCACTGCGGGCAGCCCGAGCAGCTCGAGCGCGGTGGGCATCACGTCCACCGCGCGAACCGGGTCGGCCACGCGGCGGCCTCGCGTCGCGGGAAACGGGGTCCGGATGATGAACGGCACGTGCGTCGCGGCTTCGTAGATGAAGAAGCCGTGCTGGTTCTCGCCGTGCTCGCCAAGGCTCTCGCCGTGGTCTCCGATCGCCACGATCACCGTCTTCTCCAGCAGGCCGCGCTGCTCGAGAAACGCCACGACGCGGCCCACCTGGGCGTCCATGAAGGCGATTTCGCCCCGGTAGGGGTGGCTCGCGTACTGCGAGCGGTACGGCTCCGGCGGATCGTAGGGCGTATGCGGATCGTAGAAGTGCAGCCAGGCGAAGAAGCGGCGGTCGCTCACCGACTCGATCCAGGGCAGCGCGCGGTCCACCACCTGGTCGCCGCGGCGCTGGATTTCGCCTGCCGATCGCGAGCGCCCGATGCTGGTGTCGAAGTCGTCGAAGTAGGTGTCGAATCCCTGATCGATCCCCCACTTCGAGTCGAGCACGAAGGCAGAGACGAAACCGCCTGTCGCGTAGCCGCGGGCCTTCAGCACCTCGGCAAGCGTCTCCTGCTCGGGACCGAGGAAGAAGCCACCGTTGTCGCGCACGCCGTGCTCCGGCGGGAACTTCGCGGTGAAGATGCTCGAGTGCGCCGGCAGGGTCAGAGGTGCCGTGGCCATCGCCTGCTCGAAGACGACGCCCTCGCGGCCGAGCCGATCGAGTGCCGGCGTCTCGACCTCCGTGGCGCCGTACGCCCCGAGGTGATCGGCGCGCGTGGTGTCGAGCGTGATCACCAGCAGGTTCAGGTCGCCGCGGGAGAGCCCTCCGGACAGCGTCCCGAGATCGACGACTCCCGGCGCCGGTGCCCGCGCCGCCGGTGCGAACCAGTACCGGACACTCACGCCTGCCGCCGCGACCGCCAGGGCCGCGACCAGCAACACCCACCGGCGCCGGCGACCGCGGACGCCCGGAGCGGAATTCGATGATGGAGGAAGACCAGGGGCGTCAGAAAACATCGCGACAACTGGCTTCGATCGTGCCGGAGCCCATGTCTGGCGTCAACCGCACGGACACGGCGGGTGATCCGCGGCCGAGCGGCGCGGGCCCAGACGCGGACATCTTCGCCGATTCGGATCGGTCCTTCGGCGTTTTTGGATCGTCGAGCTGGACCCTCGCGTCGCCGCGGGCGACTCGGCCATTTGTCACCAAGTCTCGATCTTTGGCGACCGAACTGGTCGGGGTTCCAGGGGGAACTTTTCTTGCTATAGTTCCGCACCCACGCCGGCGCGTGTCTGCCGGCGAACTGCCGCAAGGTTCGTTCACGAGGAGGGATCGAGTGAACCATCAGGCGCTTCCCTGGCGTCGTTCCCGGTTGGCTGCGCTGGCGCTGGCCACCGCGGTCGGCGCCGCTCCCCTGCCAGCCATGGCGGGCGACAGTCACCAGCCCGGTCCGGTCGGTCCGGGCATCGCGGCCTCGGCCAGGCGGGCCGTGGAGCAGACGCTGCAGAGAGCGCCGGCGGCGCCGCGCCTGGCGCAGGATCAGACCGGAGCGCCGCGAACCGATCTCGGGTCGTCGAGCTTCTTCAAGACGCCGGCCGGGATCATCACGCTCGTGGCCGTCGGGGCGGGTGTGGGCTACGCGCTCTACTCGACCAGCCACGATCGCATCAAGTCGCCGGGCCGTTAGGAGGACACCAGTCATGAAGCGCATCGCGATTCTCCTGGTGCTCCTGCTGGCGGTCGGCACGGCCGGCGTCGGCGGCCAGAGCCTGACGGGCACGGTCGAAGGACGCGTCACCGACGAACAGGGCGGCGTGCTGCCCGGCGTCACCGTGACGCTGGTCGGCCGGCAGGGCACCCAGACAGCGGTCACCGACGGGCGAGGCGAGTACCACTTCGTCGGCCTGAATCCAGGCACCTACGCGGTTCGCGCCGAGCTCCAGGGCTTCGCCCCGCGCGGCGTCGACGGTCTCGACCTGGGCATCGGCAGGACGCTCTCGGTGCCTCTGTCGCTCAAGGTGAGTGGCGTGGCGGAGAGCATCGAGGTGACGGCCAACGCCTCGACGGTGGACACGACCACCACGGCGAGCGACAACTCGCTGTCGCACGAGCTGCTGGCGAACATGCCGATCAACATCGGCAACTTCAACACCGCGACCAGCATCCTCAACTACGCGCCCGGCGTGAACAACGGCGCGGCCTTCGGCGGCGATGGCGACTACGGCAACGCGCTGCTGATCGACGGCGTGGACACGCGCGATCCGGAAGCGGGCTCGTCGTGGGTGTTCTACAACTACAACATCATCGAGGAGGTCCAGGTCGGCGGCGTCGGCGCGCCGGCCGAGTACGGCGGCTTCTCCGGCGCCGTGGTCAACACGATCACCAAGTCGGGCGGCAACGCCTACTCGGGCCTCTTCGAGGTGCGGCACACCAACGACAGCCTGGCTGGCGACAACGTGTCCGCGGAGCACATCAAGCTGAACCCCAACCTCGGCGATCCGTCGGTGCTCACCAAGCTCAACGACTACACCGTGCAGCTGGGCGGGCCCTTCCGCAAGGATCGGCTCTTCTGGTGGCTCAGCGTCCAGCGCTACGCGATCGAGCAGGATCCGAGCGGCCCCAGCAAGCTGCGCACCGAGGTCAGCCCGCGCTACAACGGCAAGATCTCGTGGCAGATCTCGCCCACCGACAACCTCACGGCGTCGTTCCAGAAGGACAACTACAACGTCACCGGCCGCTTCGCGTTCATCCCGCAATCGGTGGCCGACGAGACGCAGACCGTCCGCCAGGATTCGCCCGAGAACATATGGAACTTCCAGTACCGCAAGATCTTCGGCTCGAAGACCTTCCTCGAGGCGAAGTACACCGGGTACTGGGGCTACTACTACCTCGATCCCGTGCGCCGCGATCCGGGGCACTACGATGGCGCGACCGGCGATTACTCCGGCGGTGCCGGCTACTCGTACTACGCCGATCGCGATCGCAACCAGGTGAACGTCGCGCTGTCGACCTACGCCGAGGCGGCCGGCAAGCACAACTTCAAGTTCGGGATGGAGGTCGAGCGCAGCACGTCGCGCAGCCGCTTCGCCTACGTCGACGGCGTCTACTACTACGACTACGGCGGCGAACCCTACCTCGCCTACGGCTACTCCTACGACGTCCAGGGCAAGAACAAGCGCGAGTCGTTCTACGCGCAGGATCAGTGGAGGGTCGGCCGCCTCACCGCCAACCTCGGCCTTCGTCTCGATCGCATCCGCGGCTACAGTCCGCTGCTGAAGAGGGATGTCTACACGCCCGATCTGGCCTGGGGCCCGCGTCTGGGTGCGGCCTTCGACGTCACCGGCAGGGGCACCACCGTGCTCCGCGGCTCGTGGGGCAAGTACTACGAGGGCGCGTCGGTCAGCCCCTACAGTCAGGCAGTCGGTGGCTGGACGCCGTTCTACTCGTACGAGGTGCTGCCCAACGGCCAGCTGGAGCTCTTCGACGAGACGTCGATCGGCGGCGACTGGACGGTGGACAAGAAGATCAGGCACTTCGGCCTGACCGAGTCGACGCTGGGCCTGGAGCACCAGCTCCGGCGCAACCTGCGGGTGTCGGCCACCTACATCTACCGCACGTGGGACAACTTCGTCGGGGCGGTCACACAGGGCGCCACGTGGACGCCGTTCGCGCGGACGAATCCGCTCACCAACCAGCCCTACACGCTCTACCGATGGGCAAACCGGTCAACGGCCAACTGGCAGACGGTGGTCACCAATTACGACGGGTTCCGGTTCCTCGATCCATCCGGCAACGTGCTCGGCGTGGCCGATCCCTCCCGTACCTACAAGGGCGTGATGCTCGTCCTCAGCCGGTCGTTCGCCAACCGCTGGCAGGCGCAGGCGTCCTATGTCTGGTCGAAGGCCACGGGCGACGTCGGCAACACCGGCCGCGCCGGCTTCGGCGGCACCGGCTTCCGCAACCCGAACACGGCGCTGATCAACACGAACGGGTACATGGAGAACGACCGGACCCACGAGGTGAAGATCTTCATGGGATATCAGATCCCGAAGATCGAGGTCGGCGCCAACGTCTACTACCGCGGCATGAGCGGCCGCACCTACACCCCGCTCAACAACGTGAGCGGCTCGTCGAGCGTGCTGAACTGGACGGGCTCGCTCAACATCTTCGCCGGCCCGCGCGGGAGCCAGCGCTACGAGGCCGACCACAACGTCGACCTGCGCCTCGAGAAGCTGTTCTCGTTCGACGTGCACAAGTTCGGGGTGTTCATGGACGTCGCGAACCTGTTCAACGCCGACACGATCACCGGCGTCCAGACTCGCGTTCCCACCCGCTCGATCAACGGCTACCCGGTGGCCTACAAGTCCCCGATCGCCATCGCCGCGCCGAGACAGATCACCTTCGGCGCCCGCTGGTCGTTCTAGCCGGCCCAGGCCCGTACAGGCGCACGCGCCCGGTCCCCTCGGGGGCCGGGCGCCTTTTTTTTCGCGACCGCGTCCACGTGCGGCTGGCGTGCCCCCTCCGACCGCCCTGCGATCCTTCGGACGCGTCCCCCGGCAGGCCACCACCCGGATCCAGCGCCGCGCGCTACAATGCGGCGCTGTGTCGAATCGCCACACGGCCCGCGCGCCACGACGGCCCGAGTCCCGCGACGTCGTCGAACTCAACGCGTTGAGGGTGCGCTCGCCGGAGCTCGCACCGGCCGTCGACCTGCAACTTGCCACGCTCGACCTGTTCCGGCGCGCCCAGGCGCGCGTGCCGCTGCCGCCCCAACTCGACCTGGATCGTTTCGAGGCGGCTCTGGCCTCGGGTCGGGCCGTGCTGCGGTTCGCCGACGTGCCATTCGAGTGGAGCGACTACCGCTGGGTGCTGCGGGAGACCGCCGACCTGCTCCAGCGCTTCGAGTTGATCGACGGCGCCGCGCACGCGGCCCTGCTCGCGGTGACGCGCGATGGCCACGCGCTGGTACCACGCGTGGAAACCTGGTTCGCCGTCGCCGTCGAGGGGCACCCGGGAGACGTCCCTGAGTTCGCCGAGATCTACGAGCAGGCCATGCGCCCGTTCCTCGCGCGCTGCGCCTCGGCCTGGGCGCCACGCCTCCACTCGCTCTCGTGGGACCTGGGCACCTGCCCGATCTGCGCGGGAAGCCCCGAACTCGCCATCCTCGGCGCAGACGGCACGCGGCGCCTCTCGTGCGCCCGGTGCACGGCGCGCTGGGTCAGCCCGCGGGAGCGCTGCCCGTGGTGTGGCGAGGCTCGCGCCGACTTCCACACCACGCTGTCGACACCCGACGGCAGCTATCTGCTCGACGCGTGCGACACCTGCCGCCGGTATGTGAAGTGCTGTGACGAGCGGGCGCTGCGGCGCCCGGTCCTGCCCTGGGTGGACGTGGTCGCAACCATGCCGCTCGACGCGGCCGCCATGCAGCGGGGCTACGAAGCGTAGCGGCGCCGGCCGGCGCGCCGCGACCTCGCGCGGCCGCGGCCCACGCGCTGCGCGCTACTGCTCGGACTTCGGGGCGGTGCCCAGCATCTGCTGCGTCTTGCTGGCCACCCAGTTGAACAGGTGCCGCGTCTCCATGAAGCGGCCGGTGTTCGATCGGGCACCGAGAACGACCACCGCAATCGGATCGCCCTGAGGCAACTTGAGGAGCGTGGCCAGGCAGTAGCCGGCATCGCGGATGAAGCCGGTCTTCCCGCCCTGCACGTCCACCTCGCTGCCCACGAGACGATTCGTGTTGTGCACGACGATGGTGCGCCGCCGCGTGACGACCCGGTAGTCGTTCTTGCGCATGATCGCCGCGATGCGCTCGTCGTTGGAGGCGAACGCGATCAGCCGCGCCATGTCGAGCGCCGACGACACGTTGCCCGAATCCAGGCCCGACGGATCGGCGTAGCGCGTGCTGCCGAGGCCGAGTTCGCCCGCCTTGGCATTCATCTGCTCGATGAACCCGTCGTAGCCGAACAGCGACGTCCGGGCGAGCGCGCGCGCCGCGGCGTTGTCGGATGCAATCAGCATCAGGTGCAGCACGTCGCCGATCGGCATGACGTCGCCCGCCCGCACGTAGTAATGATTGGCGTGGCGCACGTCGCTGGCCGCGATCGTGATCTCGCGGGTCAGGTCGAACTCGTTCTCGAGCAGCAGGACGGCGGTCATCACCTTGGTGATGCTCGCAATCGACCGCTGGGTGTCGGCGTTCTCCGACCAGAGCACCTGCTGGGTGACGGGGTTGTAGATCACGGCGGCCGCCGCGCGGACATCGGGCACCGTGTTGCCGGCATCGTCCACGCGGAACCGGGGTGTGGCCACCTCGCGGTACTCGCGCGCCCGCTGCGCGGCCTTCAGGCGCGCCAGCCTGGCCGCGCGCCGCTGCCGGGCGGTCGGTGTCGTCGCCTTGCGTGAGGCAGATGGCGCGCTCGGCTTCGCGCTCGCCTTCCTGACGGGGCTCCTGGCGCCGCGCGAGGTCGTGGTCTTGCCCTTCGTCGCCGCGCGGCCCGTGGACGAAGCCGCCGCGGCCGGGACGACGACATCCGGACCGCCGAACCAGGCGAGCGCGGCGCACAACCCGACGATCAGCTTCGAACGGCGATCGAACATGGACCTCCACCCCGCCGAATGGACTCCGCCCTCACCCAAGTTCTCGGCATTGTAGCCGCAGAACTTGAGAACGCAACCCTTTCCCGTCAACGGTCGCGCTGGATCGCGCGCCGGCGGTCCCGAGGCGGCCCGTCGCCGGCAGCCGCCTGACCCGTGTCACACCGGGGATGTCGCCGCGCGCAGGGCGTCGCGCAGGGCCGGCGCCGTCACCCGCCAGTGTGACGCGTGCCACACCACGCGGCCATCGCGCAGCAGCAGCGCCTGCGGCGATTCGTGACGGATCCCGAAGCGCTCGACGATGGCCAGCGACACCGGCCGCGCGCGCTGCACGAGGACCAGGCCGCACAGCATGCCGGCCCCGGTCGTCTTGAGGAACTGCCGCACCTGTTCATCGGCAACCGCCGAGATCCCGCAGGTCACGCTGTGCTTGAAGAGCAGTGCGGGCTGCTGGTGCGAGGACGTGATGGCGGCGTCGAGATCGGCGACCGTGCGGATCGGCTGGTAGGGTGATTGGGGCTCCGGCATGTTCACGTGTTCGGTGTCCCGCGTGTCGCGGCGCGTGCGCAGGGGCGGGCCTCGAACCTGCCCCTGCGCCAACGCCACGTCGACGCGGACATCGCATCGGCGTTGCGCCGCCCGACGGCGGCTACGAGACCGCGCGGTCGGTGATCTCCAGCCCCTTGTCGATGATCGCGAAGGCCTCGCGCAGTTCGGCCTCCGTGATGCACAGCGGCGGGTTCGTGAAGAACGTGTTCCACCGGACGAAGGTGTAGAGCCCCTGCTCGCGGAAGTAGCGGCCCAGCGCCTGCATCGGCTCCGACGTGCCGTTGAAGGGCGCCAGCGGCTCGCGCGTCGCGCGATCCTTCACGAGTTCGAAGATCCCGAACAGGCCGATGCTGCGCGTCGCGCCGACCGAAGGGTGCTTCGCCTCGAGTTCCTCCATCAGCCCGCGCATTACCGCGCCCATCGTGGCGGCGCGCTCGATGAGCTGATCCTCCTCGTAGACGGCGATCGTCGCCAGCGCGGCGGCGCAGCCCATCGGGTGGCTGTTGTAGGTGAGGCCGCCCGGGAACACGCGCTCGCGGAAGCGATCGGCGATCCCGCGGCGCACCCCCACGGCGCCCAGCGGAACGTATGCGCTCGAGAGCCCCTTCGCCATCGAGATCATGTCGGGCACCACGCCCCAGTGGTCGACGGCGAACCAGCGCCCCGTCCGGCCGAAACCCGACATCACCTCGTCGGCGACCATGAGGATGCCGTACTTGTCGCACAGGGTCCGCACGCCCTGGAGGTAGCCGTCGGGCGGCACCAGGATCCCGTTGGTTCCGGGGACGGTCTCGAGGACGAAGGCGGCGATGCTCTCGGCGCCCTCCAGCACGATGACCTCCTCGAGGTAGGCCAGCGCCCCCGCCACGTCGTCCCAGCCGCGCGCCACGCCGTGGTACGGGTCGAGCACGTGGATGACGCCGGGGATGCTCGGTTCGGCGAACAGGCGCCGCGGGTCGCCGGTGAGCGCCGCCGCGCCGGCCGTGCCGCCGTGGTACGAGCGGTACCGGGCGAGGATCTTCTGGCGGCCCGTCACGGCGCGCGCGATCTTCATCGCGTTCTCGTTGGCCTCGGCGCCACCGTTGGTGAAGAAGAACACGTCGATGTCGCCCGGCGCGATCTCGGCCAGCTTCCGGCCGAGCCGGGCGCGCACCTCGGTGGCCATGAAGGGGTTGGCGTAGGCGAGCGTCTCGGCCTGCTGCTGGATGGCGCGCACCACGCGATGGTCGCCGTGGCCGATGTTCACGCACATCAACTGGCTGTTGAAGTCGATGAAGCGCTTGCCTTCCGGCGTCCAGAAGTAGATGCCCTTCGCCCGTGCGACGGGGATGGGTTCCACCTTCGACTGCACCGACCATTCATAGAGGGTGTGGGCCCTGGTGAGGGCGACCATCTCCTCGCCCGTCATCGTGCCCGGCACCGTCGCGTCGCTCATGCGCACCACTCCTCGGGCCCCTGTACGTCTGGCGCACGAGGCGGGGCCGGCCCGGTGCGCGTCTGCGGAGGGTGACCGGGCGCAGTCTACCGCGAGGATCGAGACAGTGACAACCCGGCGGTGATCAGCCGGCCTCCGAGAGCAGCCCCTGCACGAGTTCGACGGCGTCCTGCTTGCGCGCCCTGGCGTCGGGGGCCTTCAGCATGCGGATGAACTCGTCGAGCAGCGCCTGGTCGTACTTGCTCCGCAGGCGGTTGCGCATCAACAGCAGCGCGTCGTACGGCTTCATCGCCTGCTGGTACGAGCGGTTGGTGGTCATCGCGTCGAAGCAGTCGGCGATCGCCGAGATGCGGCCGAACATGTGCACCTGGTCCTTCTCGAGCCCCCGCGGATAGCCGCTGCCGTCGATCTTCTCGTGGTGCTGCTTGACGGCCAGCATCGCGAAGGGCGAGAGCCGGTGGTGGGTCGTGAGGAGCCGCTCGCCAATCCCGACGTGCTGCTGCATCACGCGTGTTTCCTCGGGGGTCAACGGGCCGGCGCGCGTCAGCAACTCAGCCGGGATCTCCGACTTCCCCACGTCGTGCAGCAGGGCGCCGGTGGCGAACTCGGCCAGGTCGGCCCGCGTCACGCCCACGCGGTGCGCCAGGGCCACCGAGAAGACCGACACGTTGATGCTGTGCGTGTAGGTGTAGTAGTCGGTGGCCATCAGCGACGCCAGCTGCGCCACCGACCGGTCGCTGCGCAGGACGAAATCGATGGTGCTCTCCGCCACGCGCCGCGTGCGCGCGACGATGGCCTCGGCGCGCGGGTCGCCCAGGCACTCAGCCACCACGTTGCTCGAGACCGTGTAGAGCAGGTCGGCCTTCTTGCGCGGGGCGATCGCCGGGTTGGCGAGCACGGCCGGCAGGTGCTGCTCGAGGTACTGGTTGTAGCGGGCCCGTTCCTGCACCCGGATGTAGACGGTGCGGACGTTGTTGTCGATCAGACGGTTGCGGTGCGCGACGGTGAACTCGAGGTTGGGGCTGCGGAAGAACAGCAGGCGCCCGCGTCCGGCCGGCAGGAAGAGGTTGAAGTCGAGGACGGTGTCGACGAGCAGCCCGTCGAGGTCCACCGGGACGAAGGTCTCCGGTGGCGGCTGTTCGCGCTCTCCGGGCAGGGGCGGGCGCTGTGCGGTGATGACGGTCGCGATGCTTCCCATCTCGGCACGAACGACGTCCACACGTCGTCCTTCGTGGCGGA
>JBDIBB010000132.1:0-10290 GCA_039812685.1 Vicinamibacteraceae bacterium
TCTCCTCGAAGTCTTCTCTTCGCGGCCTGCGGGCGCCCGGTGACATGCGAAGCGGCTCGACCAGGCCCCAAGCCCCAAGCCCCAAGCCCCAAGCCCCGTCAATACCCCACCACCGCCCCGTCGCGCCGGGGATCCGCGCCGCCGGTGAGCCGTCCCGTGACGGGATCACGCGTGATGCCCTGCGCCCCTCCGAAGAACAGATCGAAGCCCCCGTGCACGTCGAGCGCGTAGCCCAGCGCCTTCAGCGCCTCGAGCGTCGCCGCGGGATACCGGTCCTCGATCGCCAGCGGTTCGTCCGCGTCGCGCAGGTGGAAGCGTGGCGCGTCGATCGCCTGCTGGACGTCCATCCGGTAGTCCACCAGGTTGGACACGATCAGCGTCATCGCCGAGATGATGCGCGCGGCGCCGGGCGTGCCCAGCGCCGCCACGGTCTGGCCGTTCCTGACGACGATCGTGGGCGCGATCGTCGTTCGCATGCGCTTGCCGGGGGCCATGGCGTTTACGCCGCGCGCCGAGAAGTTCTTCATCTCGTTGTTGAGGACGATGCCGGTCCCCGGCACCATCACCTTCGCGCCGAAGAAATCGGAGATGGTCTGCGTCAGGGCGACGGCGTTGCCGGCGCCGTCGATGACGGCGAGCGAGGTCGTGCTGCCGCTCTGCCGCGGCTCGGCCGGGGTGCCGGCCTTCATGGCTGGCGCCCTGGCGTCCACGCGCACGCCCGCGGCCCTCGTCTTCGCGTAGGCGGCCGAGGTGAGTCCGGCAACCGGCACCTCGACGAAGGCCGGGTCCGCCACGTAGGCGCCGTAGTCGGCGAAGGCGAGCCGCAGGGCCTCGCTCGTGAGGTGGACGCGCTCGGGCGAGAGCGGCGCCAGCCGGCCGAAATCGAAGTGATCCAGCACCTGCAGCGCCTCGATCACGGCGAGGCCGGCCACCGGCGGCGGGCCCGACACGATGTCGTGGCCGCGATAGCGCCCGCGAATCGGCTCGCGTTGGATCGCCTGGTAGCTGGCGAGGTCGGCGGTCGAGATGAACCCGTCGCCGGCGGCCGAGGCCGATGCGATCCGTTCGGCCAGCGCTCCCCGGTAGAACACGTCGGCGCCGCCCTGGGCGATCGCCCGCAGCGAGGCTGCCAGTTCCGGATTGCGCACGCGCGCGCCGGCCTCGAGGGGCAGGCCTTCCGGGCAGAAGATCGCCGCGAGCCCCGGATCCTCGACCAGGCCGGCGAAGTTCTCGGTGACCACGCCGGCGAGCGTCGCGCTGGCGAGGAACCCCTCGTCGGCGATGCGGATCGCGGGCGCCATCACCTCGGCCAGCGGGCGGGTCCCGTAGCGCTGCAGCGCGAGCGTGAGGCCTGCGACGGTGCCGGGCACGGCCGCCGCCGCATAGCCCGTGTCGGGGGCGCGGTCGGCGAAGCGCGCGGCAGCGGGCGCGGTGGAGCGGTAGTCGATGGCGATGGTCTCTCCGGTGGCCGCCAGGCGGATCACCATCATGCCCTCGCCGCCGAGGCCGCTGGCGTTGGGTTCGGCGACGCCCACCGCGAAGGCGGCGGCCACGGCCGCGTCCACCGCGTTGCCGCCAGCCCGCAGCATGGCGATGCCGGCCTCGGCGGCCAGCGGGTGGGCCGAGGCGACGATGCCGCGCGTGGAGGTGACCAGCGGCCGGGCGGATCCGATCCCTGGCGTCGCGGCCGGCGTGGCGCCGGGAACGGCCGGCGGCGTTGCCGCGCCGCGGGCGCAGGCGGCCAGCGCCAGCGCCGCGACGATCCCGAGCAGGGCAAGGCGGCGATGCAAGCGGGCGATGTTCACGGCAGGCTCCTCGTGGGCCGTTCCGGCGGCCGCAGCCACCGGCCGATGCCGCCTTCGACCACCTCAGCGTAAGAAGGAACGTCCTCGAGTTCCACCGCGTGGTCGGGCTCGACCAGCGCGAGCGTCGCGACCAGTTCGCGCACGGTGGCCAGGTGCCGCGCCACCCGCACGTCCAGGGGCCATCCCTCGTCGGGGAAGGGCACCGACAGGCGGCCGCGCGCCGAGGCGTGCGTGTAGAAGCGATCGCGTCCCGTGGTCACCAGGTCAGCCCCGGTGGCGCCGCGGAGGCGGCCCTGCGCGGGGTTGGTCGTCTCGGCCAGCAGGGCGAGTGCTCCCGTGGCGTCGCCCCACTCGCGGTGCGACAGGCCGTGCAGCGACTCCGGCGAGGCCTCGAGGCCGATGGCCACGCCCTCTTCCTGCAGCGCGACGTTGGCGAGCGCCGCCAGATCCATGGCGCGCTGGTGCGCGACCAGCGTGTTCACGACCGGGTATTCCGGCGAGGCCTCGTGCAGGTCGATGGCGAGCGTGGCCTGTTCCTTTGCGATGAGCGTGGTGATGGCCAGGGCGAGACGCTCGGTGATCGATCCGTCGGCGCGCCCGGGGTAGGCGCGATTGAGGTTGCGTGTCTCGGTGCCCGACAGCGCCTGGCCCGATCCCGCGTGGAAGTAGACCTGAGGGTCGGGCCACTGGTGCACCGGGTTGGAGGCGCGCGCGCCGTGGCTGAATCGGCGCGGGCCGCCGGGCGTGTCCAGCTCGAACCACTGCGGGTGGGCTTCCTGCCCGATGTTGTGCGTGAACCCGCTGGCGTTCGCACGCGGGATCACGATGAGCCGTCCCGCGGCGACGCGCGCGTGCTCCACGAGCACGACGGCCGCGACGTAGCCGGCGGGCTCGTCACCGTGGGTGCCGCCGAGCACCACGACGGTGCCGCCCGGCGCCTCGCCCTCCATCACGAAGACGGGGGTGTCCACGGGCGTGCCGGCGAGGGCTGGCAGCCAGTCCGAGAGCGTGCGCTGCGCGCTGACGCCGGGCCCGGGCGAAATCGGGTCGTCGCCGCGCATGCGCAGGAACGAGGGCGCGGCGGCCGCCGCGAGCGCGACGGCCGCCAGCAGGCAGAGGGCGCCGCGCGTGCGCGGCGCCAGGGAGGGCATCACGATCACCCGGGCGGCGGATCTAGAACTCGAACTTCAGGCCCAGTTGCATCTGGCGTGGGCTGCCGGCCGAGGTGAACTGCCCGAACGTATCGCGCGGCGCGACGGCGGTGCCCCACGTCATGTTGATGCCCGAGAGGTTGGTCCGGTTCAACAGGTTGAAGGCTTCGAGCTGCAGCAGCAGCGCGCGCCGCCGGTCGAAGCGGAAGCGCTTCGAGAGGCGCGCGTTCACGCTCGCGAAGTTGCCGCCTTCGTACGAGTTGCGTCCGGCCATCACACCGTTGATGAAGGGCCGGTCGGTGCTGCTGTTGCCGTCGGTGTTCACGTCGGAGCCGACGACGGGGTTCTCGGCCGTTGCGCTGCGGTAGGTGAAGGTCGAGGAGAGCGTCCAGCCGCCCAGCAGCGCGCGCGCCGCCGGGTTCATGTCGGCTCCCTCGTCCTGGCCGTAGGGGAGTTCCCACACGCCCGTGACGGTCACGCGATGCCGCTGGTGCTCGGCCGAGTAGGAGCGCTCGGCGCGCCGGTTGTATGGATCGTTGGGCTGTTCGGCCTGCGTGAAGTCCGACCCGTCGTCGCTGGCCTCCGAGAGGATGTAGTTCACGCGCAGCGAGTAGCCGTCGGCCAGCCGCTTCTGCAGCGTGAACTGGAAGCCGTAGTACTTCGACCAGCCGCTCGAGGAGACCATCTGGATGTTGTTGTAGAGCGGGTTCAGGCGGTTGGTGGAGCCGTAGTAGGGGCGGCCGATCTGCTGCGGGTTCGGGTTGGCCACGCCGAGCGAGGCGGCGTTGGCGGCGGTGAGCACCGTCGGCGGCCCGAGGTTGGTGTTGTCCGACACCAGCGTCGCCGTGCCCCAGTTGCGCACGAAGTTCACGCCGGCCGACCAGTTGGTGGCGATCTGCCGCTCCACGCCCAGGCTCACCTGGTCGATGTAGGGAATCTGCATCTCCGGATCGGCCTTGTTGATGCTCGGGCGGGTGAGGGTGAAGCCCGACGGCAACTGGTTGCTCTCGGGGAAGGCGCCGCGCGCGAACTGGGCGGTGGCGTTGGCGCCCGAGAGCGAGACCGACTGGCGCGCCAGCAGCGCGTTGCGCGCCACGAGCAGGAAGATCTTGTCGTAGAACCGCCCGTAGCCGCCGCGGATCAGGGTGCGCCCGCCGCCGACCGGATCCCACGTGAACCCGGCCCGCGGCGACACGTTGTTCCCGTCGCGGTGGATGCCATCGTCGAGCGGCGCCTCGAGCGGGTTGTTGCGGTCGCGCGGGATGTGCTTCGGCTGCGCGTCGTAGTCGTAGCGCAGGCCGTAGACGAGCGTGAGCCGATCGCTGATCGTCCACGAGTCCTGCGCGAAGACGGCGTACATCGTGTCGGGCAGGTCGATGATGGGGTTGCCGAAGCCCTGCGTGAACGTCGTCGGCGTGCCGGCGACGAACGTCGCCAGGCTGCCGAAGGTGAAGCTGCCGGCGAAGCTGACGGGGAACGACGAGGTGGCGGCGATGCGGTTGACGTCGCCGCCCACCTTGAAGAAGTGGGTGCCTCTCTGCCAGCTCAGGGTGTAGCTGCCCTGGGTGGTGACCTCGTCGAGGATCACCGGGAAGTTGGTGCTGCGGCCCCAGGTGCCCACGCCCGAGATGACCACGCGCGGGCCGACCGCGTCGTTGGCGTACTGCTCGAGGTCGCGCGGGGCCACCTGCAGCCGCGCCTCGCCGAGCAGCGTCGGCGAGATGATGTTGGTCCAGGAGAAGAGGAACGACTGGTCGGTGCCGCGCTGACCGCCGCCGGCCGAGACGTCGAGCAGGCCGCCGATGCCGACGCCGCCGGCGTTGCTCTCGACGCTCTTGCCGTACGTGTAGCGGAAGCCGAAGCTGTGGGCCGCGTTCAGCACGTGGTCGAGCTTGAGTGAGGCCAGCGTGTCGCGGCGCGTGATCGGGTAGACACCGTTGGCGACCGACGTCACCGCCGAGCCGGGAATCGGCCGGGCGGCGAGCGTCGCGTTGATCGTCGCGACCGCCGCGTCGCTGATGGTGACCACGCCGCTCTCGTCGCGCTGCATGCGCTCGAAGGCGCCGAAGAAGAAGGTGCGGTTGCGCTTCAGCGGTCCGCCGAGCGTGCCGCCGAAGTTCTGGCGCTGGAACTCGGGCTTGCCTTCCTTCACGAAGGCGTTGCGCGCGTCCATCGACTCGTCGCGGACGTAGAGGAACGCGTTGCCGCCGAGCTGGTTGGTGCCCGAGCGCGACACGATGTTCACCAGGCCGCCGGCCGCGCGGCCGAACTCGGGCGCGAACTGGCTGGTGACCACCTGGAACTCGCGCACCGCTTCCTGGCTGATCGTCTGGCGCGTGTTGCCGTTGAGCGCACCGTTGGCGTCCACGCCGTCCAGCGAGATGTTGTTGCTGCGGGCGCGCTGGCCGTTGAAGCTGATGCCGCTGCCCTGGCCGCTCATCTGCTGGCCGGTGACGCCGGCGACCTGCGTGGAGAAGCTGAGGAAGTCGCGGCCGTTGCTCGGCAGGTTCTCGATCTCGGTGCGGGTGACCACCGCGCCGCCCTGCGTCCGGCCGCGCTCGACGATCGGGGCCGCGGCCGTCACCGTCACTTCCTGCGTGACGCCGGCCAGCGGCAGCGAGATGTCCACGGTGACCACCTGGCCCACCTCGAGCGTGAGCCCTTCGCGCTGCACGGTGGCGAAGCCGTCCAGCGACACGGTGAGGCGATACGCGCCGGCGGCCACCGCCGGGATGCGGTACCGGCCGGCCTCGTTGGTGACCGTCGTGCGCTCCACGCCGGTGTCCACGTTGGTGAGCACCAGCGAGGCGCCGGGCAGCACGCCGCCGGTGGCGTCGCGGACGATGCCCTCGAAGTCGCCGCCGGAGGCCGTTTGTGCAAGGACCGTAGAGCCCGTGAGAGGCAGGAGGACGATGACGGCTGCGAGAAACGTGCGAATGGGATGGAAGGATAGGGCACGCATGCGAGGACGATACACTTCGGTTTGCGCCGATTCAACCCGAACCTGCACCGGCCGCCGCCGTTCGCGTCGTCGGGCCCGCCGGCCGGCTCAATCCCGGTGGCCGGGGCCCCGCCCCTTGCGCCGCCGTGTGCGCTCCGTGACAGGACCTGCGTGGCCCCGGGGCCGGAAAGCCTGTAGAGTTCCACGGATGTCCGCGCTCTCTCCGACCCACCTCTACCGTGAGATCCACGAGCAACCCGAGGCGATCGCGCGCGTGCTGCAGACCCAGCACGCGGCGATCGCGGGCCTGGCCGGGGCCATCCGTGCTGGCGGCGTCACGCACGTCGTGATTGCCGCGCGCGGCACCAGCGACAACGCGGCGCGCTACGCGCAATACGCGCTCGGCGCGCGCAACGGGCTGCTGGTGGGGCTGGCGGCGCCGAGCCTGCTGACGGTCTACGGTGCCAGGCCGCGCTTTGCCGGCGCGCTGGTGATCGGGATCAGTCAGAGCGGCGCGAGCCCCGACATCGTCTCGGTGCTGGCCGAGGCGCGCCGCCAGGGGGCGCTCACCGCGGTGCTCACCAACAACGTGGCCTCCGACCTCGCGCGCGAGGGCGACTTCGTCATCGACCTGTCGGCGGGCGAGGAGAAGGCCGTCGCGGCGACCAAGACCTACACCACGTCGCTGGCGGCCATCGCGCTGCTCAGTGCGGCCCTGCACGACGATCGCGACACGGCCGAGGCGGAGGTGCGGGGCGTGCCCGAGGCGATGCGCCGCGTGCTGGCCGGCGCTCCCGGCGTCATCGACGCGGCGGCACGCTTCGCCGGGATCAGCCGCGCCGTGGTCATCGCCCGGGGCTTCAACTACGCCACGGCGTTCGAGGTGGCGCTCAAGCTCAAGGAGCTCACCTACGTCCTGGTCGAGCCCTACAGCAGCGCCGACTTCCTGCACGGGCCGCTGGCGCTGGTGGAGGAGGGCCTCCCGGCGATTGCGATCGCGCCCTCGGGCCGGATGCTCGAGGAACTGCGGCAACTGATACGAACGCTGCGGGAGCGCGGCGCCGAGGTGGCGTGCATCAGCGACGACGACCCGGCGCTCGCCCTGGCGCAGACGCCGCTGCGGGTGCCGCTGGCGCTGCCCGAGTGGCTCTCCCCGTTCACGCACGTCGTGCCGGGACAACTGCTGGCGATGGGCCTGGCGGCCGCGCGCGGCCACGACGTCGACGCGCCGCGCGGCATCAGGAAGGTGACCAGGACGCGGTAGGCGGCGGCGCGCGCCGCCGCCGCCCGCGCCGCCGCGCCGGTCAGGCCCGCGGCGCGAAACCTTCCAGAACTTCCTCCACCAGCCCCCGGAACATCGGCACCTTGTAGCCGTTGTGCGTGAGCGGTGCCGCGCCGCGCACGGCGGCGGCGGCCGCCCGCTGAATCGTCTTCGCGTCGAGCCGCTGTCCGGCGATCGCCTGCTCGGCGTCGCGGGCGCGCCAGGGTATCGGCGCGGCCGCGCCGAGCACCAGGCGCGCGTCGCGAACCCGGTCTTTCTCGAGGCGCACCGTCGCCGCGAGACTGGCCAGCGCGAAGTCCCAGGCGCCGCGCGCGCGGACCTTGCGGCAGGCGCTCAACGTGCCCTCCGGCAGCGCGGGCAGCCGCACCTCGGTCACGATCTCTCCGGGCCCGAGGACGTGCTCGCGGGTCACGTCGGTTTCGGGCAGCACGAAGAACTCGTCGATCGGCACCGCCCGTTCGCCTGTCGGGCCCGCGATCGCCACGGTGGCCCCCAGTGCCGTCAGCGCCGTCGCGGTGTCCGAAGGGTGGACGATGACGCAGACGCCGCCGCCGAAGAGGCAGTGGTACCGGTTGTCGCCGTCGACCGCGTAGCAGGTGTCGCCGCCCTTGCGGGCGCAATCGTAGCCGCCGCGGAAGTACCAGCAGCGGGGTCGCTGGCAGAGGTTGCCGCCGAGCGTGCCCTGGTGGCGCAGTTGCGGGCTGGCGACGGCGGCCGCGGCCTCGGCCAGCGCCCGGTACCGGGCGGCGACGAGGGGATGGCGCGCGATGGCGTCGATGGTCGTCGTCGCGCCGATGCGCAATCCGCCGTCGGCCGTCGCGGCGATGCCGCGCAGCGCGTCGACGCGGGCCAGCGACACGACCGCGCTCACGTCGAAGACCCTGTCGCGGGCGCAGCCGAGCAGGTCGGTGCCGCCGGCAAGGGCTCGCGCGCCCGGGGCGGCCAGCGCCGCAACGGCCTCCCTCACGGTGGTCGCGCGCGTGTAGGCGAAGGGAGCGATCATGACCGGGCCTCGCGCTTCTGCGCCGGTGGCGCCGCCAGGGCTTCCAGCACCCGTGCCGGGGTGATCGGCGCATGCGCGACACGCCGGCCGATGGCGTGCGCCACGGCATTGGCCACGGCGGCGGCAGCCGGGACCAGGGCCGGTTCGCCGAGGCCCTTCGCCCCGGTGCTGTTGCAGATGGCATCCTGCGGATCGATCGGCAGGCACACCGGTTCCGGCGGCACGTCGAGTGCCGTCGGCACCTTGTAGTCGTGCAGGTTCGCGGTGAGCACGCGGCCGTGGTGCGCGGCATCGGCCACGCGTTCCTCGGTGAGCGCCAGGCCCGCGCCCTGCGTGATGGCGCCAAACACCTGGTTGTCGTAGGTGAGGCGGTTCATCACGCGGCCGCTGTCCTGGGCCGCGAGGTAACGCGTCATCTTCACCTCGCCGGTGCGCACGTTCACCTCCACCTCGGCGAAGTGCGCCGCGAAGGGGTTCACGGCCAGGCCGTGCGTGTCGGGCGTCCGTATGCCGACGCCGACCAGCACGCCGCGCTGGCCCAGCGCCCGGAGCCGGTCGAAGGGAAGCGGCGGCGTGGCGCCCGTGTTCGACACCACCGCGCCGCCGGCGACGCCGAGCGTTGCCGGATCTGCCCCCAGCTGCGCGGCGGCCAGTTCGATCACCTGCCGCTTCAGCTCGAGTACGGCGGCGCGGATGGCGGGCGCTTCGGTGGGCACGGTCTTGCTGCCGCCGCTCGGGCCGGTGAACTGCGTCGTGCC
Organism: Vicinamibacteraceae bacterium; assembly: GCA_039812685.1. Taxonomy (GTDB): domain Bacteria; phylum Acidobacteriota; class Vicinamibacteria; order Vicinamibacterales; family JAFNAJ01; genus JBDIBB01. The sequence goes on from JBDIBB010000132.1 coordinate 8,941, forward strand.
CGTGTCGGCGTGTTCCACCGAGATGCGGTCCATCGGGATGCCGAGTTCCTCGGCGACGATCATCACGGCCCACGTCTTGGTGCCGGTGCCGAGATCGCTGGCGCCCATGTTGAGGTCGGCGCTGCCGTCGGGGCGGAGGCTGACGACGATGGTGGAGGGCGGGCCACCGCCGCCGCCGCGCCACATGCCGCCGGCCATCCCCACGCCGCGCCGCAGCGGGCCCGTGCCCGTGGCGCGGGCGCGCGCCTCGGCCCATCCGAAGGCCTTCGCGCCCTCCTCCAGGCACTGCCGGAACCCGGTGCTCGTGTAGCGCGGCTGGTTCGGCCGGGCCTGGCTCACCTCGGTGAGGTTGCGCAGGCGCAGCGTCACGGGATCGAGGTTCAGGCGGATGGCCAGCAGATCCAGCGCCTGCTCCAGGCCCCAGGACCCCTGCGGATGGCCCGGCGCGCGGAACGGCCGCTCGGGCCCGAGGTTGACGAAGACGTTGGTGGACTGGGTGCGGACGTTCGGACAGCGGTAGAGATCCAGCGCCTGGTAGTCGACGCCGCTGGTGCCATCGGCCGAGTAGGCGCCGCCCGAGCCGACGCAGTCGAGTTCGATGGCGGTGAGCGTGCCGTCCTTCTTCGCCCCGACCTTCACGCGCATGCGCACGCCGGGCCGGTTCCCGATGGCGAGCATCGTCTCCTCGCGCGTCATGAAGAGGCGCACGGGCCGTCCGGTGCGCTGCGCGAGCAGCGCGGCGATGACGGCGTACTTGCCGGTGTCGAGCTTGCTGCCGAAGCCGCCGCCCATGTAGGGCCCGATCACGCGCACGCGGGCCAGCGGCAGCCGCAGCGCGCGCGCGAGCGTGGCCTGTGCGGGGAACACGCCCTGCAGCGAGTCCCACACGACGAGCCGCGCGCCGTCCCAGCGTGCGACGCAGCCGTGCAGCTCGATCGGCACGTGCAGTTCGGCGGCGGTGGAGAACTCGCCTTCGACGATGGCGTCGGCCGTAGCGAAGCCGGCGGCGACCTCGCCGCGTTGGGCCACGCGCGGCTCGCCCGCGAGGTTGCTGTCGCCGAGGATGGGCGTGGCGCCCGGCGCCCGCGCGGCGTCGACGTCGACGGCGAAGGGCAGCACGTCGTAGTCGACCTCGATGGCGCGCGCCGCGTCCTGCGCCTGGTAGGGCGTGTCGGCGGCGACGGCCGCCACCTCCTCACCGGCGAAGCGGCAGTGCGGGTCGAAGATGGTGCTCATGGGGCCCTTGGGGCCCAGGTACCATCCGATGTCGGTGCCCGGCGACCGCGCGGTGAGCACGGCGCGCACGCCCGGCATGCGCTCGGCGCGGCTGGTGTCGACGCGCGTGACGCG
>JBDIBB010000133.1:0-10289 GCA_039812685.1 Vicinamibacteraceae bacterium
GACGCCAACTCTGCAAGGCCGACGCCAGCGTCACGGGGCCGGAAATCGAAGCTCGCCGCGTCCCGGCCGGAGCACGGCCTCGACAATGGTGAAATCACGAGGAGGAACAGCGACGATTTTCGTCGGTTGCGGCGTCACTTGTGAACCGCGGGGTGCAGACTGCGCACGCGCGCTGGCCCGGCGCGTCGCCTCGAGCGTCACGCCGGAGGAGGCCGAGGCCTGCCTGCGCACGCCGATCGCCGATGACGAACGCGCCGGCGTGCTGGACCAGGTTCGCTGGTTCACGCGGCGACATCCCACCGGCCTGCAGCGCCTGGCATACGTGAGCCGGGCCACGGCGCGCTGGCGCGCCGGGAGATCCAGGCAGGACCGGCCCTGACGATCTGCGGCGCCCGGCGGCGCCGTTACCAGGCGATGGCTGCTTCGATCGCCTCGCCCACCGAACGGACAGGCACCAGCTCGCAGCCGGCGGGGGCTTCCTCGGGCGGGCAGTTGCCCTCGGGGAGGATCACGCGCGAGTAGCCCAGTTGCGCCGCCTCGCGCACGCGCAGCGGCCCCTGTGTGGTGCTGCGGACCTCGCCGGCGAGCCCGACCTCGCCAAACAGCGCCGTGCGCTCGACCAGCGGCCGGTTGCGCACGCTCGAGACGAGCGCCGTCACCACCGCGAGATCCGCAGCCGGCTCGGTCACCGACAGGCCGCCGGCGACGTTGACGAACACGTCCTCGGCCACGAGGTTCAGGCCCGCGCGCTTCTCGAGCACCGCGAGCAGCAGCGTGAGGCGGTTGCGGTCGAGGCCGCTGGTCATGCGCTGCGCGTTGCCGTAGGTCGACGTGCTCACCAGCGCCTGCACCTCGACGAGCAGCGGCCGCGACCCCTCCAGGCAGCACAGCACGGCGGATCCGGGCGTCGCCTTCGGCCGCTGCGAGAGGAACAGCTCCGACGGGTTCGGCACGGCGCGCAGCCCGCGTCCCGTCATCTCGAACACGCCCAGTTCGCTCACGGCGCCGAAGCGGTTCTTCACGGCGCGGACGATGCGATAGGCCTGGTGGCGTTCGCCCTCGAAATAGAGCACGGTGTCGACGACGTGCTCGAGCACCTTGGGGCCCGCGAGGCTGCCGTCCTTCGTGACGTGACCGACGATGAAGGTGGGCAGGTTACGTCCCTTCGCCGTGAACAGCAGCTGTGTCGCGCACTCGCGCACCTGCCCGACGCTGCCGGGCGCCGACTGCATCTTCAGCGAGAACACGGTCTGTACCGAGTCGACGATGAGCAGCGCCGGCTCCAGGCGTCCCACCTCTTCCAGCACGCGCTCGAGGCACGTCTCGGCGAGCAGGTAGAGCGGCGCGCGGCCGACGCCGAGGCGCTCGCCGCGCGACTTGATCTGGTGGGACGACTCCTCGCCCGAGCAGTAGAGCACCGGGGCGCGCTGCGCGAAGGCGGCCGCCACCTGCAGCAGCAGCGTCGACTTGCCGATGCCGGGCTCCCCACCGAGCAGGACCATGGATCCCGGCACGATGCCGCCCCCCAGCACGCGATCGAACTCGCCGACGCCAGACGTGATTCGTTCGGCCACGACGAGATCGACGTCGGCGTAGAGTTGCGCGCCCGGATCGGAGGTGAGGCCAGGCCTGGCGCCGGGACCCGATGCCGGCAGCGGCGGCGCGAGCTTCTCCTCGACGATCGTGTTCCACGCGCCGCAGTCGCCGCAGCGGCCCATCCACTTCTGGTGCTGCGCGCCGCATTCCTGACAGACGAAGACGGTCTTGGGGGGTTTCATCGGGGCTTGGGGCTTGGGGCCTGGGGCCTGAGGCTTGAGGCTTGGGGCTTGAGGCCGGGTCGACTCGCTCCGCCCTTCACTGGGCGCTCGAGGCGGCCGTCACACGTACTCCCGCTCGATGCGCGGGCCGAGGCGGCAGAGCAGTTCCCACGGGTGGGTGCCGACGGTGGCCGCCACCTCGCGCACCCCGATCTCCTCCTCGCCCTGCCGGCCGACGATCACCACCTCGTCGCCCGGCGTCACGTCGTGGCCCGTGACATCGAGCATCATCGAGTCCATGCACACCGAGCCGATCACCGGCACGCGTCGCCCCCGGACCAGCGCCACGCCCCGGTTGGCGAGGCGCGTGTCGATGCCGTCAGTGTAGCCGGCCGGAACGATGGCCACGACCTGGTCGCCCGCCGCGGTGTAGCGTGCGCCGTAGCCGACGTGGTCGCCGGGGCGCAGGCCCTTCACCGCCACCACGCGGCTGTGCAGCGACATGACGGGCTCCAGCGGCAGCGTCGTGAAGCCGGGCGGCGGCACGACGCCGTAGAGCAGCAGCCCGGGGCGCACGGCGTCGAACCAGACGCGCTCGTCGCGCAGCAGTGCGCCGCTCTTCGCCGCATGCCGCATCGCCCCGGTCACGCCCAGCGCGGCGCAGGTCCGCAGCGCCTCGTCGAAGCGCGCGCGCTGCTCGTCGTAGAGCGGGTGCTCGAAGTCGTCGGCCGTCGCAAACTGCGTGTAGACGCCGGTCACCTCGATCGCCGCGTGCGCCAGCACCGCGGGCAGGGTGTCGCGCAGGCCATCGCTGCGGAGGCCGAAGCGGTGCATGCCGGTGTCGATCTTCACGTGACACGGCACCCGCACGCCGCGGGTCGCGGCGGCGGCGGCGAGTTCGGCCGCGGCCTCCGGCGCCGCGACGGTCGGGATCAGGCGGTGTTCGAAGATGCCGGCGACCGGTCCGGCCGCCACGGCGCCCAGGACGAGGATGGGCCGGGTGATGCCGGCCTCGCGCAGTTCGGCGCCCTCCCCCACGTCGGCCACGGCGAACATCGGCGCACCCGCAGCGGCCAGCGCCCGCGCCACGCGCGCGGCGCCGTGCCCGTAGCCGTCGGCCTTCACGACGGCGATCACGCGCGGGGCCCGCCGGCCGGAGACCGCCGCCGTCTGCTCCAGGAAGGCCGTCAGGGCCTGGCAGTTGCGCGCCAGCGCGCCGAGATCCACGATCGCGCGGGTGGGCCGCACGGCTACTCCTGCTGCGGGTACGGGTTCCGTTCGAGGTTCTCGAAGCGCGTGTACTCGTTGATGAAGGCGAGCTTCACGGTGCCGATCGGTCCGTTGCGCTGCTTGCCGACAATGATCTCGGCGATGCCGTCGTCTTCCTCGTCCTCGCCCTTGTACACGGCCGGGCGGTAGATGAAGAGCACGACATCCGCATCCTGTTCGAGCGAGCCGGAGTTGTGGCTCACGATGCCGTCCGCCAGCCAGCACGCAGGGCCGGGCACCGTGAGGTCGTAGACGGTGTCGGTGCCGGCGGGCTCGACGGCCACCACCTCGTCCCAGAACAGCGGGGAGCCGGCCCACTGACGGAGCGGTTCGCTGTCGAGGTGCTGCGCATGGTCGGCCACCGCGGCACGCGTCGGCGCGAAGGCAGAGTGCGCATGCCCGCCGCAGGACATGCCTCGCCGCGCCGCCATCGCCCGTTGCGACACGCCGCCGCGGCGCATCTCCTCGCGCACCATCGTGAAGACCTCCCGCGGGAGCGTGTCGACATTCGGGTTCGTCGTGGCCGCGCTCACCCTCGCGTCGAGCAGGGCGGCCCGCGCGTCCGACCACGCGGGGATCGCCGAGACCTCGGGCAGTTCGCGCGCCAGGGCCACCCGCTCCCCGGGCGCCAGGGCATCGACACGCGTCCAGCCGGCGGAGCCAAGCACCCGATGCCTGCCCGTCGCCCTCAGCCGGCGACCGCTCGCGAGCAGCACCCGAAACACGGGTCGCTCGCCCACCATCCACACCCGGTCGCTTCGGGCGGCCACCACTCGATGTGCGCCATCCACGGCCAGCACTTCCGGCGTCTGGCCCACGAGGCCGGCAATCGGCACGCGCCGGCCATCGGCGAGCATCACGAGGGTTTCGCCCGTCACGCACTCCCGCAGGTCCGAGAGCAGCGGCCGGTGATCCGAGCGCGTGTCGGGCGCGCGCGAGAGCTGCGAGAGCGCGACGACCGGCACGTGCAGTTCCTTGGCGAGCGCCTTGAGCGACCGGGAAATCGAGGCGATCTCGAGCTGGCGGTTCTCGAAGCGGCCGCGCCCCTGCATGAGCTGCACGTAGTCGACGATGAGCAGGTCGAGGCCCTGGTCGGCCTTGAGCTGCCGTGCCTTGGCACGCATCTCGAGCACGCCGATCGACGCCGTGTCGTCGATGAAGATGCGGGCGTCGGTGAGCACGCCGAGCGCCTCGGTGATCCGGCCCCAGTCGGCGGTGTTGATCCGGCCGGTGCGGAGCCGGTGCGCATCGATCCGGGCCTCGGCGGTGAGCAGCCGCATGAAGAGCTGCTCTTTCGACATCTCGAGCGAGAAGAACCCGACCGCCCCCTTGCCGGCGCGCATGCCGACGTGGCTGGCGATGTTGAGCACGAAGCTGGTCTTGCCCATCGACGGGCGGGCCGCGACGATGACGAGATCCGAGGGCTGCAGGCCGGAGGTGACGGTGTCGAGCTCCGTGAAGCCGGTGGGCACGCCCGTGATGGCGCTGCCGTGGCTCTGCAGCGCCTCGAGCGTGGCGAAGCCGTCGCGCACCACGGCGGAGAGCGGCACGAATCCCGACCGGACCGCATCGTCGGAGATCTCGAAGATCTGCCGCTGCGCGGCATCCAGCTGCTGGTCGGCCTCGTCTTCGCTGGAGTAGGCATTGGAGAGAATCTGGTTCGCCGAGACGATCAGCCGGCGCCGCGTCGACTTCTCCTTGACGATGCGGGCGTAGTGCTCGACGTTGGTCGCGCGCGGGACACCGTCGGTGAGCGCGGCGACGTAGGCCGCGCCGCCCACCTCCTCGACCTGCCCCGTACGGCCGAGTTCCTCGACCAGCGTCACGAAGTCGATCGCCTGCCCGCGCTGGCTGAGCGCCACCATCCGGTCGAAGACGATGCGGTGCGCGGCGCGGAAGAAGTCGGCGCTGTCAATCAGGACCGTGGCCGCGTTGATCGCCTCGTTGCGGATCAGGATCGCCCCGAGCACGGCGCGCTCGGCGTCGAGATTGTGCGGCAGCGTGCGCGGGATCTCGTCGGACATCGGAAACAGCGGTGACTGAGGACGCGAGGGCGCGGGAAGGCGATCCTACCCGCGTCGTGAGCGCCGGGCAAGGCCGCGTGCGGGATGGCGGACGCTGCCCCCGATCGCCGTACAGACGACGGGCGCCAGCCGCGAACGCTGGCGCCCGTCGCGGGTCGCCGGGACGCGCGGGTCGGACCCGCGGCTGCCGTCAGCCTTCCCTGACCACCTGCACGGCGATGGTCGCCGTGACGTCACGGTGCAGCCGGACGGGCACCTGATGATCGCCGAGCGTCTTGATCGGATCCGGCAGCTGGATGCGCCGGCGATCGATCTCGATCCCCTGGGCGGCGAGCACCTCGGCGATGTCGGTGGAGGTCACCGACCCGTAGAGTGTCTCGGTCTCGCCCACGCGCCGCGCGATCACGCAGACGACGGCGGCCAGGCGAGCGGCCAGCTGTTGGGCGACGGCTCTCTCCTCGGCCGCGCGAATCACCGCGATCTTCTTGATGTGCTCGATCTGCCGCCTGTTGCCCGCCGTCACCGGCATCGCGAGCTGGCGTGGCAGCAGGTAGTTGCGGGCGAAGCCCGGCGCCACGCGGACGATGTCGCCGCGGTGGCCGAGGTGCTCGACGTCCTCCTTGAGAATCACTTCGATCATGGTGGGTCCTCCGGAGGCCTCAGTCGGTGACGTAGGGGATCAGGGCGAGCTGGCGCGCCCGCTTGATGGCGAGCTGCAGCTTGCGCTGATGCGTGGCACAGGTGCCCGAGAGGCGGCGGGGCTGGATCTTGCCGCGCTCGGGAATGAAGGCCGACAGCATCCGCACGTCCTTGTAGCTGATGGTGTCGATCTTCTCCACGCAGAACTTGCACACGCGCCGGCGCCGGAACATCCCGCGGCGTCCGCCCTTCTCGTCGCGGCGGCCGCGACCGCCGCCGCCGCCCGATCGCTGCCCGCCACCGAAGCCCGAGCCGCCCGACGACGCTCCGCCGCCCGACTGTGAATTGGAATGCTGTTCAGCCATGACTTACGCCTCCGCCGGCGCTTCGGGCGCCTCGGTCTCGGGGTTGGTGGTCGCCGGCGTGTCCTCGCCCGGCTCGGGCAGCGGCGGGAGCCCGCGCGCCGCGCGCCGCCGCGCGCTCTCCTGCTGGCGGGCCGACTTGCGGCGCGCCGCGACCGCCTCGACTTCGTCGACGCGGACGACGATGTGGCGGATCACGCGGTCGCTCACCTTGAGCCGGCGATTCAGCTCGCGCACCATCGTGGGCGGTCCCGAGAGCACCTCGAGCACGTAGATGCCTTCCTTGTACGGCCCGATCTCGTACGCCAGCTTTCGCCGTCCCCACGGTTCGGACCTGACCAGCGCGCCCTCCAGGCGCGTGACGATGCCTTCCACCAGCGCGTGCAGGTCGGCGAGCTCCTGCTCGGACGACTCCGGCACGGCGATGTAGATGAGTTCGTACTGTCGTGCGCTCATTCGGTCTCCTTCTGGACTGAACGGCCGGCGCACCATGCGCCGGCAAGGAGCAGTGTGCGGGCCCGGTCGCCCGGGCCGTCTGTCGGGAACGCGCTACTCCACCGTCTCGGTTCCCTCCGTCGTCTTCGGCCCGGCGTTGAAGCGGTTCATCGCCTCGAGCACGCCGGCCTCGACGAAGCATTCCGCGGCATCGGCCGCCAGCACGACGGCCTCCCGCAGGGTCTCGCGCTCCTCGGCCGGCACGCGCGCGAGCACGTGGTCGGCGAGGTCGCGCCGCGGATCGCCGCGGCCCACGCCGACGCGCAGCCGCGGAAACGCGTCGGTCCCGAGCTGGCCGATGATCGACTTCAGCCCGTTGTGCCCGCCGGCCGAGCCTCGCGCCCGCAGCCGCAGCCGCCCGGACGGCAGGCTCACGTCGTCGAGAATCACCAGCAGCGCCTCGGGCTCCACCTTGTAGAAGCGCTGCAGGTCGCTCACGGCCCGGCCGCTGAGGTTCATGAACGTCAGCGGCTTCACCAGCAGCACGTCACGCTCCGGCCGCCGCACGCGCGCCACCAGCGCATCGGCCGGCGCCGGCCCGAACGACACGCGATGCCGCCGGGCAATCTCGTCCACCACGCCGTACCCGATGTTGTGGTAGGTGTCGCGGTAGCGCGGGCCGGGGTTGCCGAGGCCGACGAGCAGGACCACGGCGCCGTCCGGCTACTCGGCCTTCTCGGACTTGCCCTTCTTGATCACCTCGGGCTCGGTGCCGGGTGTCGCCGCGGCCGGTTCGGCGGCCCCCTCGGCCGGCTCCTCGGTGCCGCGCGGCGCCGTCACGTGGACGAGCATCACGTCGCCGTCGGTGACCGGCTCCCAGAGCGCATCCTTCGCGACGTCGCGCACGCGCACGCCCTGGCCGATCATCAGCTCGGTGACGTCCACCACGATCTGCTCGGGGATCTGCGTCGGCAGCACCTCGATCGCCACCTCGCGCGTGAGGAACTCGACCACGCCGTTCTGCTGCTTGACGCCCTTGGACTCGCCGGTGAGGTGCACCTGCACGGTCACCGTGATCGGCCGGTCCATCGCCAGCCGGTAGAAGTCGGCGTGCAGCAGGTGCTTCCTGATCGGGTCGAGCTGGAACTCCTTGACGAGCACCATCCCCGCGCTGCTGCCGTCGACGCTGAGGTCGATCAGCGTGTTCACGCCGGATTCCGAGTGGAGGATGCGCGACAGCGCCTTCGGCTCGATGGCGATCGGCACGGCCGCGCCCTGCCCTCCGCCGTAGACGACGCCGGGGATCTGCCCGGCGACGCGCAGGCGCCTGGCCTCGTTCTTGCCCCTGGTGTCGCGCTTCACTGCGTTCAACGTGGCTGCCATGATCTTCTTCTGCTTTCCTGCGTGACGTCCTAGACGAAGAGCGAGGACACCGAGGTCTCCTCGTGGATGCTGCGAATCGCCTGCCCGAGCAGGCGCGCCACCGAGAGGCACTTCACCTTCGGCGACCTCTCCTCGATCCCGTCCTGCGGGATCGTGTTGGTGACGATGAGCCGATCGATCGGCGCCTGCTGGATGCGATCGAGCGCGTCAGCCGACAGCACGCCGTGTACGGCGCACGCGATCACGCGCGCGGCCCCGTTGGCCTTGAGCGCCGTGGCCGCCTTCGTGATCGTGCCGGCCGTGTCGATGATGTCGTCCTGCAGGACGCAGGTGCGGCCCTGCACGTCGCCGACCACGTGCATCACCTCCGACACGTTGGTCTCGGCGCTGCGCCGCTTGTCGACGATTGCCAGCTCCGCGTTGAGCCGCTTGGCGTAGGCGCGGGCGCGTTCGGCGCCGCCGGCGTCGGGCGACACCACCGTCAGGTTCGGGAACTGCTGCCGCGCGAGGTAGTCGATGATCACCGGCGCCGCAAACAGGTGATCCACCGGGATGTCGAAGAACCCCTGGATCTGCGCCTTGTGCAGGTCCATCGTCAGCACGCGGTGCGTGCCGGCCGCGCTGAGCAGGTTCGCCACGAGCTTGGCCGAGATCGGCACGCGGGGACGATCCTTGCGATCCTGGCGCGCGTAGCCGTAGTAGGGCACGACGGCCGTGATGCGCCACGCCGACGAGCGGCGGAACGCGTCGATCATGATGCACAGCTCGACGAGGCTTGCATCCACCGGCCGGCACGTCGGCTGGATCACGAAGACGTCGGTCCCGCGGATGTTCTCGTCGATCTGGAACGAGACCTCGGTGTCGGGAAAACGATGGAGCCTCGCCTGCCCCAGGGGAGCGCCAAGGAAGTCCGCGATCTCCCGCGCCAGTTGCGGGTGCGCGCTGCCGGAGAAGATTTTCAGCTCGGCCCGGTGCATACCACTGGGATGCTGCCGTCGATGGCGGCGGACTGCGTGTCGGGCGCGCGGCACGCGAACTTGGCTGGGGCGGGAGGATTCGAACCTCCGGTAACGGGATCCAAAGTCCCGTGCCTTACCAGCTTGGCCACGCCCCATCTCCGCGAGCCCCAACGCTCGCCCAGGCGTGCGCGCCGTCTGCCCCGCCACGCCCGCCGGACCGCCACCGATCCACGCGCCGCCTGCGGCCGGCCGCGCCCCGTGGAAGGCAACCCCTCGGTCCCTGCGTGCGCTGCCTGGGCAGGCACAAACGCGCAGTGTACACGAAGCGCCGAGCCGCCGGCAACGATTCTGGCGAGCCCCCCGGCCAAAGCGGCCGGGCGCTCAGGCGATGAAGCGGGACCGCACGTAGGCGGCGCGCGCGATCGTCGTCGTGCGCAGCACCCGCACGGCGCCACCCTCCAGCGCCGCAGCCGCACGGTCGGCGAGTGCCGGATCGTGGAACAGGCCGAACACGACCGACCCGCTGCCGGTCATCGCCGCCACCCGCGCACCGAGGCGCCGCAGGCGGGCCCCGAGCACGGGCAGGCCCGGGTGGGCCGCGCCCGCCGCGCGCTCCAGATCGTTGCGGCAGGCCGAGGCGGGCCCGGCCGGCACCGACCCGGGCCAGCACGCCGCCACATCGGCCACCGCATCGTGGAGGCCATAGACGTGCGCGGTCGACAACCCGAAGGCCGGCTGCACCAGGACGACCTCCGACGCCGGCAGGTCGGGCAACGGCGTGAGGACGTCACCGCGGCCCGTGCCGAGCACGGTCCCGCCCACGAGGAAATACGGCACGTCGGCGCCAACGCGTGCCGCGGCCGCCAGCACCCGGGCATCGTCCTCGGCGACAGCCCATTGCCGGGCCAGCCCGGCCATGACCGCCGCCGCGTCGCTGCTGCCGCCACCGAGACCGGCGGCCGCGGGAATGCGCTTCTCCAGCGTCACGTGCCACCCCGCCGGCTCACCGGGTCGACCCAGGGCCTGCCACAACGCGTCCACGGCTTTCGCGCAGAGGTTCGCCCGCCCGCCCGGCACCCCAGGATCGTCGGCGGTCACTTCCAGCGGACCGTCGTGCGCCTCCAGCGTCACGACATCGTGCAGGGCCAGCGACTGAAAGATGGTGGAGATGTCGTGATAGCCATCGGGCCGCCGCCGCGTGACGCGCAGGTCGAGGTTGATCTTGGCGTGAGCCCGCAGGCGCATCATCGGGATCCCTCCGGCGACAGACGCGTCAACGCGCCGCCAGCGGGCTCGACCGGCGCAGGTCGTCGAGCGAGATCGGTTCGGCGCCGGCCGGCACGCGCACGTGCAACGCCTCGGGCCCGAGCGGCACGCCGGTCTCGACCTGTGCGAGCCGCAACTGCAGATCGACAACGCCCCCTGCGAGTTCGCGACGGATGCGAACGAGCCGCGGACGCC